>CAZKDJ010000102.1:0-14642 GCA_964551295.1 uncultured Anaerolineales bacterium | reverse complement strand
CCCGCAGCCGCCATATCGACGGGTTCATCCTCTCGGGCCCTCGCTCCGACGACGCTCACCTGCTCAAACTGCACGCTGAACGCTTTCCCATCGTCCTTCACGGGCAGTTGCCAGGCACTGACATCCTTTCCGTAGATATCGATAACGTTCAAAGCGCAAGAGTTGCGGCGAGTCACTTGCTAACACTAGGCCACCAGCGGATCGGCTTTATCACCAACGCGCCCCTGGTCTATACCGCCAGTCAGCAACGATTGGAGGGATACAGTCAGGCTTTGGAGCAGGCAAGCATCCCATACGACGAGTGTCTGGTCCAAGAGGGCAATTTCGACGGAGAGAGCGGTCAATCGGCCATGCAGAAGCTTTTGGCCTGCGATCCTCCCCCAACGGCGGTTTTCGTCGCCAGCGATATGGTGGCCATGGGAGCCTTGCAGGCGATCCGAGATCGAGGACTGCGCGTCCCAAAAGATATCGCCATCGTCGGCTTCGACGACATCACCGCGGCACGCTTCGTCACGCCTGCACTGACCACGGTGCGCGTGCCCACCTTTGGACTAGGCTGGAGCGCAGCCGAGATCCTCATTGATCACATCGAAGGCACCATCGAGCAAGATGCCATCACTCAAACGCACACATGCCTGGAGACTGAGTTGATCATCCGCGATTCGTGCGGAGCGTCATCAGCACTGTAAACCAATCATACGCGGACACTCACGCGGTCGATTCTTCACAATTCGCGGCACGACGCGTCAAAGAGAGGCAGGGATCGCCAGTGGTTTGGCAGCCCCCGCGATCCCTGCCTCAGGCTCAGATTTTTCTAGCAGCATCGATGCTGACTAGATTGTCTCTGCCTGTTTCGCATTTTAACACAAAACAGAAGAAACGCGAACGACACAAAACACTCTGGGACCAAATAACAAATTAGCACGCAGACACCCAACCTACAGTTACAAAGGAGGTGAAAAGACGACGAGAAATATCAACCGATCATATGATCAAAGCGCACTAGCGTTAACACATCTACACACAAGGAGGAAAAAGTGAACAAGAAAAGAATGTTGAGTATCCTGTTAGCCACACTGGCCATTGTGGCGCTTATCGTCAGCGCCTGCTGCCCGCCCCCACCCCCGGATGAGGTGGAGCCAACAAAAGAAGAAGCGGCTCCAACCAAAGAAACTCCCTCGGATGAATCCCTGTACGACTGCATGGGGGGAGAAGGCGGCACGGTGACGATGATCGGCGTGTGGAGCGGTGACGAGGAAGCCGACTTCAAGGCCATCATCGAGCCCTACCTCACAGAATGCAACATCACCCTGGAGTACGAGGGCACCCGCGACCAGGCCGTGCTGGCCACCCGCGTCGAAGGCGGCAACCCGCCCGACATCGCCGGCCTGCCAAACCCAGGCATCATGGGCCAGTACACCGACAACCTGATACCCCTGGGCGGCATCGTGGCCTTGGATGACTTTTCGCCCGCCTGGCAGTCGCTGGGCAGCGTCGAGGGCACCGTCTACGGCGCCTTCTTCAAGGCCGACACCAAGAGCCTCGTCTGGTACAACCCCAACGCCTTCGCCGACGCAGGCTACGAGGCGCCCACCTCCTGGGATGAGATGATGGCCCTCAGCGACCAGATCGTCGCCGACGGCGGCGTCCCCTGGTCCACCGGCATCGGCAGTGGCGATGCCACCGGCTGGGTCGCCACCGACTGGATCCAGGACATCCTCCTGCGCACCGAAGGCCCCGAGTTCGTCGAAAGCTGGGTGCGCCACGAGGTCCCCTGGACCGACCCGGCGATCAAGGCCGCCTGGGAGGAGTACTATGGTATCGTCGCCAGCGACGAGTACGCCCTGGGCGGCGCCGACGGCACCGTCAACACCGGCTTTGCCGAATCCCTCTACCCCCTGTTCCTCGATCCGCCCGAGGCCTATCTGTGCCGCATGGCCGGCTTTGCCGGAGGCGTCATCGCCGAGCAGTACCCCGACCTGACCGAAGTCGACGACTATGACTTCTTCCTGCTGCCGGCAAAGAGCGGCACGCCCGGCGCACCGATGCAGGGTGGTGCGGACGTCTTTGTCATGTTCAACGACAACGCGCCCGCCAAGGCTCTGATGGCCTACATGTTCAGCCACATGGCTGGCGAGGATCTGGCCGAATCCGGTTGGGGCCTCTCGCCCAACAGCAAGGTGGGCGCGAGCGCCTACCCCAGCGCGTTGAGCGGCAAGATGGCCACGGCGATGAACGAAGCACCGGCCTTCAGCTTTGACGCCGACGACCGCATGCCCGGTGGCATCAACATGGACTACTTCTCCGGCGTCACCGAGTACATCGGCGGCGGCGACCTGGATGGTATCCTGGCGCGCCTGGAAAGCCTCGCCCGGGAGGCCTACGGAGAGGCCCCGGCGGCGATGACCATGGATGACTACTGCGCCATGGCCGAAGGCGGTGGCACGGTGACGATGATCGGCGTGTGGAGCGGTGACGAGGAAGCCGACTTCAAAGGCATCCTCGAGCCCTTCCTCTCCGAGTGTAACGTCACCCTGGAGTACGAGGGCACCCGCGACCAGGCCGTGCTGGCCACCCGCGTCGAAGGCGGCAACCCGCCCGACATCGCCGGCCTGCCAAACCCAGGCATCATGGGCCAGTACACCGACAACCTGATACCCCTGGGCGGCATCGTGGCCTTGGATGACTTTTCGCCCGCCTGGCAGTCGCTGGGCAGCGTCGAGGGCACCGTCTACGGCGCCTTCTTCAAGGCCGACACCAAGAGCCTCGTCTGGTACAACCCCAACGCCTTCGCCGACGCAGGCTACGAGGCGCCCACCTCCTGGGATGAGATGATGGCCCTCAGCGACCAGATCGTCGCCGACGGCGGCGTCCCCTGGTCCACCGGCATCGGCAGTGGCGATGCCACCGGCTGGGTCGCCACCGACTGGATCCAGGACATCCTCCTGCGCACCGAAGGCCCCGAGTTCGTCGAAAGCTGGGTGCGCCACGAGGTCCCCTGGACCGACCCGGCGATCAAGGCCGCCTGGGAGGAGTACTATGGTATCGTCGCCAGCGACGAGTACGCCCTGGGCGGCGCCGACGGCACCGTCAACACCGGCTTTGCCGAATCCCTCTACCCCCTGTTCCTCGATCCGCCCGAGGCCTATCTGTGCCGTATGGCGGGCTTTGCCGGAGGCGTCATCGCCGAGCAGTACCCCGACCTGGCTGAAGTCGACGACTATGACTTCTTCCTGCTGCCGGCAAAGGCTGACGACCCTGGCGCCCCGATGCAGGGTGGCGCGGACGTTTTCGTGATGTTCAACGACAACGCGCCCGCCAAGGCTCTGATGGCCTACATGTTCAGCCAAGAAGCCGGCGAGGATCTGGCCGAGTCCGGCTGGGGACTCTCGCCCAACAGCAAGGTGGGCGCGAGCGCCTACCCCAGCGCGCTGAGCGGCAAGATGGCCACGGCGATGAACGAAGCGCCGTCCTTCAGCTTTGACGCCGACGACCGCATGCGCGGTGGCATCAACATGGACTACTTCTCCGGCGTCACCGAGTACATCGGTGGCGGCGACCTGGACACCATCCTACAGCGTCTTGAAGACCTGGCCACTGAAGCGTACTAGCGACAGTTCAGGGGAGACCCCGTTGGGGTCTCCCCTCCCATCCTAGCACCTACCCGTGTAGGAAAGGAGTGCGACTATGAGCACAAGCGTTGTACCAAAGATCATGAAGCAAGGGCGGCTGATGCCGCTACTCTTTGTCCTGCCCGCCATGCTGATCCTGACCTTCTTTGTCGTCTATCCCACCGTCAACACGATCGGCCTCAGTCTCAAAGATACTGAAGGTGAACTGTCGGCGGCAGCCACGTGCCTTGAAGGTCATCCCTGCTGGGGCATCTTTGAGAACTATCGCCGTGCGCTGAGCGACGAAGTGATGCTGCGGGCTTTTAGAAACAATGCCCTGTGGATCGTCCTGATGGTCACCGGCACGACCGGTATGGGGCTTCTGATCGCCGTCCTGGTCGACCGCGTCAAATACGAACCCCTCGCCAAAGCGGTCATCTTTTTACCCATGGCCATCTCGTTCGTAGGGGCGGGTATCATCTGGGGTTTTGTGTACGACTATGCCAGCTTTGGCAGCCAGGTAGGCATTCTGAACGCCATCGTCACCGGGCTGGGCGGTAAGCCAATCCCGTGGCTTACGCGTGGCCCGTGGCTGAACAACATCTGCCTGATCATCGTGGGCGTCTGGATGTGGACGGGCTTTTGCATGACCATCCTGTCTGCGGCGCTCAAGGGCGTGCCCGAGGAGATTCTCGAGGCCGCGAGAGTAGACGGCGCGAATGAGTGGCGCGTCTTTTGGGGCATCGTCGTGCCGATGATCATGCCGACCATCACCGTCGTCATCACTACTATGGTCGTCAACGTGCTCAAGATATTCGACATCGTCTACGTGATGGGCGGCGGGCAGCCAGACGTGCAGGTCATCGCCACTCGCATGTATCAGGAGCAGTTCATCAAGTACAACTCCGGCCTGTCGTCGGCGATTGCCGTCATCCTCATCCTACTCATCATCCCGGTGGGATACATGAACATCCGCCGGTTCCAGCAACAGGAGGCCATGCGATGAACAAACTAGTGAACATTTTGAAAACCGTCCCACTTCACGCCGTGATCATCGGTCTGTGCATCGTGTGGGTGCTGCCCACTTTCGGCCTGTTCGCCACCTCCCTGCGTCCCTTCCAAGATATCAACGAGAGCGGCTGGTGGACGGCTCTATCGCCCCGAGATCCTGAGGACGTGGACCGAGCGCGCTTCACACTCAACAACTACCAAGCCGCGCTGGTGGGGTACCGGGGACGGAAGCCTTACGCCGAGGCATGCTTGGTAGAAAATCCAGACCCAGAATGCACAGGAACCGGCCTGCTCAGCCCGCAGGGTATGGGGAGGTCCTTCCTCAATAGCATGCTGGTGGCCGTTCCCGCTACTATCCTGCCGGTGTTGTTCGCGGCCTTTGCCGCCTATGCCTTCTCCTGGCTGGATTTCAGAGGCCGCCAGCTTCTATTCGTCATCCTGGTTGGCCTGCAGGTGGTGCCGCTCCAGATGACGTTGGTCCCCATCTACCGCATCTACACACAACTGGGACTGAATGGCACGTTCGTCGGCATCTGGCTCTTTCACACCGGCTTTGGCCTGCCATACGCCATCTACCTGCTGCGCAACTTTATCGGGTCCTTACCGCGCGACGTGTTCGAGTCGGTCTACCTGGACGGCGCGTCCCCCTGGACGGCGTTCATCCGCCTGGCGCTACCACTCTCCACACCGGCCATCGCCTCGCTGACCATCTTCCAGTTCCTGTGGGTGTGGAACGACCTGCTGGTGGCGCTGGTCTTTTTGGGCGGCACGACGCCGGTGCTCACCTACCAGATCAGCAATATGGTCACCTCGCTAGGAGCAGGATGGCACCTGCTCACAGCCGCTGCCTTTATCTCGATGCTGATGCCAATGATCATCTTCTTCGCCTTGCAGCGGTTCTTTGTGCGCGGCATCCTGGCCGGCTCGGTGAAGGGATAAATATCGTGTTACAAACAGTCAAGCTAGAGCCAAAACAACTGGCCGACTACCAACCCATCGTCGGACACGAGGCAATCGCAGAGATTCGCGCAGCGGCCGAGCCGCTGCAGGGCGCGCGCGTGGTGCACATCAACGCCACGGCCTTTGGCGGCGGCGTCGCGGAGATACTGTACACGCTGGTGCCGCTGATGCGGGACGTGGGCCTGGAAGTCGAGTGGCAGGTCATTGCGGGGGAGGACGAGTTCTTTAACGTCACCAAGGCCTGCCACAACGGTCTACAGGGAATGGCTACCCCCTTTACCGATGACATGAAGGCCATCTGGCAGCGCTACAACGAGGTGAACGCACACGCGTTCGAAGGGGAATACGACTTTGTCATCGTCCACGACCCGCAGCCTGCCGGGTTGCTTCGCTACCACGGTCTAGTCGGGGGCAAGCATTGGATTTGGCGCTGCCACATCGATACCTCCAATCCAAACCCCGAGTATTGGAACTTTTTCGCCCCCTACATCGCCGAGTACGAGGCCGCCGTTTTCACGATGAAGGAATACGTGGACCCTGGAGTGAATCCAGACCACCTGGCCATCATCCCGCCGACGATCGATCCCCTCTCGCCCAAGAACGCGCCGATGGCGGAGCAGGAGGCACGGGAGATCGTAGCCAGCTTTGGTATCGACGTGAATCGCCCACTCATCACTCAGGTCAGCCGCTTCGATCCCTGGAAGGATCCGCTGGGGGTGATCGACGCCTATCGGATCGTCAAAGAGCAGGTGCCGGAGGTACAACTGGCCCTGGTCGGCTCAATGGCCTCCGACGATCCCCAAGGCTGGTATTACCTGGACAAGACGATCCGCCACGCCGGGAAGGACGAGGACGTCCACATCCTGCACAACTTTCACGGCGTGGGCGCGTTGGAGGTGGGGGCCTTCCAGACCGTCAGCGACGTCATCATTCAAAAGTCGACCCGCGAGGGGTTCGGGCTGGTGGTGACGGAGGCGCTGTGGAAGGGAAAACCGGTGGTGGGCGGCAACGTGGGCGGCATCCCGCTGCAGGTCATCGACGGTCAGACCGGCTTCCTGGTGGACTCGGTGAAAGCCTGCGGCGAGAAAGCGCTCTACCTCCTACAGCATCCTGAAGAGTCGCGGCGTATGGGGGAAGCCGCGCGGGAGCACGTGCGGAAGAACTTTCTTACCACGCAGCATCTGGCAGATTACCTGCGTCTGTTTGCGGAACTGACCAGGTGAGAAAAAAAGGGCTGCTGCAGAAGGCAGGGCTTTTTGGGGAAACTCATTTACGGGCCCGCCTGGCAGCCGGCACGTAAAAACGCTCGGCGTACTCTTTGACCATACGCCGGGTACAAAAGACGGGAGCTGCCGTGCGGATGGCTTCCTTCATCACCCGCACCCACCCTCGCGGCACGCCGTCGGCGTCCCACTGGTAGAACAGGGGCACGACCTCGTGCTCAAGTAAATCATACAGCGCCTCCGCCTCGGCGGCATCCTGCGCCCATTCGTTCTCAAACTCGTCCTGCCCGGCATCGATGGCCCAGCCGTTAGCCCCGTTGTACCCCTCGGTCCACCAGCCATCGAGCACACTCAGATTGGGCACGCCGTTGACGGCTGCCTTCTGGCCGCTGGTGCCACTGGCCTCATACGGCCGGCGCGGGTTGTTGAGCCACACGTCCACCCCCTGCACCAGGTAACGCGCCACTTGCATGTCATAGTCCTCGATGAAGGCGATGCGCCCGCCCATCGCCGGGTCGCGGGCGGCATTGTAGATGTGCTGTATGAGCCGCTTACCACCATCGTCGGCCGGATGGGCCTTGCCAGCAAATATAAACTGCACCGGTCGATATTGATTGTGGAGCAACTGCCCCAGGCGATCCAGATTGTGAAAGATCAACGTCGCCCGCTTGTAGGTGGCAAAGCGCCGCGCAAAGCCGATGACGAGCGCTTCAGGATCGAGCAACGTCCCGCAGGTCAAAACCTGCTCTGGATCCCTGCGCTCGACGCGCGCCCGACGCGCCCGCTCGCGGATCAACGCCATCAGCTTGCGCTTGAGATGCACGTGAGCTGCCCATAGCTCCTCGTCCGGCACGTCGAGAATGCGCTCCCACAGGGCGAGGTCGTCCTGCTCGTCGATCCAATCAGGCCTCATGTACTTGCGGTAGACGCGATTCATCGCGTCGCCGATCCACGACGGCACGTGGACACCGTTGGTGACGTGCGAGATGGGCACCTCATCCACCGATTTCTCGGGCCAGAGCCCCTGCCACATACGGCGGGACACCTCACCGTGCAGCTTGCTCACGCCGTTACACTGCCCAGACATGCGCAGCGCCAGCACCGTCATATTGAAACCGTGGTTATCCCCATCAGCGCACCCCAGCTCCAGAAAAGCTTCCCGGCTGAGCCCCAGACGAGGCCAATAGTTGTGAAAGTACCTCTCGACCAGATGGAAGGGAAACACATCGTGACCGGCAGGCACCGGTGTGTGGGTCGTAAAGTGGGTCGTGTCCCTGATGACCCGGCACGCTTCCTCGAAGGACTGTCCGGCTTCGACCATCTTACGCGCGCGCTCCAGCACCAAGAAGGCCGAATGTCCCTCGTTGAGGTGGTAAACGGCCGGATCGATCCCCAGCGCCCGCAGGACATGCAGGCCACCGATGCCCAGCACGATCTCCTGCTGGATGCGCATCTCCTGATCGCCACCGTACAACCGCGCGGTCAACTCCTGGTCCCACGGCGCGTTCAAATCGTGGTGGGCGTCCATCAGGTAAAGGTTCACTCGCCCCGCCTGAACGCGCCAGACCTGGAGCTGCACCTCCCTATCGCCCACTTCTACCGGAACAAAGAGGCAGTCTCCACTGCCCTCACACAACTCCTCGCGGATGGCAGCCTCTTTCGCCTTAAAGACCGGGTAAACCGCTTCCTGCCACCCATCGGAGGTAAGCGTCTGGCGAAAGTACCCCATCTCGTAGAGAAAGCCCACTGCAAGCAGTGGCAACCCGATGTCGCTGGCCTCCTTGCAGTGATCGCCCGCCAGCACCCCCAGTCCACCGGAGTAAATAGGCAGCGAGCGGTGCAAGCCAAACTCGGCAGAGAAGTAGGCGATGGGGCTCGCTCCCAGCTCAGGATATCGACTCGGAAACCAAAGGTGCCCGTTGTTCAAGTCGGCGTCAAGCGCCATCAACACGGCATCATACTGACGCAGGAAGAGCGGATCCGACGCCAGATCCTGCAAAAGCTCCTGAGGCACCTCGCGCAGCATCTTGACCGGGTTGTGACCGGTGCTGCGCCACAACGTCCGATCGAGCATCTTGAACAGGTCGCGCGACCCATGGTGCCAGCTCCACCAAAAGTTATAGGCCAGATCCTCCAAACGCGCGATACGAGATGGAATTTTCTCAAATAGCGAAAGGGAATCAGTCTGCACGCTTCCTCCTTCAAACACCACGGAATGAGAGCCAGCGAACTCGAAAGCTTTATTATCTATGGGGTCCTTAGCAAAATGACGATCAGCACGACCACGGAGACGACGGCAAACTCGATCAGGAGTGAGGCCCGCAGGCGCTCCAGCAAGTACTGGTGAGCCACGTTGACGGCGACGTAAAAGATGAGCAACAGGAGCAGTCCGCCGATCCAGGCGCTGATCTGCCAGTAGTTCATTGCCCAAGTGGCCTCACCGACAATCAGGCCGACGACACCGGCGAAAGGAAGCACGCGCCGGAACGGCACGTCCGCCACACTCAACAGGTCAAGCGAGAACACCCCGGCGATCATCAGCATCAACGTGGCCGTGACCAAACTACGCGTACGCATCTGATAGATAGAAGCGAAAAGCACAAAGACCAGCAAATAGGCCAGCATATTCAGCGCCAACCTCGCCGCGGGATAGCCAGCGGTATCGGGGGAGACGACGGCGTACTCGGCAGAGATGACCAAGCTGATCACAATGCCAGCCAATAGCAATCCCCCAATCCACGCCGGCCAGGCGGAGATGCGCTCCAGCAAGAACGCCGAGAGGCCAGCCAGCGTCCCCGGCAAAATCCAAGAGACATAGATAGGACACCCAGGGTGCCGTCCCAGGTGCGGGTGGTCGTGCAGAATGAGATTGGTACCGGTGCAGACCACCCCCACCATCAACGTCACCAATAACCAAACACCCGTGACGCGGATTTCGAGGGGCGATCCCAGCGGCTCCAGATTCCACACGTGCTCGGGCAACTCGATAAAGCGAAAAAGCGCGCTGCCCAAAAGCAGTACGGCCACCAACACGCTCAAACGATCACGATTGAGGGATTGGACAGTGTCTTGCACAGGCCGGATTGTACCGTTGGGCGTGCTATTTGTCAACCCTATCGGGTGTGCTATAATCTTGCGGCAGGTTGGTGAATCGGTAGACTGGTAAATTGGTAGCTGGTAAACGGGTTACCAATCTACCAATTTACAATATGCCAGCCCACGACCACAACTTGGAGGGATATACCATGAAACGCCTGCTCCCAATGCTCATGTTGCTTTCCATTCTGATCGCCGGATGCTGTGACCCACTCCCTCCGGCGACTTTCACCTCGACGTCTCGCCCCTTCCCCTCATCCGACTTTACTCCCACGCCCATCCGCCTCGTCTACGGGCTGACGCTGGCCCCTTCGGGGATCGACCCCCACGTCAACGCCTCGTCGGAACTGGGCATCCCGCTCACTTCAGTGTACGACACGTTAGTGTACCTCAATCCGGACACCGGCGACTTTGTTCCCGGCCTGGCGGAGGATTGGGACGTCTCCGAGGATGAACTGGTCTACACCTTCCACCTCCGCGAAGGCGTCACCTTCCACGACGGCACGCCCTTTAGCGCCGAGGCGGTGCGCTTCAACCTGGAACGCATCACCAGCCCCGACCTGGCCTCCCAGAAAGCGCGCTTTATGCTCGGCCCATACGAACGTGTGGAGGTGATGGACGAGTACACGGTGCGCATCCATCTCAGTGAGCCTTTCGCCCCGCTCTTGGATTCGCTCAGCCAGGTCTACCTGGGGATGGCCTCTCCGACGGCGGTCGAAACGTGGGGTAGCGATTACCAGTTGCACCAGGTGGGCACCGGGCCGTTCACCTTTGCCGAGTACGTGCCGCAGGATCACCTGCTGCTGCGCCGCAATCCCGACTATGCATGGGGGCCAGAGGTCTACCAGCACGAGACGGCCCAGGTGGACGAGATCGAGTTCCGCTTCTTTGTCGATCCGGCCACCCGCTCGCCCGCACTGGAGACAGGCGAGGTGGATATCATGGGCGAGATCCCGCCGCAGGATGCCGCCCGGTTGGAGGAAAACGACGATTTTCGCATCGAGGCAGCGCCCATCCCCGGCGTGTCGCTGATGTTCTTCCTGAACACCACCCGCCCACCACTGGACGACGCCAAAGTACGACAGGCGCTCATCTTTGCCACAAACCGACAGGCCATCGTCTCCACCATCTTTCGCGACACCCCCCCCGTGGCGTACGGGCCGCTGGCGGCGAACACTTTTGGCTACGAGCCAGAGGTGCAGGATTATTACGCTCACGACCCGGCCCGGGCAGCGTCGCTGCTGGACGAGGCCGGTTGGCAGGATAGCGACGGCGACGGCGTGCGTGACAAGAACGGAGAACCGCTCGTCCTGGACATGACACTGATGGGTTGGGGCTATATGCCCCAGGTGGGCCAGTTGCTGGCAGCCCAGTGGTCGACGCTGGGGATCGAGGTGAACGCCCCATCGCCGGTGAGCTACTCCGAGGCGCTGGAGATCGCGGGCGAGGGTCGCCACCACCTGATCCCATTCAACCTCTCGGGCAGCGACCCCGACATCCTGCGCAAATTCTTTCACTCCCAGGCCAGCTTCAACTGGTCCAAGCTCGATGACGCCGAGTTGGACAATTGGCTGGAGGCGGCAGCGCGCACGTCCGACCGGGAGGGACGCGAGGCGCTCTACAGCCAAATCCAACTACGGGTGATGAACGAGGCCCTGGTGCTGCCCATCCGAGACTATGTCAACCTGAACGGCGTCAGTGACCGGGTGCAGGGGCTGCGCTTCGACGCGCAGGGGTGGTTCCCGTGGCTGGTCGACGTGACAGGTGCAGAGGTCCAATGACCTATTACGCATCACGGATCACGCATCACCTATTGCGCAATCCATAACCCCGGAATGACCTGATGATCGCTCGGTACGTCGGACGCAGGCTCTTCCAGGCGGCCTTCGTCCTCTGGTTGGCCGTGACGCTGGCCTTTGTGGCCATGCAGTTGACACCAGGCGATCCTGCCCAGGCGCTCCTGGCCGCCTCCGGCGCCTCCAAAGCAGAGATCGCCGAACGCCGCGCCCAACTGGGCTTGGACGACCCCGTGCTTATGCAGTACGCGCACTACCTGTGGAGCCTGGCCCGGGCCGACCTGGGCCAATCGTGGCTTCACGGCCGGCCGGTCGGCCAGATGATCCTGGAGCAGCTCCCGGCAACGGCGGAACTGGCCGTATCGGCGACCCTGGTAGGGACAGCGGCGGGGCTGGCCTTGGGCGTTCTGGGCGCTTTGCGTCACTCCACCTGGCTGGATACAGCTGCTACGGCAGTGACCGTTCTGGGCCTCTCCACCCCCACCTACTGGTCGGGCCTCCTGGCGATCCTCCTGTTCTCTCTTGAGCTTGAGTGGTTCCCGGCCACCGGCCAGGGCGACCTGCGCCACCTGCTGCTGCCATCGCTGGTGCTGGGCTTTGCGCTCTCCGGCTCGATCGCCCGGTTGGTGCGAGCGCGCGTGCTGGAAGTGATGGAAGAGCCGTTTGTGCAAGCCGCGCGGGCACGCGGGCTCCCAGCCCGGCGGGTGTTCCTCGTCCACGTACTCCGTCCCGCGCTGCCCACGGCCCTGACCATCGTGGCCCTCCAATTCGGCTTTCTGCTGGGCGGCGCCGTGATCACCGAATCGGTGTTCGTCCGTCAAGGCCTGGGCAAGCTGGCAGTCGAGGCCATCATCTGGCGCGATCTGCCCGTGGTACGCGGCGTGATCTTGTTCGGCGCGCTGGCCTACGTGCTGGTCAACCTGGCGGCGGACCTGGCACAGGCCTGGCTGAACCCGCGCCTACGGGAGGAGCTGGCGTGATCGAAAGGCCCCCGCCTCTCCCGCGTCCTTTCCTTCGCCAACCGGCCACGTTGGCCGCGCTGACCTGGTTGGTGCTGGCAGCTTTGGGAGCCGGCCTGGCCCCCCTGCTGGCTCCCAACGGACCGCTAGCCGCAGACACGAGCCGCTCACTCCTGCCGCCTGGTCCAGGCAATCCACTGGGGACCGATCTGCTCGGCAGAAGCGTGTTGACCCGCCTCCTGTGGGGCGGGCAATGGACGTTGGGGATGGGTCTGCTGGGCCTGGTAGTAGCCGTCGGATTGGGGCTGCCGGCCGGCCTGGCCGCCGGCTATTTTGGCGGCCGCGTCGAGAGCGTGACGATGCGCCTGGTGGACGCGCTGCTGGCCTTTCCCGGCCTGCTGTTGGCGATGGCGGTGGTAGCGGTGCTGGGGCCGGGCATGGGTTCGGTGTCCATCGCAGTGGGACTGGCAGCGACACCCGCCTACGCGCGTGTGGCCCGCAGCGCCGCGCTCGAGATACGCACCCAGCCCTACGTAGAAGCCGCCCGCGCATTAGGAGGCAGCGATTGGCACACCATAGTGCGTCACATCCTGCCCAACGCCGCCGCTCCCCTCGTGGCCTTTGCCGCTACCCAACTGGGATGGATCCTGCTCAACGGCGCCGCCCTCAACTTTTTGGGATTAGGCGCGCCGCTGGGCACCCCAGAGTGGGGCGCGATGCTGAACGAAGGCCGGGGCTATCTGCGAGATGCGCCCTGGGTCAGCACTTTCCCCGGCCTGGCGTTGACGCTGACGCTACTGGCAGCCAACCTGTTGGGAGACAGCTTGCAGAGGGCACTAAATACCGGGAAAAACCCGTTCCAAGCGTAATTGACATTACTTTCAGAGTTTGCTAAAATAGCGGGCAGATTCCGCAAACAGACCGCCACCGAAAAAGGTTCGTGCACCCATGGTTGTATGGACAGACTACATGAAGCACAGGGCAAGGTTGCGCGGATTCGACCTTGCCAAGATTGAGCATATCGTGAGACATTCAACCGAGCGATATTTTGATACTGTGACAAGACGGCATATCATTGTGGGGCGTCACGACAATATACTGGTGATGATACCTTATGAAACAGACGAGACTTCGATAACACCAATAACCATCCATGCCACAACTCGCCAACAGGTCAATTTTCGGCTTAGGACAGGGAGATTTACCAATGAATAAAACTCGAATGGTGTACTTTGAGAAAGATGATGTGCTACATCTGGTGATCTCCGATGAGCCGGAGAGAGGAAGTGTTGAGATCGGTCCTGACATTACAGCCGAACTGAATGACAGTGGCGAACTGATTGGTGTTGAGATATTGAACGCAAGCACTTTTCTGCGGGATTCAATCCTAGAGTCGGTGCAGGCCAAGATGTTGCGGCTGCCAGAACTTCAGGCGGCCTGATTCTTGTGGGCGGTTTCGCGTCGGTTTCGTCACTCATTTTGCATTTGTGCAGTGTCATCGCGGCGACACGTTTGCCAATCAATAATTGCCATCTGAAGCAACCTTTGGCTCTTGACAACATTACTTACGGTTGCTTGGAACCAGGAAAATACAGTCTTTGCCAGGGCAATTGGTATGAAACCAATTCGTGCCTAACCTTGCAAAGGCTGCAGAATAGAGACCGCTAATAGTAAGTGCTGGTTGTGCAATTTCCTGTTGGTTTTCATACGCACAAAGGAGGATTTTCTAATGGACGACCTTATTAATGCACTTTTTGGCTTTTTTTCCTATTTGGTTTTGGTATCGGAATTCTTGTGATCATTGCAATCATCGGGGCTGTCGTAGCTGCATTGGTCTACCTAGTTAGAAAAACCAAAGAGGAAGATGCCGCAGCCAAGACCGAATTGCAGCAAATTGTCAGTTCTTTGCCCAATGATAAACAAGTAACATTTTGGCTCATGTCCAGAGTTAGTGCAGAGCCACCAGGACTGAGATGAACACTGGCG
>CAZKDJ010000101.1:0-14720 GCA_964551295.1 uncultured Anaerolineales bacterium | reverse complement strand
CCAGTATACACGATTCGCCCAGGATGGCTATTCACGTGACAAGTGACCCACTAGCAGACAAGTTGTAGATAGCGTTGTGCCATCAGGCAGGGAGATTTCACGTCGATCGCTGGCGTCTACCTGAGACTTGGCTATCCATCGTCCGCTTTCGTAGGCAATCGTGTTAGTTTGGAGGGACTTTGCCCCTATGATGAATTGTTCGTCCTTATAGACAATCACGCGATCCCCTTTTCTCTTTCGGTCGTGGTCGTCTTCCTTGAAACAGGCTGTTATGTTGGGAGGCTGTAGCCAGAGCTCCTCAAGCTTGAACTCAGCTACATAGCCAAAGAGCATACCACGCAGACTGGGGTTTTGTTCTAACAATGTTGTGATGTTGTAGGGATTTATCTCCCATTTATCAAGAATACTTTCAACAGGTTCATCCGCTTTGATTTTCTCTATCATCAAGTTTGGATCAACGGATAGTGCTTGTGTTACCTGTAGGAATTCGATCACATCCAGGCGTCTCTCTCCACGCTCATATTTTGACACAAACGACTGAGGCTTGTCAAGTTTTTTGGCAACTTGCGCCTGTGTAAGCCTTTTCTCCTGTCGTGTCGTGATAAGCAATTGACGCAACTGATCGTACTGCTTCGAGAAAATCGACTTTGTCATAGCGAGTGCTCCGGCTAAGATTTATTCTACTATATAACTTGACAATGGCACATTGTAGGTCGGATTGGCAATCCGACCTATGGCGGTTAGCAAAACCGCCATACAGGGCCTTTGCAGGCCCCCAACGCGGGCTGGGGCAAGCAATTTGGACCGCGGGAGGCCAAGTTTAGCTAATGTGCCATTGTCAAGATAACCTGTTTTGGAATAACCCAAAAAAGGTTTTTGCCCAAGTTGTGAGTAACACAAGTGATCTTGATCGGAAAGCTTTGTTTCCAACATCGCAGAACTGCGCGTAATCTGGTATAATCTGACTAGATTCCTGGTTCAGCCCAGTCGGAACCGGCACGAGGAGACACTATGTTTCGGGCCAAACCTGTGCACAAATCGTTGTCTGTCATTATTCCTGCGGCGCTGATGCTGATCGGGGCGCTGTTGCTCTTGGTCGAGCCGATGGCCCCCGCCCAGGCGCAGGATCCTCTCGTCGGTCGCAAGCTGCTCCAGGATACCACCTTGTCCGTCGACCCTTCCAGCGCCGAGGTGGACGTGGGGGATGAGACGACGGTGGAGATCACCATCGATGATGTGACCGACCTGTACTACGTCGAAGTGTATGTGCTCTTTGACCCGGAACTGCTGGAGGTCGTGGATGCCGACTCGGCTTCCAGCGGTGTGCAGATCGAGATTGGCCCGTTTCTCGGCACGGACGTGACAGTGTACGATAACGACGTCGATCAGGACAATGGCGAGATTTCCTTTGCCCAGGAAGTCGCCAGCGATGCAGTCGACGGGAGTGGCGTGCTGGCAGAGATTACCTTCGAGGGGAAGGCCTCGGGGACATCGGATATCACCATTGATGATACGGATCTTTACCTCGAGGATAGCGCGGGCGACCCCATCGACGTCAGTATCGAAAATGGCACCATCACCATTGTGGCCGACGTGACGTCGTCGCCGACGCTCGAAGCGACGTCGACATCAACGTCAACGCTGACGGCGACGTCGGCATCAACGTCAACACTGACGGCGACGTCGACGCCGAAGGACACGTCCACGCCAACACCCAAAGTGACGTCGACACCTACCCGCACACCCACGCCCGGCCCGACCTCCACGCCTGCTCCCACCAGTGAGCCCACCGCAAAACCTACGGCGATCCCGGAGATCAAAACCCGCGTGCTACAGGTTTGGCCTGATCGCAGCATAGGCGTCGCCTCGGGGCTGTTGGAGGGGACGGGGTCATACGCCAACACACAGGTACTTCCCTTTGGGATTTTCAGCCCGTCGGCCGGCGAGATGGTGGAGGCGCGTACTTACTTGCACTTTCCCGTCAGCGTGTTTCCCTTGGGCACCCAGGTCAAGCGCGCCACATTGTACGTATACGTGGACAGCGCCTCCAGCCAGGGAGAGGCGGCTTTCGGCACGTACCGCGTTCTCGATCCGTGGGATACAACGGGGTGGAGGGGCGATCCAGCCAGTTGGCCCACCTTCCTTCCCGCGCCCATCGCGATCACCGAGGTCAACCTTGCAGCGGAGGAAGCGATGCTTCCCATCGACTCTGCCTCAGAAATAGCCGCTGCCCCCCACCTAATCTTCTCCACCACGGAGGAGGGACCGGCCGCCCCCAAGTTGGCGATGCTTTTGGCAAAGGATTCGCCGCTGCCGACTGCCACGTCGTCCTCATCTGTGATACCCACGCCGACTGCTACACCGTCCCCATCCGCGTCGCCCACGCGGATGCCCTCGGCGACATCGCGGCCAGGATCAACGTCTACGGCCTCGCCGACGCTCACACGCACGCCGTCTACATCGATGACGTCCACGCCCAAATCGACCTCATCTCCGCCTCTAGTCTCTGCGTCAACCTTTGAACTCGAATCGACGGAGGGACGCTGGCTCATGTGGGACGTCACCGCGCTTTTGCGGGCCTGGCTAGCGGAGGAAGTGCCCGACCACGGGCTGGCCTTGGCCGCCGCGGTCGATTCTGACTCAGAGTCTAAGGGCGAGTTGGTCGTGGCGCGTTCGCTCACCATCGATGATCCCAACACGATGCCTCACATCATCGCCGACATCGAGATCCATCCGGTCACGCCCACACCCGCACCGATTCTCCCCATCGCCGGTGATCCGGGCAGCGGGAGCGGGGTTGGTGCGGTGATTGTCGGCGCAGCGCTCCTGGTACTTGGCTTGGCCTTGGCCGCTTGGCGAGGTAGATTTAAAAATCAAGCGTAGGGGGTCGCCGTCCTACCGGATTTGGCGATGATCCCGCAGAGTGTTGCGCTCCGGCAACCGGAGTGCTTTTTTGTTTGCGATGTCGTGTTTTTGAGTGTAAACTCGGAACCTGGCAGATACTGTGGAGATACTCAACAGGGGGGTACAGGACATGGCGCAATTCAAGATTGAGCAGGCCACGGAGAGCGACTGGCCCTGGATCGTGCAGGGGGAGGTAGAGATCGCCTGGGTTGGACTGGATCCCGAGCAACAGCGGCACGTGGGACGACGGACGGTAGAGGAAACGGTCGCACGGCGTGTGCAGAGGCAACGTGAGGATGAGGGTTTTCCGACCCAGGCGTTTGTGGCAAGGATGGAGGACGGGACGTTGGCCGGTTTCGTCCGGGTGGCCAAGGACCAGAATGACTTTACGGGCCAACTCCAGGCCCATCTGTTGAACCAATACGTAGCCGAGCCCTATCGAGACCAGGGATTGGGCCGGCGGCTGCTGGAGACGGCCGAGGAATGGGCGCGGCAGCAGGGCCTGCCGCGGATCTCCCTCTCCATAGGCGCGCGCAACACGCTTGGGCAGAGGCTGTACGAGACGTTGGGCTATCGTGTGGAGACGCTGCGGATGGCGAAACAGTTGAGCCCGTGCCAGCCAGACGAGATGGACATCCTGTCACCATCACCGATCGCCTGTGAGAAAGACGATGCCTGATTGGCTCGTGGGGCTATTCACGACCGATGCCTGGTGGGGGCACGCGATTTACATCGCGCTCTTTTATCTGGCGGCCTGGATGATCCACCGCCTGTCGCGCGTTATCGCACGCCGCCTTGTGCGGCTGAGCCGCCTCACGCCCAAGGGGCGCGAGATCCGGCCGGAGCGCCGGGAGACGCTGCGCGCCATGTTTGCCAGCGTCATCAGTTTTGTCGCCGTCGTCGCGGCCACAATCGCCAGCGTGGGGCGGTTCGTCACCTTCGATACCCTGGTCTGGGTCGTGGGCCTCTTTAGCGCGGCCTTTGGCCTGAGCGCCCGCCCGCTCATCAGCGACGTGTTGGCTGGCATCGGCCTGATCTTTGAGGACACCTTCGCCGTGGGAGAAAAGGTCGAGATCCTGGGCGTAGAGGGCATCATCGAGGCGGTGAACTTGCGCACGACGTTTCTGCGCGCACCGACCGGCGAGTTGTACATCCTGCCCAACGGCGAGATTCGCGTCGTGCGCAACTTTAGCCGGGGCCGTTTCTCCATCGTCAAGGTCACGCTCAAGATTGCTGCCGCCGACATAAACAACGCGCTGGCGGTTCTGGAAGAACTGGGCGATGAGGCCGTCGTACTGCTGCCCAACCTGTTGGAGCCGTGGCAGGTGCTCAGCGAGTCGGGCGTCATCGGTCAGCAGATGGAACTGACGCTGATGGCCAAGGCGCGTTTCGGCCAGGCAGCGGAGATGCGCCCGCGCCTGCTGGCGGTGGTGCAAGATCGGCTGTCGGAGAATGACATCGCGTTGGTGAGCTGACCGCTAATGCTGAGAGAAGCCGCTCGAACAGTCGAGTGTGCGTAGGAGGAGGGCCATGCCTGAACTTTCCGAAATCTATGTGAACGTTGTCCTCAAGCTGTTTCTTTCGCTGCTGACAGTGGTGCTTACGTTGGTTGTCCATCGTGGCCTGCGCAATTTGCTAAAGAAGCGCGTCAGTGAACCGGCCCACATCCACACGCTCTACATGCTGACTCGCAACACCGTCTTTGCCGCTGGTGCCATCGTCATCCTATTCGTCTGGCTGGGCTCGGGCAGCGATTTTACGGTAGCCATGGGTATCCTGGGGGCCGGGATCGCCTTCGCCTCGCAGGAAGTCATCGGCTCATTCGCCGGTTACGTGAGTATCGTCACCGGCAACCTCTACCACATCGGCGACCGGGTGCGGATCGGGGACGTGATGGGGGACGTACTCGACATCACCATTCTGCGCACGACAGTGATGGAGATCGGCGAGTGGGTCCACGCCGACCAGTATACGGGGCGCATCGTCACCGTGGCCAACCGCTTTGTCTTTTCTGCCCCAGTGTTCAACTACACGCAGCACTGGCCTTACCTGTGGGACGAGGTCACGATTCCCGTTACCTACGCCAGCGATTGGCGACAGGCAGGCGAGATCATGCTGGAACGTGGGAAAACGTACGCCTCTCGCCTTCAGGATCAAGCTCAAGCAAAAATCGACAAGCTGGCGGAACAGTATCCGCTGTACGACACGGTGGTAGAGCCGACTTTGTACGTGGTGATGACGGACAATTGGATCGAGTTGGTGCTGCGCTACGTCGTCGAAGCGCACGAGCGTCGTGGAGTTAAGGCCCAGCTTCACCACGAGCTGTTGCAGTATTTCGAGGCCGAACCTGACATCACGGTGGCTTCGGCGACGTTCGAGATCGTCGGTTTCCCCCCGCTGGAGGGCGCCCCCCTCGCCAAACTGTAGGAGATGATCGGTATGTTGCGGCTGATAAAGAGACGTTCTGCCAAAGTTGGCCTTCCGCCTGGGACGCTCGTCCATGTGGGCGAAGAAAGCGCACGTGAGGTCAAGATCACGCGCATCGCCTACGACGAGGCGCATTTTGAGCAAGATGGGGCCGCGACAATGGATGCCTGTCTGCCGCTCAAAGGTGGTCAGGGCGCCACGTGGATCGATGTGGACGGTATCCATCAGGTTAATATTCTGGAGCAGCTCGGTGAGTGCCTGGGAATACATTCGCTCGTGTTGGAGGACATTCTCAACACAGATCAGCGACCCAAGTTGGACGTTTTTGACGATTACCTTTTCATTGTCCTCAAGGTGTTCCGTTACGACGAACCGGGTAGCGGGATGGAAGTGGAGCAGATCAGCCTGATCTTGGGGGCGGGTTTTCTCGTTTCCTTTCAGGAAAAGCCTGGAGATGTCTTTGATCCCATTAGGGAGCGGATCAGGATCGGCAAGGGGCGCATACGCAAGATGAGGGTTGACTATCTTGCTTACGCGCTGGTTGATGCCATCGTCGATCATTACTTTGTCGTGCTGGAACAGATCGCGGAAAAGATCGAGCTTCTGGAGGAAGAGTTGGTTGCAGACCCTACACCCGAGACCTTGCAAACGATTCACGATCTGAAGCGAGACCTAATCTTTTTGCGCAAGTCGGTCTGGCCGCTGCGGGAGGTGATTGGAGGTCTGGAAAGGGGAGAATCGCCGCTGATTGGGGAATCGATCGACATCTACCTGCGAGATGTCTACGATCACACGATTCAGGTCATCGACACTCTGGAGACGTTCCGGGACATGGTCTCTGGTATGCTCGATATGTACCTTTCGAGTGTCAGCAATCGCATGAACGAGGTGATGAAGCTGCTGACCATCATAGCGACGATCTTTATCCCTCTGACGCTCATCGCGGGCATCTATGGTATGAATTTCAGATATATGCCGGAACTGGAATGGCCTTGGGGATACCCGATGGTCTGGTTGGTCATGTTAG
Source organism: uncultured Anaerolineales bacterium (assembly GCA_964551295.1). Classification (GTDB taxonomy): domain Bacteria; phylum Chloroflexota; class Anaerolineae; order B4-G1; family B4-G1; genus JAFGED01. Next base: position 8,362 of record CAZKDJ010000101.1, on the reverse strand, counting down.
GAATTGCGGTGCTGATGCTTGTGTATTTCCGAGGGAAAAGGTGGCTCTGAAAATCGGGTGCTAAAGCCCTGCTGCGAAAAGGCAGGGCTTTTCTTTTGCCCATCAACCGAATCTTTACCGGATGTTTACCGATCGTTTACCGCGCCGGCGCTTTTTCTATGCTATACTTCGCCCAACTCGCAGAGCAAGAAGCTCTGGAAATCTCGAAAAGCGGAGGTAGTCGGAAAATGGCCAAGACATATTGTCCAAACTGCGATGCCGTGGTTAGTATAGACAAGCCCAAGACGGGGGCTATGGTCAGGTGCCGCGAGTGCGATACGCAGTTGGAAGTCATCAGCATCGAGCCCTTCGAGGTGGACTTTCCCCTCGATTATGAAGAAGATTGGAGCGATGATGCTGATGAGGGCTGGTGAGTGTGCGCACCCGCAAAAACCAACTGGGAGGCAAAAATGGCCAAGACATATTGTCCCGAATGCGATGCGGTGATCACCATAGACGATCCGCAACCGGGCGCCTTGTTCAAGTGTCCCGAGTGCGAGGTAGAGTTAGAGATCGTCAGTGCCCATCCCTTGGACGTATATTTTCACTTTGAAGAAGACTGGGATGACGACTGGAGTAAGGACGAAGAATGGGACAGCGACGACGATGAATTCGACTATGATCGGTAACGTGTAGCGACTTGATGGACGATGGCAGGATTGAGCAAGGCTCCATGCTGCCATCGTCCGACTAGGTTTGAGAGATGCTTCCCAAAAAGACATCGCGTAGAAAATGCAGGGATCACGAGCGGGAATGGCGGGGTTTTTGTGTGGATAGGCACCTCGAAGATGACTGGTTGGCGCGTCTCAATGCCCTCGACACATTTGACCTCATCAGTATCTGCGAGGGACACTGTGGTCGCCATGTGGAGCCTTCCAGCATGCCTCCTCACATCAAATTGCGGTTGAAGGAGGGATGTCTTCCCGGCATCGCCAGTCACTGGGACGCACACAAGATAGCGATCCTAGGTAAAGTGAACGGGCTTTTTCAGGGTAGCGATACATACGTCAACCTGGAACTGAAATTCAAGCTCCGATCCAGCACGGGCAGGCTGAACTACCAGGAAGAGATGATCGTGCGCATACACGGTCGTCAGGCGCGAGCCGTAGAGGAGATGGGGCCGGCAACTCACACCTGGTTTCAGCAGAGCGTGGAGCGGATCGAGGAAGTAGACCACTTTATGGCAAGCCTGTGGCAGGGTGAAAACGAGCAGTGAGTGGGCCAGCACTTCACGCAACGCTCACCAAAGCTTTACCATTTTCGCTACTGACAGTCTGGTAATTTGGTGGTAGAATGCTGGCGTGTTAGTGGGGCCCTGATTGGGAAATGGGGCCATATCATACTCTTCAGGAGGCAAATCAAATGGCCAAAAAGCCTGCGGCTCCCAAGGGAGAAAAAAAGCCCAAGAAGCCCAAAAAGCCCAAAAAGCCCAAGAAGTAACTCTTGTGTAGATTGGCATTGAACCGGCCCGGTCGCGCTGACCGGGCCGTGTTTTTTTTGCGTTCAATCCTCGCCGGGGGGAGCCAGCATGTAGCCGAAACCTCGCACAGAGTGAATGTAATTGCGCTTTTCTGGATCCAGGCTCAATCGGCGACGAATCTGGCGGATGTGAACCTTGACCAACTCGCGTGCCTCGGCATCTTCAGCCTCGTACCCCCAGACCAGGCGCAACAGCTCTTGACAGGCGACGACTTCTCCTTCGCGTTGGGCCAGCGCCAACAACAGGCGATACTGAATCGGGGGCAGGGTGACCCAGCGCTCGCCGATGCTCGCCCGGCGCTTGCGGGTGTCGATGCGCAGTTCGCCAACTTGATATTGCTGGGGAGGAGGTTGGGCGAGGCGTCGAGCTGCCGCGATGCCACGCTGATTATCGGTGGCCAGCGTATCGACGATGAGCAGAGGGGGCCAGCGACCCGGCTCTGTCAGCTTGAAGAGGGTGGTCAACTCCGCTTGGGCCAGGGCGGCCCGCTCGACGAGAATCAGGTCGGGGCGGTCTGTTTCCAGAGAAGAGATGACGTCTGGCCAAGTGTTGACGACGGTGTAGTGGTCTGTCGTGGCGTCCAGGGTGTCTTGCATCTTTTTCGCGGCACCAGGGGTCGATGCTAGGATGAGAATATGCATTGGTGTTCGCCTCCGCAGCTTGAGGTATGATAGCATCGGCCGCACGAAAAGTCAACGCGCGGACAGGAGCGCATTTGTACACCCAATCTTTACCGGGATTTCACCGAACTTTTACACCTTGGGCACCTGGCCTGTGCTATACTGCACATACGCCGCGGCGGGTTCCGCCGCGTGGAAAACTTGCTCAAACCGGAGGTTGTAATGGCCAAGGCATACTGTCCCAATTGTGACGCTGCAGTCATCAGGGATAATCCTCACGTAGGGGCGATGATCACCTGCCGCGAATGTGGTACCGAGTTGGAGATCATCAGCACCAATCCGTTTGAGGTAGATTTCCCTATCGACTATGATGACAAAGAGTGGGACGAAGAAGAAGACGAAGAGGACGAATACGAGGAAGATTAATTCTAGACTAGATGGGACGAATGTGGCCCGCAATGTGGATCCGTGATCGGCGTGCAAGCTCTGCGTGAAGGCGGTCATGTGAGTGAGGTGTGCCGCGTGTAGCGTGGAGTGTGATGCCTGAAAAGCGTCCTGGCGGTTCAGCCGGGGCGCTTTTTGTTTTCTACGTCTGTGTCAATTGCGCCCACAACTGGGGTGGTGTACAATGGGACATGGTGGTGTCCCAAGGGGTATCCCTGATGACGCTCAAGAAAGACGCTTTTCCTGAGGATGAGCACAGCGCGGACAATAAAAATGAATGGAGGTTCAGGATGTCGCAAGAACTAACAACCACTTCGATAAAGTCACTTCTCAAGTTTCCATTCAAGGGGCGGGATTGGCAAAGTCGCTTTCTCGTCGGGACCCTGCTCTACCTGGCCTGCTTCATTCCCCTCTTGGGGTTAGCGGCCTGGCTTCTCATCATTGGCTACGTCATCCAGGTGATGCGGCGGGCGAGTAAAGGGGAGGAACTGAGTTTACCCGCCTGGGATGATTGGGGAGGGATGTTGAAAGACGGCCTCCAAGGGTTAATCGTTCAAATAGTCTACATGCTCCCGGGGTTCGTCGTTCTCTATGGCGGTATGTTCCTCTATTTTGTCGCCGTCCTTGGCTCTAATATACTTTTACCCTTCATGGGTGGTGAAAGCGGCGATCCATCAATGGCGATACTTCCTATCTTGTTACTTTTATTATTTGGCAGCTTTGCGATCATGTTTCTGTCAATGGCTCTGGGTTGGTTGCTGATGATTCTTGGCATGATTCCTCTGCCGATGGCGCTGGCTCACTTTTCCGCCCAGGGCAAGCTGTCCGCTGCCTTTCGCATCCGGGAGTGGTGGCCTCTGTTGCGGGCCAACAAGCTGGGCTATCTCGTCGCCTGGGTGATCGTGGCTGGCTTGGGAGCCATTTTGTACTTGGCCCTCATGCCTCTCTATTTGGGACTCTCCTTTACTTTCTTCTTGTTGCCCTTTTTCATGTTTTTCGTTCTCATCCTGTTAGCCCCCCTCTATCTCTACCTATCTCTGGTGTGGGCCGCCGTTTTCGGCCGCACGTATTGGGAGAGCGTGGCGTTGGCGGAGGCCGGTGGGCAGGAGGCTGCGGGCTGAGCGCAGAGACTGCCGTGCCCAATCGTCTGTCGCGTTGGACCAAGTTCTTTTACGGCATTGGCGATATCGGATTTAGCCTGACCTCGACCATCGTGGGCACCTACCTGCTGATCTTTTTGACCGACATCGTGGGTGTCCCGGCTGGTCTGGCCGGCATTCCGCTCCTCGTTGGGCGAAGCTGGGACTGGATCAACGACCCTTTGGTCGGTCACGTCTCCGACCGCACGCGCACGCGCTGGGGCCGCCGCCGCCCTTTTTTGCTCTTTGGAACGCTGCCTTTCGCCCTGGCGTTTGCCGTGCTGTGGTGGCGCCCGCCGTGGGAAAATATCGCCGCTGTGGTCGCCTATTACGCTATCGCGTACGTCCTCTTTGAGGCCGCGGCCACGTTCGTCTACATGCCCTATTTTGCGCTCACCCCCGAGCTGACCTCCGATTATGACGAGCGTACCTCGCTGACCACCTACCGCATGTTCTTTTCCATCCTGGGCAGCCTGATCGCCTTCACCGTGCCTTTGGCCATCATCGGCGCGTTCGAGCCTCAAAACGCATCCCGGGTGCTGACGATGGGCGTGGTCTTTGCCATCGTTTCGGCACTGCCGCTGCTGCTGACCTTCTTTGGCACGCGGGAGCGCCAGGTGTATATGGAGCTGAAGCAACCCGGTCTGCTTCAGTCACTGAAGGCAGCGTGGCAAAACCGCCCCTTTGTGTCCAGCATGGGCATCTTTTTGCTCACCTGGATCTGCATGGACATGATCCAGTTGGTGCTACTCTTTTTCCTCAAGTATTGGCTGCGCCGCGAGAGGGAGAGCGATCTGATCATGGCCGTCATCTTTGTCACTGCCATTCTGGCGTTGCCTCTGTGGCAGTGGGTGGCCCGCAGGTGGAGCAAGCGCTGGGCCTACGCCGCTGGGGTTGCATTCTGGGCCGTGATGCAGATTCTGTTGGTGACCGTGACCGCTGCGACGAGCCTGCCCGTCATCCTGCTCCTGTGCTTCCTGGCCGGCATCGGCGTCGCCGCGGCCCACGTGCTTCCTTGGGCCATCATCCCCGACGCCATCGAGTGGGACGAGTGGAAGACGGGCGAGCGCCACGAGGGCATGTTCTACAGCCTGGCCACGCTGATGCACAAAGTCGCGCTGTCGCTGGCCGTCCTGGTGGTGCCCCTCGTTCTGGAGTTTACCGGCTACCGGCCCAACGTCGCCGAGCAGGCCCCTGGCGTCCTTTGGGGGCTGCGCATCCTGATGGGGCCGATCCCCGCCGTCCTGCTATGCGGGGGCATCCTGTCTGCCGTTCGCTACCCGCTGAGCCGGGAGCGGTATACCCAGATCGTCCAGGAGCTGGAAGACAGGCGCGGGCGCAAATTGGAGTCGGTGCATGACGAGCATTGAGGTTCGCCCCGTCCACACGGCCAGGGAGTGGCGCACCTTTCTTACCTTCCCCTGGAGCGTCTATAAGGACGACCCGCTGTGGGTGCCACCATTGCTCCCGGAGCGCGCCAGACTGGTCAATCCCCGGCGCGGCGCCTTCTTCAAGCGCGGCGGCAAAGCCGACTTTTTCATTGCCTGGCGGGATGGCAGGCCGGTGGGTACCATCTGCGCGGCGGAGGATGGGGCGACGAATGAGAGGCGAGGCACGCGAGAGTGCGTGTTCGGCTTTTTCGAGTACGTCGAGGATTACGCCGTGTTCAAGGCGCTGCTCGACCGTGCCGCCGAGTGGGCCAGGCCGCGCGGCCTGAACGCGTTCTACGGCCCGTTCAACCTGGATTACGAGGATAGTTACGGCGTGCTCATCGAGGGGCGTGATCGCCCGCCGGCCCTGCTCTGCGGGCACACGCCGCCATACTATCAGGGCTTTATGGAGCGCTGTGGCTTCCAACCCGCGCGGGGGGACAATATCGCGTTGGCCATCGATATCGACGAGGACACCACTGCCCTACAGCGTCTTTCCCGCCTGGCGGAAAAGGTGCGCCAGAAGAAAGAGATCGTCATCCGCGAGGCTGACCTGACCCACTGGGACGACGAAATCGACCGGATTCACCGCCTGCTGAACGTCGCCCTGGCCCATCTCCCCGATCACATCGGCTGGCATCGCGAGGCGGTGGAGTCCCTGGTGGCTCCTTTCCGCGACATCGCCGATCCGGAGCTGATCCTGTTTGCCGACGTCGCGGGAGAGACTGTGGGCTGGCTGCCTGGCATCGCCAACCTGAACGAGGTGTTCGCGCACGTGAACGGGCTGCGCTATCCCTGGAATTACGTGTCGCTGCTGTGGCACATGCGCCGCCAGACCGAGAGCCTGACGATCAAGAGCGTCTTGGTAAAGCCCGAGCACTGGCGCACGGGCGTCGCGGTGCTGCTTTTCGATGAGATGGCCAGGCGCGCCCGGGCCAAGGGCTACAAGTGGATCGATCTGTCCATCACCTCGGAGGACAACCCCCAGACCCCCCTGATCGGCAAGCACATGGGCGCCAAAATCTACAAGCGATGGCGCGTCTATCGGTTGTTCATATAGACTAGAAACCCGGTTTTTGACGAAAAACCGGGTTTCTTCGGCTAAGCACTTATCCTCCGCGACCCTGTTTGCACGATCCGGTACAGCTTGCGCGCCGCCTCGACCACGCCGCTGACCAAGCCGATGATCAGCGCCACGTTGAGCATGAGGGGTAGGATGAGTTCGAAAGCCTGCCTGAGCGACTCGGGCGTGATCGCCTCCAGGCTCAGAATGGGCGGACCGGTCAGCATGCGGTAGCACACGATCGCGCCAAAGATCGCCAGGCCAAAGTCGAACAGCCGGGTAAAGAGCTGCCACCTTCCCTGGCGCAGGAGCACGAGGTTCAAGCCGATGTTCAGGATCCACAGCAGGTTCAGCAAAGGCAAGTAGGCGGAGAAAAAGGTCGGCGCCAGCAGGGGGATCGAGAACCATCTGCGTGGGGCGTCGTCCACCGAGGCCACATAGTTCAGGCCAATCCACTGCGGAAAAAAGTTGAACACGATCAGCGCGATGACGATAAAGACAGTCTCGACGATGAGGCCGCCGATCTGGACGCGCGAGGGATCCTCGATCTTGGGCAGGGAGCGCGGGTCCCAAGGCTCTTTTTTCTCTTTGTCCTCGAAAGCCGACTTTGGCAGAACCCGTTCCAGAATGGCGAACGACAGCGTGACCGAACCAAAGCTGGCCAGTATTATTCCGAGATAATCGTCCAGTATCTCGACGTAATACGACCCCAGCACTCGCAGGGGTTCCCCATCTCCCCATATGGTGAGCAGGGGCAGGATGATCAAAAAGACCAGCGAGAGGCTCCCCGCCACGGAAGCAGCGACGATCAGGTAGATTTCAAAGACGCGCGGTCCAATCAGGTAACGCCGGGGTGGGGCGTACTGGGCGGCCACCTTTTCCGGTGGACCGAATTCCTCCAAGATGGCTACCTGGGCCGCTTCTGGAGCCGCTTTGTCCTCCGCTTCCCCTCCAGCCAGGCGGTCTTGAAGCGCGTCCGCCAACAGCGAGTGCAGTTCTGCTTTCACGTCGGCGCGTTGCCTTCTAGGCAGCCTCCGTCCTACTTCGTGTACGTAGCGGTCAAAGAGTTCTGTTTTCATCTTTCTTTATCCTTTCCGAGCAAATGATCGAGCGCATCGCGCAAGGCAAACCACTCTTGTTTCAACGTTTCCAGGGTCTCTTGCCCCGCCGTGTTGAGCTTATAGTAGCGGCGCGGGTGAGGTCCTTCCACCGACCACGCGCTCTCCAGAAGGCCCTGTTTCTCCAGCCGCCGCAGCAGGGGGTAGAGAGTGGATTGATCGATCTCTACTCCTCGCTTGGCCAGCGATTGGCTGAGTGAATAGCCGTACTGCTTCCGGTCGAGCTGGCTCAGGACCGTCAGGACGAGTGTGCCGCGTCGCAGTTCCGATGTCAGGTTTTCAACGGGATCAGCCATTTTCCCCTCTCCTTTTTTACTGGCTGTTACATTATACCATATATCATATAGTATTATCAAGTAAAAAGTAAAAGATATTACTCACTATTAGGTGAGTGATGCACGACCCCGGCGCTGTGTGCGCCGAACTGATAGCCAATTATTAGCTGCTGGCTAGGTAACGCAGGGTAGGGTGTGATAAGGTATTCTTGAGAACATATCACGGGGAGGACGTGGATGGAAAACGGAATGGATCAAACGCTGATCGACCTGCGCGACGTGTACAAAAGCTACGAAACCGGCGCGGGAGAGGTGCCGGTTTTGAAGGACGTCGATCTACGGGTGCGTGAGGGCGAGTTCGTCGGCGTGGTGGGGCCCTCTGGCTCCGGCAAGTCGACGCTGCTCAACATGATCACCGGCATCGACCGGCCTACCGAGGGCCAGGTGTTCGTCGCTGGTCAGGCCGTACACGGGATGAGCGAGAACCAACTGGCCCGCTGGCGCGGCAAAAATGTGGGCGTCATCTTTCAGTTCTTTCAACTGCTGCCCACGCTGACGATTCTGGAGAACGTCATGCTGCCGATGGACTTTTGCAACACCTTTCCGGCGCGCCAGCGCAAGCAGCGCGCGATGGAACTGCTGGAGATGGTGGGCATCGCCGACCAGGCGAACAAACTGCCCAGCGCGCTTAGCGGCGGCCAGCAGCAGCGGGCGGCCATCGCCCGCGCGCTGGCCAACGACCCGCCCGTCATCG
>CAZKDJ010000100.1:0-14746 GCA_964551295.1 uncultured Anaerolineales bacterium | reverse complement strand
CGGAGGAATTGATATCAATATGTGCACATGGTCTTGCAAGAGCCTTCCCTCCAATTCTCACCCTCTTTGTGGCTTGCCAGTTCCCTCAGCAGCGGCCCTAGCTCTTGTCGCAACTCCAAGAACAGCGTCTTCTTTCGGTACTTTATCCAAACTATGTGGTACTTGCAATCCCACTTCGTATGGGATAAACTATGAAGAGTTTTCATGTAGCTGTGATTTCGCTGAAATTTCTCTTGCAGTGTAAATTTACCTTAGCCGCTATGTGCCAGCTTGATCGCCGATTATCGGTATATGTGGGGGGCTCGCAATTTCTCGAACAGGTCATCCGCAACGGAAGTTGCACAATGCAAGGATTTCCCCCACCTGAGAACTCGAAAATGGGCCAAACCAGCCCGAAAATGGGGTTAATTCCCCACTCACAGCAAAAATGAGCGAAAGCATAGATGTAGAACCTCCTGATTGTGTTGAACTTCGAGCGGTTCACCAACTGGAGGTTCTACACCTACTCCCGGAATTGTCAAACTTTGCGTGTCTCCCCGGCAAAGCCGGGGGCTTACCCTTTCTGGTTACAGCTACATCACGGTTAAATGTAGTCCTACCCCACAAGATACATAGAAAGGAAAAAAGGATTGCCCAAGTACATGATTCTCGGCATGGTAATCGGATTGGTAATCGGCGTCGGCGCCGGTATAGCCCTGAACAACATCGCCGTAGGAATAGGAGGAGGCATAGCCATTAGCCTCGCCATTGGAGCCGGCATTGAGCAGTCGCGCGCACAAAAAGACGAGACCGGCGAATAGACAAGCCCAAGTAACTGCTTTCACAACACCCGCTATGCGCTCTCCTAGCAGCTTGCGGAGCATCAGTACGACATCCTCAATCTTGGTGAGTACCGGTGCTGCTGCATCCGCGTGCCAGTCCAGAAGCTCGCTGACTACTTCCCCAGCTTCAGCCAGTAGTTCCGCCCTCAATTGACCACGAGTGCGCTTCACCTTTGGCCTTCCATGCATCAAGTTGGGCCCATTATGCCAGAGCCCATCCCCAAAGGTGAAGTGCACCCTACCCACATGGGCACTGGCGCTGTAACGCCAGTAGTGGTACACTTATACTGGTCGTCCAAACACACCAGGTGCGACCTGTGCTAACCACCATCGTCTGGAAGACACACCGATCCAAAGGAGGTGATGCGCACAGACGAAACACCTTCTAACCTGCTTAGTAAGCGTTCAAAAACAACTTGAATGTTTTCTCCCGTTGTCCAGGGTGATTTCGTCCAAAAAGTACGAACTTGTTTTTGAACGCGGCCTTAGCCTTTGACTTCTAGACACTACTAAAAAGAGGAGGAAAAATGTCCAAGCGTTTACTGATCCTGATGAGCGTCTGCGTCATCCTCGCACTGACCGCATGCCAACCACCGAAAGCAGAGCCCACGCAGGCCCCAGGCGAAGGGGAAGCCGAGGCGCCTACACGCAAGGCCTGCTTCATCTACGTGGGGCCGATCGGTGACTATGGCTGGAGCCACGCCCACGAACAGGGTCGCCTGTACGTGGAGGACAAGTTCGATTGGCTGGAGACGGCCTACGCCGAGTCGGTGGCCGAAGCCGATGTGGAGCGGTTCCTCGACCGGTTCGTGGTGGAAGAGGACTGCGATGTGGTCCTTACCACCAGCTTTGGGTTCATGGACGGCACCGCCGCTGCCGCCGAGAAATATCCGGACAAGCTGTTCTTCCACTGCTCCGGCTACACACGCGCCCCGAACCTGGGCACCTACATGGCCGACTTTTACCAGCTCTACTATCTGAACGGCCTCATGGCGGGCGCGCTGACCAAGAGCAACCAGGTCGGCTACGTGGGCGCCCACCCGATTCCCGAGGTGGTGCGGCACATCAACGCCTTCACCCTGGGCGTGCAAGAGGCCAACCCGGAGGCCACAGTCGACGTGCGCTGGCTGTTCGAGTGGTACGACCCGGCAGCCGCCCGCGAGGCCGCCGAGGCGCTGGTCTCTGGGGGCGTCGACGTGCTGGCCTTTACCGAGGACTCGCCCGCCGTGGTCGAGGTTGGACAGGGACACACCGAGGCTGGGGACCCGGTCTATACCTTCAGCCACTACAGCCCTATGGGCGACTTTGGACCGGACTCAGCCGTGAGCGGTCAGTTGGTCGATTGGGGCATCATCTACGAGGACATTCTCGCCAAGGTGTACGCTGGGGCCTACACGAACACCAACCTCGAGAACGTCGACTACTGGTGGCTGATGCGTGAAAAGGCGGTCCTCCTGGGCGCTCGCTTTGGCGAACCGATCAATCCCCAGTTCGAGGACGACCTGAAAGCTGTCACCGTCACCGACCCGCTGCTGGGCGAGATCAGCGTCTACGATCTGGTCATGGCGCGCTCGGAGCAGATGAAGGACCCGGCCATGCTGTTCGATCCGTTCACCGGGCCGATCTCGGACCAGGACGGCACCCAGCGCCTGGCCGACGGCCAGCGGGCCAGCATCGGCGAACTGCTGTCGATCGACTGGTTCGTGGATGGGAACATCGGGAACATCCCGCGGTAACGAACCACAACCTTGCGAAGGTTACGAGCAAGCCAACCTGGGGGCGCCGCCCTGGTGCCCCCAGGTATGTAAGAAAGGCAAACGCCAGACATGAATGCCACGACAGCAAACGTCGTATCCATGCGCCACATCACGAAACACTTTCCCGGCGTGCTGGCCAACGACGCGGTTGACTTTGACGCCCGACGCGGGGAGATCCACGCGTTACTGGGGGAGAACGGCGCCGGCAAGACGACCCTGATGAACGTCCTATACGGCATCTACCAGCCGGACGCGGGCGAGATTTTCGTCAGGGGAGAGCGCGTAGACATTCGATCCCCCCGTGAGGCCATCGGGCTGGGCATCGGCATGATCCACCAGCACTTTCGGCTGGTGCCCACGCACACCGTGGCCGAGAACATTGTCCTGGGACTGCGAGACCGGTTCTTCGACCCGGCGCGAGCGACCCACGACAAGATCGCCGAGTTTGCAGAGAAATACCACCTGGACGTAGACCCCGGCGCGCGCATCTGGCAGCTCTCGGCCGGCGAGCAGCAACGGGTGGAGATCGTCAAGGCCCTCTACCGCGGCGCTGACATCCTGATCCTGGACGAGCCCACCTCCATGCTAACCCCCGGCGAGGTGGAAGACCTCTTCGCCATCCTGCAGCGTATGGCGGACGAGGGGAATACCATCATCCTCATCTCCCACAAACTGGACGAGGTGATGCGCATCAGCGAGCGCATCACCGTGCTGCGCCGAGGGCGCGCCGAAGCCACCCTGGAGACGGCGCACACCGACAAGCGCGAACTGGCCCGTCTGATGGTCGGGCGCGAGGTACTCTTCCGCACCCAGAAGGCAGATAGAGAGCCGGGCCAAGAGGTGCTGCGTGTCGAGAACTTGCACGCCCTGAACGACAAGGGATTACCTGCGCTCAAGGGGGTATCACTCACCGTGGCCCAGGGCGAGATACTGGGTATTGCGGGGGTGGCCGGAAACGGCCAGCGCGAGCTGGTGGAAACGCTCGTCGGCCTGCGACGGACCACGCAGGGCCGCATCCTTGTGGATGGGCAAGAGATCACGTGGCAGCCGCCCAAACAGATCATTGAGCGGGGCGTGTGCTACATCCCCGGCGAGCGGCTCACCGGACTGGTGCCGGAGATGAGCGTGGCCGAGAACCTAATCCTGAAAGACTATTGCCGCCAACAGCTCAGCCAGGGCGTCTTTCTCGATCGCCGCGCCGTGGCCCGGTTCGCTGACGACTTGATCGCCAAGTACGACGTATCGACCCCAAGTCGGGATACTCCTCTGAAGTTGCTCTCCGGCGGGAACATCCAGCGCGTCATGCTGGCGCGGGAGACCTCCCAGTCGCCCCGGCTGCTGGTCACCGCTCACCCCACCAGCGGTCTGGACGTGGGGGCCATCGAGTACGTCTGGCGGCAACTGTTGCAGGAACGCGAACGCGGCACCGCCCTGCTGCTGGTCTCGGAGGATTTAGAGGAAGTATTCGCCCTGAGCGACCGGATCGCCGTCCTATTCGCCGGCGAGTTGATGGGCATCGTGCCCGCCGACACAGCCAAATTGGAAGAGATCGGGCTGATGATGGCCGGCTCCCACCGACAACCAGTTCAGGAGGCGGCAGCGTGAAAAACACCCTCTCGCTGGAGATCGAAAAGCGGCTCGCCACCCCACGCTGGCTACAGATTCTGACCCCGTTCGTGTCGCTTCTCCTGGCACTGACCGTCATCGGGATCGTGTTCCTCACACTGGGCATCGATCCCTTCTTTGCATACCGCCGCATATTAGGCGGGGCCTTTGGCAGCCTGTATTCCCTCTCCGAGACCGTGACCAAGGCCATCCCGCTGATCCTGGCCGGGGTCGGGTTGACGCTGGCCTTTCGCGCCCGCTTCTGGAACATCGGCGCCGAGGGACAGTTGCTCGTGGGCGCTATCTGCGGCACCGGTCTGGCGCTGGCGCTCCCCGATTGGCCACGAGCGGTGTTGCTGCCGGCCATGTTCCTGGCCGGATTCCTCGGTGGCGCCGTGTGGGGACTGATCCCCGCCCTGCTCCGGGTGCGCTGGCAGGTCAACGAGGTCATCACGACCCTGATGCTGGTGTACATCGCTGAGAAATTGGTCCGGTACCTGGTCTATGGCCCATGGAAGGGCGAGAGTGAGATGGGCTTTCCCTACACCGCCAAGTTCTCCCCGGCCGCGCAACTGCCCCGCCTGGGTTGGAGCCGCATTCACTATCCCACTCTGCTGCTGGGGCTGGCCCTGGCGGTCGCCGTCTACATCCTGCTCATGCGCACCCGCTGGGGCTATGAGATCCGCGTAACGGGCGAGAATCCCGCCGCCGCCCGCTACGCCGGTATGAGCTATCTGAAAAGCACTATCCTGGTCATGATACTGAGCGGCGGGCTGGCTGGCCTGGCAGGCGTGGGTGAGGTAGCGGGCATTCACTTCCGCCTGCGCTATCCCGAGGGCATCTCGCCCGGTTATGGCTTTACGGCCATCATCGTCGCCTGGCTGGCCCGCCTCAACCCTTTGGGAGCCGTGCTGACTTCCCTCCTTCTTGGCGGCCTGCTCGTGGGCGGTGACGCCATCCAGATCTCGCTGGGCCTGCCGGCAGCTACCATCTCTGTCTTTAACGGCGTGATCCTGCTCTTTGTGCTGGCCGGCGACCTGCTCGCGCGGTATCGTATTCGCCTGAGACGGTCGACGCCACAGGAGGTAGGCTGATGCTGCTAGACTTTATCCTATCCGCCCTGCGCGCCACCATCCCGGCAGGCACCCCCCTCCTCTTTGGCACCTTGGGCGAGGTGTACAGCGAGCGCTCGGGCGTGCTGAACCTGGGCGTGGAGGGCATGATGATCATGGGAGCGATCACGGGTTTCGGGGTCACACAGGCCACGGAGAACATCTGGCTGGGCGTACTGGCCGCAGCGCTGGCGGGCGGGCTGATGGCCCTGGTGCACGCCTTTGCCTGCATCACCCTGCGCCTGAACCAGGTCGTCTCGGGCCTGGCACTCACGATGCTGGGCCTGGGCCTGAGCGGCATCCTGGGCCGGCAGTTCGTCGGCCAGCCCCTGCCCGTGGACATGCCGACGGTACACGTCCCACTCCTGAGCGACCTCCCTATCCTGGGCAATCTGCTCTTCCAGTTCGACCCCCTGGTCTACCTGGCGGCGCTGCTGGTGCCCGTGTTGTGGTTCGTGCTCTACCGCACCCGCTGGGGCCTCTCTCTCCGCTCGGTGGGCGAAAGCCCGGAGACAGCCGACTCCCTGGGAGTCAACGTGGCACTGGTGCGCTACCTGGCGGTGGTCTTTGGCGGCGTGCTATCGGGCCTGGGCGGCGCCTATCTCTCCGTGGTGTATGCCCCGAGCTGGATCGAGGGCATGACCGCCGGCGCAGGTTGGATCGTAGTCGCGCTGACGATCTTCGCCATGTGGGATCCGCTGCGCGCGCTGCTGGGCGCCTACCTGTTCGGCGGCGTGCGCATTTTGCAGTATCGCTTGCAACCACTGGGAATTCCTCCCAACCTGCTGGGCATGCTGCCCTTCCTGTTTACCATCCTCGTCCTGTGGATCAGCGCAGGCGAGGCGGCCCGCAGGCGCATCGGCACCCCCGCGTCACTGATGAAAGCCTATTCACGGGAAGAGAGGTAAGGCTCAGATTAACCAACGAGAGGAGGTACTGAAATAGGCACGGTTTTCGGTCTGATTTTCCTTGGCGCTGGTTTGTTTCTGCTCATCCGTGGCTTCATCGATTTTCGCACCAGCAAGGCGAGCAGGGACTGGCCATCCGTCGAAGGACAGGTCACGCTAGCAACGGTAGAGATAAAGACCGAGCACGACGAAGATGGGACCACCACCAAGTACAGCCCACGAGTCGTCTACACGTACTCCATCTCCGGCCAGCAATACACGAGCGACCAGGTCATCGTCGGCGCCAGACACTGGCATACCTCCCAGGCCAGGGCCTGAGGCCAAGTTAGCGTATCGGTCTGGACAGCAGGTCACCGTCTACTACAATCCCAACAAGCCTGACCAGGCTGTGCTGGAGGCCGGGGCTACCCGTGGCGCATGGGGAACCCTGGCCATTGGGGTCGTCTTTACGATAGCCGGCATAGTCATAGTGATCATCACCACCAATATACTCGCGCGGTAAACGTATGGCAGACCTATCTATCGAAATCGCCGGCATCCGCTTTGCCAACCCCGTTATGCCTGCCGCCGGGCCGCCAGGATGGAACGGCGAGGCGATGAAGGCCTGCGCCGAGGGAGGCGCCGGGGCCATCGTCGCCAAGACCGTCTCGGTGCAGCCCGCCGTAGTGCCCACACCCAACATGGCTCGCATCCCCGGCGGATTCCTAAACACTGAGTTGTGGTCAGAGCTGCCGGTGGAACAGTTCATCGCGCGCGAGTACCCAATCGCCAAGGAGGCCGGCGTGCCCCTGATCGTCAGCCTGGGCTACACCGCCGATGAGATCGCCCAACTGGCCCCCCGCGTGCGCCCCTTCGCCGACGCGCTGGAGCTTTCCACCCACTACATCGGCGACGATCCCTCGCCGATGATGGCCGCCATCCGCGCTGCCAAGGACGCCGTGGATATGCCGGTGTTGGTCAAGCTGAGTCCCTTCCGCGATATGACGATCGCCGCCCAGGCTGCCGCCGAGGCAGGAGCCGACGGCATCGTGGCCGTCAACTCCTTCGGCCCGTGCCTGGGCGTGGACGTCGAGACCGGTCAGATGCTGATGGGCAGCCAGGAGGGTTACGGCTGGCTCTCCGGCCCGGCGCTGAAACCCCTGGCGCTGCGCTGCGTCTTTGACGTCGCCCGCGCGGTGGACTTGCCCATCATCGGCGTTGGGGGTATAACCAGGGGCAGCGACGCGATCGAGTTCTTGATGGTGGGAGCGTCAGCAGTCGGCGTTTGCACCGCCGCCATCCTCAAGGGACCCTCGATCTATGGCCAGATCGCGCACCAGATCGACGCGTGGCTGGACGCGCACGGCTACGCGTCGGTGGAGGACATACGCGGGCTGGCGATCCAGCGCTGGAAGGAACGACAGTTTCGTACGACCCACGTACCGCCTGAACTGGACGTGGACACCTGCACCGGCTGTGGCCTGTGCGAGGCCAGTTGCGTGTACGACGCCATCCACGTGGTGGACGACAAGGCGAAACTCACACCGGAAGCCTGTTACGGCTGCGGCCTGTGCGTCACTCGCTGCCCGGTGCAGGCGCTTTCGATCACCTGAAGAGCAAGAGAGGGCAATGAAGAACGACCTTCTACAACGCGGCATCGCCGCCATCAGGGCAGGCGACAAGGCAGAGGCGCGCCGCCTGCTCGGTCGCGTCATCCGGCAGAACCCCCGGGACGAACAGGCGTGGCTGTGGATGTCCGGCGCGGTCGATACCGCACAGGATCGCGCGGCGTGCTTGAACAAGGTCCTAGAGATCGATCCGCAAAACGAAGCCGCGCAACGCGGTCTGGCCGCCCTGCAGAAGGAATTGTCAACCGCCCCCGCCGTCCCGATCGAGACACAGCCAGTACCACAACCCAAGCCCACTTTGGTACAGGCAGTCCTGGGCACAGAGCTACCTAGCACCGAACAAATCCCCTCACCCAACCCTGCCGACGTCGCAGCGGCAGCATATCCCTACACCAAAGTCACCGACATGCTGGATCACACCAAATCGCTCGACGAACTCGAGCCGGAAAAGCGCCAGGCACTGGAGGGTTTTATCCCCCTCATCACCCAAGACCTGACAGTCAATCACCTGAGACCCAAAGAAATCATCGACAGGATCGCCTCGCGGGGATTTTCGCGCAAGGCCGTCGAGCAGGTCGTCAACGAGGTGGCACAACAGCCAATCCGGGCGCCGATACGTTACGAGCGAAAACTGACCCAGGAGCAATTCGAGTCTCTGTCATCCCCCTGGTTTACGATGTGGACAAATCCAAGGGAGACGATACGCAGAATCGTGTACTATGATCCCAAACGAGACGTCCTGCTCCTGGCCGCTCTACAGGGGTTTGTCGCCTACCTATCCGGAGCGCTATACGCATTCCTGTTTCTGGCGCTGATTTCGAATGACTATGTTCAAGCGCCAAGCACCTGGGAAAGCGACCTAAGCAGTCTGTCATCCATGTCCTTCACCGCCCTAACCGTCACTTTTGGCATATGCGCCATCGTCGGCCCGATCGCCGGTCTGATTGGGCTCTACCTGTACGGCTGGCTGTTTCGCGTGACCGGACGCTGGCTGGGTGGCCAAGCTTATCCCATCGAGGTGCGAGCGGCGCTCGCTTGGTCAGCAGTGCCACAGATTTGGGGAGCGATACTTCAGTTTCTCAAGCTTATATTGATTGCATACGTCCTGTATGCAATCGCAACTAACACCTATGTATCCAGTTCCACTTTTCTAACAACCCTGGGCATCTTTTTTCTATTCGACTTTGTGATCGGTATATGGTCGATCATCGTGTACCTAAAGAGCCTTGGCGAAGTTCACGGCTTCTCCGCCTGGAGAGCACTGGGCGCAGCGCTTCTGGGCACAGCGATAGCCTCGGTGGCAAACATAGTCATCTCGTGCATTCTAAACGCGATAGCGCGTGCCCTTATGTCAGCGCTTCTCGGAGCATCCGGCTACTGAGACCTGTCAATCAACGATCAATAAAATGACTCGGTGCAAACAACCCAACTCTCGAATGTGTTTCCTATGTGGCATGCGAAACCCGGTCGGGCTGAAACTGGCCTTTTACGACGATCTGGAAAACCGACGCGTGTACAGCGAATTTGCCATACCGGACGAATACCAAGGATACCCCGGCGTCGTCCACGGCGGCATCGTCGCCGCGGTGCTGGACGAGACCGCCGGGCGCGCGGTGATGCTGGATGGCCAGCACGACAACCTATTTGCCACCCTGCGCCTGACCGTCCGCTACCGCCACCCCACGCCCACCGAAACACCGCTGACCGCAGTGGGCTGGGTGGAAAAGATGGGCGGGATGGGCGCCAAAGTAGCCGGGGAGATTCACCTGCCCGATGGCACCGTCACCGCAGAATGCGAGGCGCTGTTAGGACCCATTCCAGAGGAATTCCGCGCCCGGTGGGAACCGGAGAAACCCTATTGGCGGATTTGGGACGACTAGAGTCAGTACTTTCAACAACTGGCGAAAAAGGCCACCGAACTGCGCAAACGAGCGGAGAAGGAATAGATCGACTCGGCCTACACACCCCGCATCAAAGCCCACTCGCGGGAAAAAACATAGGCCGCCAATAAAACAGCCCCTACAGCGTACAAAGCCGCCGCTACCCACGCCAACACCAACATCCCCGGCGCGATCCCACCTCCAAACAGATCGCGCATCGCCACCAGGACGCCCACTACCGGTAGCGCGTACACAGCCCCCGGTGGCGAGGCGCCGACCCCAAAGACGGCCAGAAGCGCCATCCCCGGCAACAGCAATTGCAGGACGCCCAAAAAGAGATTGGACTCGCGATAGTTTTTGGCAAACGCGCACACAGCCGCCACGAATGCGTTCGTCATCGTCATGAACGGCAACATCAGGAGCACGAGCCACACGACCACCAAACCCAGGCTTCCCATCTGCCCGACAAAGGAACTCGTGAGCCCGCTGAAACCGGCAGGTAAGGTCGAGAGCAAGAAGGTATAGCCCAGGCTATCCAGCGACCACAGGCCGACCGTGATGGCCGAGGCGAGGATACTGAGGGCGATCTTGCCCAACACGACGCCGATACGGCTGGCGGGAGTGACCAGCAGGGATTCCATCGTCCGGCGCTCCTTCTCGCCCACCGTCATCGAAGCCACCAAATTCAATCCTCCACTAAAGGCCCACGATGCGACGGCCAAGGGCAAAAAGACGCTGCCGAGCGAGGAAGGAAACGCGTCACCCGTCACCGACGCAGCGGCCACACCGGCCGGGGCAGCGATCTCCCGCTCCAAGCGAATGGGTTCCAGCCACCCCCGATCCAGGTCCCGCCGCACCAATCGTTCCGTCAACACTACGTCGCCGTAATCATCCAGCGCGCTTTCGATGGCCATGACGGCAAAGTCGGGCAGCCACCCGTTGCGGCTGCTGGTTAGGTTGAGCGCTACCTGCTCCTCCGCTTCCAGCGCCTCCGCAGCATCCGGCGGGATCTCGAGCACGGCCACCAACTCGCCACTCTGCAGCGCCTCCTCCGGATCAGACGGCATGGCGACCAACTCCAGGATGCGCAGATCCTCCAACCTATCGACCAATCCCGGCAACTGCTCCCCGTTGACGACGACGATGGGTATCCCCTCGTCAGTCTGACGCGCCACCTGCCACAGGACAAACATGCCCGCAATGGCACCCAGGAACGGCACCAACAGCGGCACGGCAAACAGGAAAAAGAGCGCTCGCCGGTCTCGCAGCAGGTCAAGCGTCTCCCAGGCAAACACCGTACGCATCACTCTAAGCATCGGGCTGCTCCCGCGAACGCCCCTTCAAACTACGCTTCAATCGGCGCCAGAACTGGTACCAACGGGGCGCGCGCTGCTCCTCCCACAGATCGGCCCGCAACTGCTCCGCCCCCACGATGCACACAAACGCCTCCTCCAGGCTGGACGCATCGGTCTGCGCCACAAGCTCCGCCGGCGTACCCAATGCCTGCAAACGCCCTTTGTGGACAATAGCGACACGATCGCACAGCCGCTGCGCCTCGTCCATCAGGTGAGTAGAGATCAACACGCAGCGTCCCTCCTCGCGGAAGCGAGCGACGAGAGCCCGCACGTTGCGCGCGCTCATCACGTCCAGCCCAGCAGTGGGCTCGTCCAGGACCACGTTAGGCGGATCGTGGACCAAGGCCTGACCCAGCACCACCCGGCGGCACATCCCGGCGGAGAACCCCTCTGCGCGCCGATCGGCAAAGTCGACCATCTCCAGCATCTCCAGCACAGCCTCCACGCGCTGCTCTAACTGGGCACCACCCATACCCTGGAGGCGGCCATAGAAACGCAGGTGCTCACGGGGGGTAAATCGATCGTAAAGACCGGCGGACTCGACCAAGAGGCCCACACGAGCGCGTACCCGGGCGCCTTCCTTACGTGCGTTCAACCCATCCACCAATGCAGCACCAGCGGTAGGCTCCAGCACAGAGGCAATCAAGCGCAGCAAAGTGGTCTTGCCCGCGCCGTTGGGTCCGAGGAGGCCGAACACCTCTCCGTCGCGACAGGTGAACGAAACACCGTCCACCGCTACTATTTTTCTGAATCTTTTGGTCAGCTCTTGGGTCTCGATCACGAGGATGTCTTTACTGTTGAACCGCAGAAATAGGAACTAACCCCAACCCTGATAAGTGCTCTCGTTCCGTCTAGCAACGCGTGCGATAATGACTACGCGCTCATCATCCAACACAGCGTAGATGACCCGGTAATCGCCCACACGCACGCGATAAGCACCTTTCCCAACTGCCCTGACGGGCCTGCAGCCTGTTGGACGGGGATTCTTTGCCAGGGCTTTGACGGCTGCCAAGACCCGGGCCTGATCCCGGCGAGGCAAGCGAGCAACCTGCTTCCTAACCCGCTTGCTTATCTCGATCTGATACGCCACTGTCACCCTCTTCCAGCTCTGTGATCAGTTGCTCCAAACTGATAGTCTCACCTGCTTCGTATTCCGCCTTGGCCTCACGAACGGCCAAAGCATCTTCCAATTGCTCCAAGAGCTCCAGGTCATCGATGCTGATCACGGCTGCCTTGGGCTTCCCACGGCTGGCGACAATGACCCGCTCGCCGCCATAGGCTGCGCGGTTCAACACCTCGGACAGCGTATCCTTCATTTGACTGACACTTATCGTAGCCATCATTCACTCCACTCCATCTGATTATCCAAAGGCCATTATACCATTTATGGCCTTTAAGGTCAATTCTCGTGCCAGGCAAACAAAAACGCGGGTTTGACCCCGCGCTACCCCCTTTGCGCCAGCGACGCTTACAGATCGGGCACGCTGCGCTTGAGGATCTCGTACTCCTCCAGTGCCTGCAACGCACCCCGTGCCACACAGGCGACCGGCGCATCGGCGACATAGGCCGGCACCCCCGTCTCGCGTGTGATCAACTCGTCCATCTTGCGCAACAGCGCCCCCCCCCCGATCAACACCAACCCGCGATCGATGATATCGGAGGATAGCTCCGGCGGTGTCTTTTCCAGCACCGACTTGATCACGCTGATCACCGCCGCAAGAGGATCCGCCAGCGCCTCGGTCACCTCCTCGGAACTGATCGTGACGGTGCGTGGCAGCCCGGCGACCTGATCGCGCCCCTGTATTTCTATTTCGGGATTGTCCTCCAGCGGTAGCGCCGAACCAATGCGGAACTTGATCTCCTCCGCCGTCGGCTGGCCGACCATCAGGTTGTACTTGCGGCGGACATAAGATGCGATAGCCTCATCGAACTTGAGGCCACCCACGCGGACAGAGTTGGCCACGACAATG
This sequence comes from uncultured Anaerolineales bacterium, assembly GCA_964551295.1. GTDB lineage: Bacteria > Chloroflexota > Anaerolineae > B4-G1 > B4-G1 > JAFGED01. The sequence goes on along the minus strand of CAZKDJ010000100.1, from coordinate 1,731 downwards.
CCGTTCATCGCAATGACCGCCGCCTCGGAAGCTCCGCCCCCCATATCGACCACCATGTTGCCCGATGGCGTCCCCGTGGGCAGGCCCGCCCCGATGGCTCCGGCCAACGGCTCGGGGATCAAATGCGCCCGGCCAGCGCCCGCGTCCAGTGCGGCCTCGCGCACCGCGCGCTTTTCCACACTCGTCACACCATACGGCACGCTGATCATCACCCGCGGCTTGACCAAGCCCAGGCCGCCGCACGCTTTGCGGATGAAATACTGCAACATGCGGTGCGTCACACGATAGTTGGCGATGACGCCATCGCGCATCGGGCGCACCACATCGATGGCATCCGGCGTGCGCCCCAGCATCGCCTTGGCCTCCTCACCGACGGCGACGATCTTGTACTCTTCGGCAGAGATAGCGACGACCGAGGGCTCCTGCAAGACAACGCCCCGTCCCCGCAGACATACCAGCACGTTGACCGTTCCTAGGTCAATCCCTAGCTGTTTGGCAAACATCAAGTCTCCTTGGTATTCCGGTTACCCCTATCGACCGCGGAGAGGCCTCCGCCGTCAAAGTGGCAGAATGATACACGATTTTGGGGATTTGTCCAGCGCTGAAGAACAGATGCGGTTTCCCGCCTAGTAATGGGGATATCCAAAAATAAAGCGGATCAGATTGCGCCGCCAAGGATGCTTTCGGCTCAAGAACTCGAGGCCTTGGGCAAAGCGAGTGGGCTCAAAGCCAAAGTGGCGGGGGATGACGCCAAGCTCCGTCGCACTGCCCACGGCCAACACGTCGAGCCAGCGGGGAGGGACGGGCGTATGCGGCAGCAGCGCGTCAAAAAAGTCAACGACGCCCTGAGCCAACGGCATACTCACACGCACCAGTCGCCTCTTCACACCCAATGCCGCCAACACCTGTCCCACCATTTGCTCAAGCATAAAGTGCTCCGAGCCACCCAAGGGGATCGTCTGTCCAACTAAATCGTCACGCTCCAGCGTAGCCACGATACACGTTACCAAGTCTTCGACCCACAGGGGCTGAAAACGGGACATCCCTACATCGAGGATGGGCAGCACGAAGGGAATCGTCTTGGTCAGCATAGCCAATACAGTAATAAAGGCATCCTCTGGCCCATAGGCGATGGCAGATTGGAGAATGGTGTAATCCATGTCGCTCTCGCGCACCACCGCCTCTGCCTCCCCCATGGCGCGAAAGATCGGATAGGCGGATGCACGATCGGCCCCCAGCCGGCTCAGATAGACCAGTCGACGCACGCCCGCCTCGTGCGCCGCCTCGACCAGATTCGCCGTATGCTGAGCATAATGCTCCAGCTTTGGCTCCTGGCCGGGGTCGTCCTCACCCGCCAAGTGCAGGATCGCCGTCACATCCTGCATGGTCGTGCGCAAAGCGGGTAAATCGTCCAAGCTGGCAGAGACGGAGGAAAAGGCAACACCCTTGGGCAGCCGTTGCACGCGTCGCGATGGCCGCAGGAGGCACCGCACTTCAGTCTGCTCAACCGCCAATCGGCGCACGACGGCTCGCCCCACGAATCCTGTGGCATTGGTGATCAATATCATCTCAATCCCTCTACGGTGTCGGACGAGTACAGGAGGCAGGCACAAAAAAGACCAAAAGGCTGGGGAAACTAGTATCTGGCTTCGCCTCTTGGCCACTACCGGCAGATCAGAGCGGGCGACGGGATTCGAACCCGTGACCTTCTCCTTGGCAAGGAGACATTCT
>CAZKDJ010000099.1:0-14762 GCA_964551295.1 uncultured Anaerolineales bacterium | reverse complement strand
AGCGCATCACCGACTATATCGCCGACGAGTTCAAGAAGGATCAGGGCATCGACCTACGAAGCGACCGCCAGGCGCTGCAACGGCTGAAGGAGGCGGCGGAAAAGGCCAAGATCGAGCTCTCCACGGTGCTGGAGACCGAGATCAACCTGCCCTTCGTCACTGCCGACGCCAGTGGCCCCAAGCACCTGCAGGTGAAGCTGACGCGGGCCAAGCTGGAGCAACTGACGGAGGATCTGGTCGAGCGCTGCCGGGTGCCCTTCGAGCAGGCGCTGAAGGATGCCAAGATCGCGGCAGGCGACCTGGACGAGGTCGTTTTGGTCGGTGGGGCGACGCGCATGCCCATGATCCAGGAACTGGTGCGCGAGATGACGGGCAAGGAGCCGCACAAGGGCGTCAATCCCGACGAGGTGGTGGCCGTTGGCGCCGCCATCCAGGCGGGCGTGCTGGGCGGCGAGGTCAAGGACGTGCTGTTGCTGGATGTGACGCCGCTGACGCTGGGCGTGGAGACGCTGGGGGGGGTGATGACACCCCTGATCGAGCGCAACACCACCGTCCCGGTGCGCAAAAGCGAGACGTTCTCCACCGCCGCGGACGGACAGACGGCGGTGACGATCCACGTACTGCAGGGCGAGCGGCCCATGGCGGCTGATAACAAAAGCCTGGGCATGTTCAACCTGGAGGGGATTCCACCGGCGCCGAGGGGCGTGCCACAGATCGAGGTGACGTTCGACATCGACGCCAACGGCATCCTGAACGTGTCGGCCCAGGACAAGGCCACGGGCAAGGAGCAGCAGATCACTATCACTGCGACGACCAACCTGAGCGAGGACGACGTGGAACGGCTGGTGCGCGAGGCCAAGCAGCACGAGGCGGAGGATCAGAAGCGCAAGGAACTGATCGACGCCCGCAACACGGCGGATCAGTTGATCTACCAGATGGAAAAGATGCTGCGCGACCTAGGCGACAAGGTGTCGGCCTCCGACCGCGGGCGCATCGAGGGAATCGTCGAGGATCTAAAGCGAGCCAAGGAAGGCGACGACGCGGGCCGGATCAAGCAGTTGATCGAGCAGTTGCAGCAGGCCAGCTACGCCATTGGGCAGCAAATGTATGCCTCTCAGCAGGCGGCGGCGCAGCAAGCGGCCGGCGCTCAAGCTCAACAGGCTGGATATGGCGGCAACGGCGGATCGCCCGGACACGAGGCCGGTGCGCCATCCGGCGAAGAGGAAGTCGTCGAGGGCGAGTTCAGCGAGGTATAGCAGGTCTGCAAGTGGCAAGTAAGTTGCGGGGGAGTGGAAATTTGTTCCGCTCCCCCGCTTTCGCGCCCTTCGTGTTAAGCTTTACGTTTCGCGTGTATCGAGTATAATCCAGACCATTGAACAAGGGAGCGATCAATGGAACAAGAAGTGACACAATCTGCCGAGTCTGCCGCATCTGACCAGTTGGTAGTGATCGCCCGGTTGCGGCGGTTGCTTACCGACGTGATGCGCATCGACCAACACGAGATATTGCGCCAGCCCGATGAAACGATCGCTTTCCGCGGTCAGTTGCACGGCGATGCAGAAGAAGCCTTTGAGCAAATATCTCAACGCTTTGCCGATGCCGGCTACACCGCCTGGCTGCGCGATTGGTCGGAGGATAGTCACGAGGTTGTGGCTACCAAAGGCGTGATCGAGAGCAAAGCTGGTCGGATTTGGCTCAACGTGGTGTTATTTGTGGCGACAGTTTTTGGGGTGCTTTACTCTGGCACCGTATACACGCTGCAATACAACGACATGATTGGGCCTGTGGAGACGCTTGCCGAGTACTTGAACGTGCTGATCATAATGCCGTTGACAAACTTGCATTTGGGTATTCCTTTTGCAGCCACTCTGATGGGCATCCTTCTGGCCCACGAACTGAGCCATTACTTTGTCGCCCGGCAGTACGGCTCACCGGTCAGCCTGCCCTTTTTTATCCCACTACCCGTGCCGGACGGACTAGGAACAATGGGGGCCGTGATCGTTCAGCGAGCACCGATGCGCAATCGCAAGGCGGTGTTCGATATCGGCATCGCAGGCCCCTTAGGGGGTTTGATCGTCGCCATCCCCCTACTTGTTCTGGGTCTGGCGTTCTCCGATGTTGGGACGCCCTCTGATTTTGACATGCCGTCTGACGCAGCGATCATGAAGGAAGGCGATTCGTTACTTTATTTGGGACTCAAGTACGCAGTAAAAGGAGAGATTTTGCCCAGTGCTGAAAAAGATGTTTGGCAGCGACGAGATGTTTGGCTAAGTCCGGTTGCCTACGCCGCCTGGGCTGGGCTGTTGGTCACGATGATCAACCTCATACCTGTGGGGCAGCTCGACGGCGGACATTTCAGCTATGCACTTTTGGGTCGCCATGCCTGGACACTGGGCTACATCCTCATCGGCGCAATGGTCGCCTGGGGTGGTTGGCTTGTGGTTAGCGGAAATGCAGGCGGCGGTTTTTGGTTGTTATGGAGCTTTCTCAACTTTTCCTTGAATCGACGCCACCCACCGCCTCTCAATGACGTCACCAAGCTAGACTGGCCTCGCGTTGTGCTTGGTGTGTTTATGTTTGTGCTCTTTATCCTGTTGCTGATGCCCGTTCCACAACAAATAGTCCCTTTGCAGTAAGGAGCGTACCGTGATCCACGGCGTCGAGATCAAGGAGATAGTGACCCGCGCCGATGAGCGTGGCTTTTTCTGCGAGATCATTCGCGCGAGCGACCCGATCTTCCCCGAGGGCTTTGGTCAGTGGAGCCATACCGTGTCCTACCAGGGTGTGACCAAGGCCTGGCACATCCACAAGAAGCAAACCGATTGGTGGTACGTGGCCGTGGGAACGATCAAGGCCGCGCTCTATGATACGCGGCCCGACTCGCCCACCTGCGGCGAGCTACAAGAGCTGCTGATGGGCGCAGGACAGCCCGCGATCGTGCTCAAGATCCCGCCCGGCGTGGCTCACGGCTACCGCGTGCTCAACGGACCGGTGCACGTCTTTTACATCGTATCCCACGAGTACGACGGCACCGACGAAGGCCGCATCCCCCACGACGATCCCGAGATCGGCTACGACTGGACAGCCGACCCCGAGATCACGTGACGTAGGGGCGAGGCATCCCCAGAAGCCTATCCCCTAAACGATTCGACTGACGAGGAACACAGCACCCTACTCGACACGGCATCTTCGCGGGATGCCTCACCCCTACTCTTTTCCGTTGACCTCCAATGGGGCCTCTGGCGGCTGTTGGGCGCGCTGGCCCAGCAGGCGCGATTTCTGGTAAGCCGCCCAAACCGCCTTGGAAAGCACCGTGCGCATGCTGCCCTTTTCCATCTGGTAGATCGCCTCGGCGCTGGTGCCCCCCGGCGAAGTGACCATGTTGCGCAGCTCTGCCAGGTGCTTGTCCGATTGCTGGGCAAATCTGGCCGAACCGAGCACCGTCTGGATCACAATCGGGCGCGCCTCACGCCGCGAGAAACCCAGGTGCACCGCCGCATCGACCAGGGCCTCCATCAGCAGGAAGACGTACGTGGGGCCGGTGCCGCTGACGGCGGTCGCCATGTCCAACGCGTCCTCGTGATCGACGTACACCTCCAGGCCCATTGCCTGTAGAATGGTCTGCGCTTGCGCGCGCTGCGCATCGGTGACCGCGGGCGACGCCGTCCACACCGTCATCCCCTCCCCGATCTGGGCCGGCGTGTTGGGCATCGTGCGCACGATAGCTTCGTGATCGAGCCCTCTGCCGATGGTGGCGATGGGCATCCCGGCGACGATGGAAAACACCAACGCCTCGGGTTTGATCTTGCCTCGCAGCTCGGGCATCACCTCGGGCAACACCTGGGGTTTGACCGAGAGCACCACGATGTCGGCCTCGCCGGCAGCAGCGGCGTTATCGGCGGTGACCCGCGCGTCGTAGCTGGCCCGTAGCTCCTCTCGCCGCTCGAGCAGCGGCTCGCTGGCGATGATCTGCTTGGGCGGCACCTTATCCTTCGTCACCAGCGCGTGGATGATGGCGCCTCCCATCGTCCCGCTGCCGATGAAGGCGATCGTCAGTCCGTGTAAGGTATTGGTCATTTTGGCTCCTCCTCAAAAGTATGCAAGTGGCACTCGCTCATTCGCTGATTCGCCTATCCGCTTGTTCCTCACGATAACGGCGGATCGCTGAGGCCAGCAGATCCATGGCCCGGGAAAGCAAATCTGTTTCCAATACGTAAGCGATGCGGATCTCCTCGTGCCCCAGGCCCGGCGTGCTATAGAACCCCGACCCCGGTGCGACCATCACCGTCTCGCCGTCCTGCTCGAAATCGGTCAGCATCCAGCGGGCAAAATCCTCTGTGTCCACGCCCTCGATCTTGGCCATGGCGTAGAACGCCCCGGCCGGCTTGGGGCAGTAGACACCCTCGATCTGGTTCATTCTTTCGTAGACGATATCGCGGCGGCGGGTGTACTCCTCCCGCACCTCCTCAAAGTAGGAGGCGGGGGTGTGCATCAGGCAGGCGGCGGCGCCGATCTGCTCCAACACCGGCGCGGAGAGGCGCGCCATAGCCAACTTCATGATCGCCTCCATCACCGCCTCGTTGCGCGAGACGACGCAGCCGATGCGCGCCCCGCAGGCCGAAAACCGCTTGGAGACGCTATCCAGCACGATGACGTGCTCCTCCATCCCAGGCAAGTGCAGCGCACTGGTAGCCAGTTGCCCGTTGTAAGACAGCTCGCGGTACGCCTCATCGGCCAGGAGGTACAGGCCGTGCGTGCGCGCGATGTCTCCCAGCATGGCGACCTCCTCGGGAGTGTAGACCACGCCGGTGGGGTTGCCGGGGCTGGAATAGAGGATGGCGCGCGTGCGCTCCCCGATCACCTCCTCGATCACCTCGCGCGGGGGCAGTCGGTAATCGTCTTTGGCGTAGGTGATGAGGGGCACCACGCGCAGGCCAGCCATCGTGGCCAGGCCGGCATAGTTTGAGTAAAAGGGCTCCGGGATGATGACCTCGTCGCCGGCATCGCCGCACGTCATCAGCGCGAACAGCAGCGACTCGGAGCCGGCGGTGGTGATGACGATCTGCTCCTCTGTCAGCGAGATATCGAAGCGGGCGTAGTAATCGAGCATGCCATCGAGACACTCGGGGCGGCCTGCCGAGGGGCCATAAGCCAGCGTGCGCTCGGGGAAGTTGTCTATGGCCTCCCAGAATTCGGCGGGGGTCTCGATATCGGGTTGGCCGATGTTGAGGTGGATCACGCGCACGCCGCGCACTTTGGCTTCGTCGGCAAAGGGCTCCAGTTTCCGCATGGCCGAGGCGGGCATGCCGACGCCACGCTGAGAGATGGACAATTTGGGCATATGCGCTCCTAGTGTACGCACTCCTTGAGTGTACGCACTCCTTGAGTGTACGCACTCCTTGAGTGTACGCGCTCCTTTAACGGATGATCCGCTCCTCCAACTCGCCCAGCCGCAGATCGGCTGTATCGGTGGGCGGATAACCCAACTCGCGATCGACGAGCCCGCCGTGGCAATCGGAGCCCGCCGTCGTGATCAGATCATGGCGGGCGCACCAATCCAGGCAGAAGCGGGTCGTGGCCTCGTCGTTATACCTGTGATAACACTCTACCCCGGCGATGCCGAAATCGAGCAGCGGCTGCAGCGTCTCTGCGGTGACACCTACATCCTTCAAGGTCACGCCAGGATGGGCCAGGACGGGCACGCCGCCGGCCTCCTTGATGGCGGCGATCACTTCGGCAGGATGCGGAAACGTTCGGAATACTTTGGATGGCCCAATCTTAAGGTTCTCAAAGTAATCCTTCACTCCGGTGCAAAACCCGCGATCTATGAGAAAGTTGAGCGCCTTCCACCCACCACGAGTCCGGTCGTAAGCGTAGGCCTCAAAGTCCTGCGGGTCGATTGGGTACCCGCGCGCGATCAACCCGTGAATGACCTCGCGGTTGCTCTCCGTCATCTTGGCCCTGCTTGCTCTGAGCAGGGCAGAGAACGCAGGCGTATCTGGTTCGAAACCGTAGGCCAGGATGTGAAAGTAGTGCTCGCCCAGCCAGGATGAGACCTCAACGCCGCGCAGGAAAGCCAACCCTGCCTCGCGGGCCAACGTCTCGACCGGCGCCACGTTGCCGATGACATCGTGGTCAGTGACGGCGAACAGGCCGATGGATCGGGCTTGAACCTCGGCCACGACGCGCTCCGGCCCCCAGCATCCGTCGGAAGCTGTGGTATGAATATGTAGATCAGCGCGCATAAGATAGCTCCAACTCTGGATAAATGAAGTGGGGGAGATTGTACCGCAGATAGACAAAAGGGGCAAGCGGGTGCCCTTCGGGCACCTTGGCGTCTGTCCATTCAGGGTAATTGTGTGTATAATTCACCGTGTCGCAGTTCGTTCGTAGAGATTAGAGACTAGAGATCGAAATGGACGAGAGGATTGCAAAAGCCATTCGAGAGCGGCTAAGCGAAGGCAAGCTGCGCTGCGCGGACGCCTTTCGCATTGCCGAGGAGATGGCCGTGATGCCGCTGGACGTGGGACAGGCCGCCAACGCGTTGGAAGTGCGGCTCGCCCGTTGCCAGCTAGGCCTGTTTGGCTACAGCGATCCCAGACGCATCGTGCAGCCGACCGAGCAGGTGGCGCCAGAGTTGGAGCAGGCCATTCACCAAGGCTTGGTCGAGAGACGCTTGCCCTGCGCCGAGGCCTGGACTATTGCAGCTCGGTTGGGCCTATCGAAGCTCGACGTGGCCAACGCGGCGGAAAAGCTAGAGATTCGCATCGCGCAGTGCCAACTGGGCGCCTTCTAGTCACGTATGCTGGCAGACAAGCTTCTGGTCAACGGCCAAATCCATACAGGCGATGAGGGATGCCCCCACGTCCCAGGGCTAGCCATCGCCGGCGAGCGCATCCTGGCCGTGGAGGATGGCGACTCGCTGCACGACCTGCTGGCCCCTGGCGGAGAGGTGATCGATCTTCAGGATCGCTGTGTGCTCCCCGGACTGGCCGATAGCCACATCCACTTTACCACGTACGCCCTGGGGTCGCGCGAACTGGACCTGAGCGGCGCGGTGTCGTTGGACGAGGTGCTGGCGCGGGTGACGGAGCGGGTACGTGCGGTGTCGAGGGAAGCGTGGGTCGTCGGGCGGCGGTGGGATCAGGAGCGCTGGCCCGAGCGGCGCTTTCCCACGGCGGCCGATCTGGACCAAGTCGCACCGGAGCACCCCGTCGTGCTCAAAGCCAAGAGCGGCCATGCGCTGGTGGCCAACTCGCGCGCGCTGCGACTGGCCGGCATCGGCGCCGACACCCCTGACCCACCCGGCGGGCGCATTGGGCGCGCCGCGTCAGGCCAGCCAAATGGGCTGCTGTTCGAGGAAAGCGCAATGGAGCTGGTCGCCGGCCTCGTCCCGCGGCCCGGCCAGGAGGAGACGGACGAAGCACTGCGGCGGGCGTTCCCCAACGCGTGGTGCGTGGGGCTGACGGCGATCCACGATGTGGATGGCACGCGGGCCTTTGCGGCCTATCAGCGCTTGCACGCCCGGGGAGAGCTGGGCCTGCGGGTGATCAAGTACCTGCCTGCGCGCACGCTCGACTGCGCGCTGGAGGTGGGGCTACGGAGAGGCCTGGGCGATGATTGGCTCCGCGTCGGCGGGATCAAGGTCTTTGTCGACGGCGCGCTGGGGCCGCGCACGGCAGCGATGCTGGCTCCCTACGTTGGCGAACCGGATAACGTGGGCGTTTTGACTCTCGATGAAGACAGGTTGCGCGGGCTGGCCCGCAAGGCAGCAGTGGGCGGGCTACCGCTGGCCGTCCACGCCATCGGCGACTGGGCCAACCGGTTGGTGCTGGATGCGTTGGCTGACGTAGACGGCGATCTCCGTCACCGCGTCGAGCACGTGCAACTGATCCACCCCGACGATGTGGACCGCTTGGCGGCGCTCGGGGTGGTGGCCTCGATGCAGCCGATCCACGCCACGCAGGATTGCGAAATGGCCGACCGGTACTGGGGCGAGCGCTGTGCGACTGCCTACGCCTGGCGCGACCTGACCGAGGCAGGCACGGTGTTGGCTTTCGGGTCCGATTGTCCCGTGGAGGACCTCAATCCCTTCCTGGGCATTCACGCCGCCGTGACCCGTCGCCGCGTCGATGGCTTTCCCGGCCCGGCGGGCTGGTATCCAGGGCAAAAGCTGACGGTGACGGAGGCGGTGCGTGCCTACACACAGGGCGCGGCTTATGCCGTAGGCCTGGAGGATCGGCTGGGGTCACTGACCCCCGGCAAGCTCGCTGATCTGATTGTACTCGACCGTGACATCTTTGCCTGCGACCCAATGGCAATTGCCGGAACGCGGGTGCTGGCGACGATGATCGGTGGACAGTTCATCTGGGAGGATGAGGATGTCTCTTTGGGGAGGAATTGAGGCTGGCGGCACAACGTTCGTCTGCGCGGTAGCGGGGGATGACGGCGAACTTTTGGATGAGATCACTTTCCCCACCACAATGCCGGGACAGACGATCGAGAAGGCTATCGAATTCTTGCAGAGACAGGGCGATCTGGCCGCCATCGGAATCAGTTGCTTTGGCCCGGTCGACCTGGACCCCGACTCGACGACCTACGGCACCATCACCACCACGCCCAAGCTGGACTGGGCCAACACCGACATCGTGGGCCGGATTCGCCAAGCCTTGGACGTGCCGGTGGGTTTCGATACCGACGTAAACGGCGCCGCCTTGGGCGAGCACCGCTGGGGGGCAGCGCAGGGGCTGGATACATTCGTCTACCTGACCATCGGGACCGGCATCGGCGGCGGGGGAATGATCAACGGCCAGCTCATGCACGGCCTCGTTCACCCAGAGATGGGCCACATGCGACTACCGCACGATTTCGACCGCGATCCCTTCGCCGGAGGATGTCCGTTCCACGGCGACTGCCTCGAGGGCTTGGCCAACGGTCCGGCCATCGAGGCCCGTTGGGGCCAGCGCCCCGAGACGCTGCCCCTCGACCATCCGGCCTGGGCGTTGGAGGCGCACTACATAGCCCTGGGCGTCGTGAACCTGGTCTGCATTCTATCTCCCCAACGCGTCATCCTCGGTGGAGGCGTGATGCAGCAGGCGCAACTGTTCCCCATGATCAGGAGCGAGGTGCAGCAACTGTTGAACGGCTACGTGAAAGCGGAGGCGATACTGGAGCGCATTGACGCGTACATCGTCCCCCCCGCCCTGGACGACCACGCGGGCGTGAAGGGAGCCATCGCCCTGGCGCAAGCAGCCTGTAACCTGTAGGTCGCGCTATCAGTAACTCTCAGGGCGTCACGCTGATAGCGTGACGCTTACTCCCCCATCTGGTCGCACCCAACAACCGTTTGTGGCTCCGACCACCCCCAACCATCAGGATACAAACCCCGTTCCTTCCAAGTCAGAAAGGAACTGTGCGCCCAATCCTCTGGCCTGGATACCAAACTGTGCCGTACCGGATTGTAATGAATATAATCCAGGTGACGCTGCAGATTCACTTCATTCCGAATGACCTGATCCCAAAAGCGCCTTTGCCAGAATTTGACGCTGCCTGTTTTACCAGTGATTTGCTTGTACGCTTTGGTAAAGTTGGGCTTGAGAGAATGCATAATCTGGCTAAAGTTGGCTTTTGCCGTTGGCCTGATGAGCAGATGGAAGTGATCGAAGAGAAAGACGTAGCCCAGCATCGAAAAGGGATACAGTTCCTTGGCTCGCCGCAGCGTGGAGCAGAGCAATGCCAGGTGTTGTTCGTTTTCAAAGATCGGCTTCCGATCTTGAACGACCTGGGTGATAAAGACAATTGCATTCGGCACGTAGTACCGACGAATGTCCGTCATATCTTCTCTCAATGTAGTCACGCTACCGGCGTGACTCCGAAGAGCGTCACTGATAGCGTGACCTACAAATCTGCTACAGCTCCACCGTGCACCCCAGCCCCGGCACGTCGGTGGCGGTGAGCCAGCCATCCTGTAACATGAAACCGGTCACGGTGGGATCGCCGATGAGGTCGAGGTGGCCATCGAGGTCGCAGTAGTGGACGTTGGGGGTGCTCAGCGCCATACTCAACCCAGCGGCGATGAGGAGCGCCGGCTCGGGCAGGCAGCCGATCATCGTGGACAGCTTGCCGGCGCGGGCGATGGCGTCCACCTGGAGCGCACATCGCAATCCCCCACACGCGGCCACCTTGACGTTGATCCCATCGGCGGCCTTGCGCGAGGCGACCTCCAGCGCCGACGCGGGCCCGGTCACGCTCTGGGCAGCCAGGATGGGCACCGGGCTGTGCTTGGTCACCTGGCGCAGCGCCTCCAGGTCATCGGGGGGAGTGGGTTGCTCCAGCATCTCCAGGTTGCCCTCCAACGCGCAGGCGATGTCCAGCGCCTGCTGCACGCTATACCCGCCGTCGGCGTCCAGACGCAGGATGAAATCGGGCAAGGCGCGGTGAACCGCCTGCACCCGGCGGACGTCCTCCTCGGCGTCAAGCCCGCCCTTGATCTTGAGCATGCGGAATCCCTGCCGAGCGCGGGCGAGCGCCATCTCGACCGTCTCCTCCAGCGGGGCGATACCGATGGTCACCGACGTCTGGATGCGGTGGCGGTAGCCGCCCAGCAGGCGGTACAGGGGCATCCCGGCGGCCAGACCCAGCAGGTCGTGGAAGGCCAGGTCGAAGGCGCACAGCGCGGAGGGGGAGTCCTCGGTCAGCGGCGCCATCTCGCCCAGGGAGTATTCGATGTTCGTCGGGTGGAGGTCGGGGGCCATGTCGGCGCAGGACTGGCAGGCCCGGACGACGTCCTCGGGCTCCTCGCCGGTCAGATCTGGATGAGCAATAGCGCAGCCCCAGGCGACGTTGCCCTTGCGCGTCTCCATACGCACGAATATCGCCGTCACGCTGTCGATCTCGGGATGATATGCAGCCCGGACGGGCTGCTTCAGGTCGAGTTCAACCGGGGTAATCTCTGCTTTCGTGATTTGCATGGTGTGCCTCCGAAACCGGGTAGCTATTCCTCGCGCGGCAAGGTAAAGTACAGTTCGCCTCCGTAGCCTACGTCTCCGACCGCGCCAAACATCCCACCGAGATTTTTCAAGATGCGCTTCACCAAGTCGGACTTGAAGCCGCCGATAATCTGGCCCAAGCGCGCCTGCTGCTCGGCGGTAAAAGCGCGGTCGCTGACCTGCACCCAGAACCGAGCTACGTCGCCCTCTTCCGATGCACCCATGTCGATGTGCAGCGGGCTGGTGTCAAGACGGAGGATCTCGCTAATGAACACGTACCATATCTCTTCCACCCACGGCGCATAGCCCAGCGCTCTTGGCCATCAGGCGGGTTGGGTGATCTTGACGTCTCGCCGTTTGATCAGGTAATCCAAGCGCGCCAGGACCTCGGCGACGATGCTGCCCATGTCCAGCGGTGTGATCTCCAATCTCTCTTCGTCTCGCACGTGCACCAGCAGCATCAATTCGTTGATGCTGTCGTTCATCTGTTGGGCAGCCTGATTGATCGCCTGGAGACACTCCACCAATTCCTCTTGTGGCATGGTCCCATATTCGCCGATCACCAAATCCGAATAGCCGATGATGAGGGATAACGGGCGCTTGAGATCGTGCGCCACGGTGTAGGTGAAGGCGTCCAAGTCGCCGCAGAATCTCTGAAGCTTTGCGACTCGTTGGCGCATATCGGCCAACTCTTCGATGAGCTGTTCCTTGGTCTTGTCTTGATCCGACATAGGTTTCCTTTTTACGCCAAGCTCTGACGGGTTCTTCTGCAACGATTATATCCCAACGGTATCACCTGCACAAACGCTCATTCCATCCACACACGTACGCTCTCGAACTGTACCGAAACTGACTCTTTTTCAAAGCTGCGTCCCCATAATCCCACGTCTCCCCGTAGCCATGCGGCATCCTCGACGGTCGCTGCGTACTCATCGTTGATGTAAAAGTGGCAGATTGCGCCCTCGCAGGTCACGCGCAGTCGATTGGCCTGCGTGCCCCGGCGAACGTGGGGGAACTGCTGCCAGTCCACGAGTGCCGTCTCCTCGTCTCCGTCGATCCGCAGCACGGCATAGTACCCATCGCTGCCAATAGCGAAAGCATAGTAGTGGGCGTCATCCTGTGCGCGGTATACCAGACCATAGCCATTGAAGCCGGAATCGGGGCCGGAGAGCGGGACGGCTTCGACCTCCAAGGTAAAGTCATCGTAGGACCGCCCCAGCAATGTGAGGGCGGTTGCGTCCGGCGCGGCTTCCAGAGAGAGCGGGAGACCGGCGGCTTGCCAGTCAGGGGGGCGCATGGGACGCGGGCTATTCAGTCCTAATAGAAGCGCGACGACGAGTGTCAATCCCCCCATCAAAGTCAGGACCAGCAATCCCACACCGCCGCGCCACAGCCACCGATTCATAAGCCAACGAAAAAACTAACCAACCAGCAAATTAAAAACGACTCGACGGTCGCGCCGCGCACCTGCGCCGTACCCAAAGCTAGCTTGGCCAGTTCTTTCAAAATGCACCTCCGGTGTGCCACCTATGCGACAAAAACAATTATGCCACCGAGGGGCCGGTTTGTCCAATCCCTTTAGAGCGCACCCCTCGCTTTACTAGGCAAGCACTTTGGCTTATAATAGCGGTCGGCGTGAGGAGAGATCGACTGCACGAAACTGACCTGATCAAGGAGGCTTTATAATGGATATTTTTGGAAAGTGCTACACCGACGTCCTCACCAGGCGGGCAAAAGAGGCCATGGAGGCAGGCCTCTATCCATATTTTATCCCCCTTTCCGACACTGAGGCCACCGAAGTCACCATCGGCGATCATCGTCTGATTATGATTGGTTCAAACAACTACTTGGGACTGACGATGCACCCCAAGGTGCGCCAGGCGGCCATCGAGGCGACGGAACACTTTGGCCCCAGTTGCACCGGTTCCCCGTTCTTGAATGGGACTCTGGAGCTGCACCTGGAGTTGAGACGCCGGCTGGCCGAGTTCGTGGGCAAAGAGGCCGCCCTAGTATTTTCCACCGGCATGCAGGTCAACCTGGGTACCATCTCGGCGGTGGTGGGCCGGGGCGATTTTGTCATCACCGACAAGGACGATCACGCCAGCATCGTGGATGGCTGCCGGCTAGCCTTTGGCACGACGCGCCGTTTTAATCACAGCGATATGGAGCACCTGGATCGCGTCCTGTCTGGCATCCCAGAGGATGCGGGCAAGCTGGTGGTCGTCGATGGCGTCTACAGCATGGGCGGCGACATCGCCCCGCTGCCAGAGATCGTGGCGCTTTGCAAAAAGCATGGCGCGCGACTGATGGTGGACGATGCCCACTCGGTCGGCATCTTGGGCGGCGGGCGCGGCACGGCGGCCCACTTTGGCCTCACGGACGAGGTCGATCTGATCATGGGTACCTTCAGCAAGTCCTTCGCCAGCCTGGGCGGGTTCATCGCCGGCGACGCAGACGTGATCGATTTCATCAAGTACCACGCTCGCACGTTGATCTTCAGCGCCAGCATCACGCCGGCCAGCACGGCCGCGGCGATGGCCTCGCTGGAGGTGATGCAGGAGGAACCGGAGCGGATCGCGCGGGTCAATCAGATCGGCGAGCGCATGCGGAACGAATACCGCAAGTTGGGCTTCAACGTGGGTGTCAGCGAGACGCCCATCGTACCCGTTATCATCGGCGACGACATACCCACTATACTGGCGTGGAAGACGCTCTATGATGCGGGCGTTTACACGAACCCCGTCGTTCCTCCCGGCGTGCCGCCAGAGTCCTCGCGTCTGCGCACCAGCTACATGGCTACTCACACCGACGAGCAGCTTGACCGTGTGGTAGCAGCCTTTGCGGAGCTGGCAAAGATGCTGGCGCTTGAGGGAAAGGGGGAATAGATTATGCCGCTGTACGAATACAAGTGTCTCGATTGCGAGACGTGTTTTGACGCGCTACGATCAATCAAGGATGCCGACGCCCCCATCGCCTGCCCCAAGTGTGACAGCGAGAACACGGGGCGTCAGATCTCGTTGTTCTCGGCCATTGGAAGCCAGGGGGTGATCACGGGGGCAGGCTCAACGTGTGGCTCTTGCACCCCCTCGGCATCGTGCGCCACGTGTAGCAAGTCGCACTAGCCTGACCAGACAAAATGCGAGGCCGCTGCCGAGGAAGGTGGCGGCCTTTTTCATTGTGGATGGGCACGAGACCTGCTACCAGATGGGGCTAAACGCCCTCCCACTCGCGGATGGTGTCGCGGATGAACTCGCGGACTCTGAAATCGGTGATGTCGCCAACGGCTTCGAAAACCTCGTCGTCCACGTAAATACGCAGTCCGCCATCCAGTCCGCTGGCCAGGCGAATGTGTCGATCTGCTAGATCCGGTCGCTCTCGAAGCCTGTGCTGCACCATTTGATCGATTTCGTCTGCCAGGTTCAACGGATCCAGCGTCCTACCCGGCATCCCCACGACTGGCTTTTCCAGACGAGGCGGCTCGGTTTTGGAGGAAGGCGATACAGGCTCAGGAGCTGGTCGACGCAGCATCTCCTGACGGAATGCAGTTACGGACGACTTTTGGTCCAACCGGGCTTGTGTTGTCTCTGATGAGGCAGGGTTGCTTTCAACCGCTGGGACAGTGACCTTTTGTACACGCTTGCCCACGCGTTGAGAGGCGCTCTCCTCAACAGGGGTATCCGGGCTTGCCCGTGTCATAAAAGCGGGATGGTCGCCGCCGCGTTTGCGTTGCCTGGACCTTTGGATATAGATGAGCAGTGCCACCGACAAACCGAT
>CAZKDJ010000098.1:0-14790 GCA_964551295.1 uncultured Anaerolineales bacterium | reverse complement strand
CCTTGGCCTCGGGCAACACCTCACCCTTGTAAATCCACACCTTGACCCCAATGCGACCATAGGTCGTGTGCGCCTCTTCCTGGGCATAGTCAATGTCCGCGCGCAGCGTGTGCCGTGGCACACGTCCCTCGCGCACCGACTGCGTGCGTGCCATCTCTGCTCCGTGCAAACGACCTGCGCACGTCACCATCGCACCTTCCGCGCCAGCCCGCATGGCCTCCTGGACTGCCCGCTTCATCGCCCGGCTGTGAGAAATACGTCGTTCCAACTGAGATATCACATTCTCCGCTATCAACTTGGCGTCCAATTCAGGCTTCGAAATCTCCTGCACATCGACGGAAACGTGCTTGCCCGTCAGTTCCTCCAACTCACTGCGCAGGGTTTTGACCGCGGCTCCCTTACGCCCGATGATGATGCCCGGTCTGGCCGTCCAAATCGTCACCGAGACCTGATTCGGTGAACGCTCGATTTCAACGTTGGATATGCCCGCCCGCCCGGCAGTCTCTGCGATATGCCGGCGAACCTTGAAATCCTCGTGCAACAGATCGGCGTACTCCCGACCCTCCGCATACCAACGCGCCTTCCAGTCACGAATCACACCAAGCCTAAGGCCATATGGATGAACTTTGTGTCCCAAGCCAAGCCCCCTTCATTACCCTTCCAACTCTTTGTCTTCCAACACTACCGCAATGTGAGAAGAACGTTTACGGATCGGCCGGTAGCGCCCACGCCCACCGAAGCGCCGCCGCCATCCTTTTCCAGGCATCAACCCTGGCCCTTCATCGGCTACGATACTGGCCACGTACAACGAGTCTCGCGGTATCTCAAAGTTCTGCTCCGCGTTTGCGATAGCAGAGCGAATCAGCTTTTCCACCGGCCGTGCCGCCGCGTGAGGCAAAAAACACAACATATCCAACGCCTCGTCAGCATTCATTCCTCGAACCTGATTGATCACGCGCCGCACCTTGCGCGCCGACATCGGCACATGCTTTGCTCGGGCCAAAACCTGAGTCATAGCTACCTATTCTCCTTCAACCGGCCGTACCCGGCTTTTTCTCTCTCGGACGATGTGCCCACGGAAAGTACGCGTGGGTGCAAACTCACCCAGCTTGTGTCCAACCATCTCTTCCGTGATGTAAATCGGCACGTGACGACGCCCGTCGTGCACGGCGATGGTATGCCCAATCATGTGCGGAAAGATCGTTGAGGCACGAGACCACGTGCGAATCAATCGCTTCTCACCCATCTGATTCATGCGCTCGATCTTGCGCAGCAACTTGGGGTCTACGTAAGGTATAGGTCGCTTTAATGGTGATCGTGACATCTCTCAACACTCCCAATCTGTAATCCCTATCGTCTTCGCTTACCACGTCGACGTACAATGTACTTTTCGGTGGCCTTGTTGCGCCGCGTCTTTTTGCCCAATGTCTTTTTGCCCCAGGGCGACTTGGGGCTGGGCATACCGATCGGCGACCGCCCCTCACCGCCACCGTGAGGGTGATCGCGAGGTGACATGGCCGAACCGCGCACCGCCGGGCGAAACCCCAGCCAGCGCTTCCGGCCGGCCTTGCCAAACTTGACGTTGCCGTGATCCACGTTGCCCACTTGGCCCACGGTGGCCATGCATTCCTTGCGCACCAGCCGCATCTCGCCACTGGGGAGGCGCAACGTCACGTAATGCCCCTCCTTGGCCAGCAACTGCGCCGACGTACCTGCCGAGCGCACCATCTGCCCTCCTCGGCCAGGTGCCAACTCGACGTTGTGCACCAGCGTACCCAAGGGGATACGCTCCAAGGGCACCGCATTCCCCACGCGAATTTCGGCATCGCCGCCGCTCATCACCGTATCGCCCACCTGCAACCCCAACGGCGCGACGATGTATCGCTTTTCGCCATCAGCGTACACCACCAGCGCGATACGAGCCGAGCGGTTGGGATCGTATTCGATGCTCTTGACCTGCGCAGGAATACCGATTTTGTCACGCTTGAAATCGATCACGCGATACTGGCGTTTGTGTCCACCGCCACGATGGCGCACCGTGATCCGCCCATAGGTATTGCGCCCCGCCCGTTTGTTCAGCGGACGCAACAAGCTACGTTCCGGCTCGGTGCTCGTGACTTCCTCAAAAGTCGATCCCGTCATCCCCCGTCGACCGGGTGAAGTAGGCTTGTACGTCTTTACCGGCATGCTCTACACCCCTTCAAACAAATCCAATCGCTCGCCCTCTGCCACGGTCACGACCGCTTTCTTCCAGAGCGAACGACGCACGGCTCGGCGACCACGTCCATACCGCTTGGAGGCCTTGGCCGGCATGATCATCGTGTTGACGGACACAACCTCCGTCTCAAAAATCTCTTCAATTGCCCGCTTGATCTCGTGCTTATTGGCGTCTGGATGCACCTCAAAGACATATTGTCCCAAGTCCGAGGCCTGATAACGCGTCTTCTCTGTATCAATTGGCCGTACAATAATTTCGTAGGGATTCATTGCCCTCTACCCCAAAATACTCTCGATGACTTCTAGCGCACCCTTGGGCATCAACACACGACCGTATCCCAACAAATCACGAATGTTGAGATAGCTGGCTCGCAGCGTCTTTACCCAGGGCAGGTTACGCACCGACTTTTCCACCAACTCGTTGCGCTCCGGCAACAGAATCAGCACCCGCTCAGACGCCCCGTTTGGGGCCAGCTTGAGCCGCTCCAAGACCTCGACCATCTCCTTGGTCTTGGGTGCCTCCATCACCAGATCATCCACAATAACAATCTGCTCCTCGGCCACCTTAGCCGACAATGCCGAGCGCAATGCAGCGCGTCGCATCTTGCGCGGCATCTTTTTGGTATACTTGCGCGGCTTGGGGCCATGTGCAATCCCACCACCGACGAACAGATTAGCGTTCTTGCTGCCGTGCCGCGCCCGCCCTGTGCCCTTCTGCCGATACCACTTGGCCTTGGTGAGGCTGACCTCACCCCGAGACTTTGTGTTGTGCGTCCCTTGGCGGGCGTGCGCCATCTGGCGCACGAAAGCCTGGTGCATCAACTGCACGTTGACGGGAGCCTCAAAGATGTCCGAACGCAGTTCGACCTCACCGACCTTTTTTCCCTTGACGTTGTACACCGGAACGATCATGGCTCTCCTTACAGGCTGTGATCGCCACGCTGCTTCTGCAGCTCTGCCGACTTGCGCGCTTGCTTGACCATGACCAAACCGCCGTTGGCGCCCGGCACACTGCCCCGTACCGCCAACAAGTTTCGCTCTGGGTCTACCAGCTCCACGCGCTGGCTCGCAGCCGTGATACGTTTATTGCCCATCCGCCCAGCCATCCGCAACCCTTTCCACACGCGACCAGGCGTCGCACAGGCGCCGATAGAACCCGGCGCGCGATGCCGATCCGACTGGCCGTGTGTCTTGGGGCCACCCCCAAAGCCATGGCGCTTGACCACGCCAGCGAACCCACGGCCTTTCGAGTTGCCTACCACGTCTACCCAGTCGCCCACTTCAAAGACATCGGCCAAGATGCGCTGCCCCTCCTCCACGTCCAGCTCTCGCACACGAATCTCGCGCAGATGGCGCAGTGAGGGCAGACCGTTACGCTCCAGATGTCCCTTCTCACCACTGCTCAACCGCTGAGGCTTTACTTCGTCAAACCCCAGTTGCACAGCCATGTACCCATCTCGTTCGGGTGTCTTGACCTGGGTCACGTAGCACGGGCCGGCCTCGATGACCGTCACCGGCACTGCCTCGCCGTCCTCGTTGAACACCTGTGTCATTCCAACTTTTTTACCCAAGATTACCTTCACGCCAAAACCTCCCCAGGGGCCCCGGGCAACTATCACCACTTTCCATCGACAGGCACAATTTTGGAGGAGAGAGCTAATCCAACTCTCCCTCCTCCTCTCTTTAATTGTCCTGCATCGTCCTACAGCTTAATTTCGATATCCACACCGGCCGGCAGATTCAGCCGCATCAACGAATCGATCGTCTTGTTGTCCGGCTCAATCACGTCGATCAATCGCTTGTGAGTGCGAATCTCGAAATGCTCATGCGAGTCTTTATCGATAAAAGTCGAGCGGCGAACAGTAAAGCGCTCGATCTTGGTGGGCAGCGGCACGGGTCCCACTACGGTAGCCCCCGTGCGTTCTGCCGTCTCCACGATACGCTTAGCGGACTCATCGAGCACGCGATGATCGTAAGCCTTGAGCCTGATGCGAATCTTCTGCTTGGCCATATTGTGCTTCCCAGCCTATTCTAGTATCTTGGTAACGACGCCTGCGCCAACAGTTAGACCACCCTCACGGATAGCAAAGCGGAAACCTTCCTCGATAGCGACCGGCTGGATTAGGTTCACTTCCATGTTGACGCGATCGCCAGGCATGACCATCTCGACGCCTTCCGGCAACATGATCTCGCCGGTCACATCCATCGTGCGGATGTAGAACTGCGGGCGATAGCCGGAGAAGAAAGCCTTGTGACGACCACCCTCGTCCTTGGTCAGGACGTATACCTCGCACATAAAGTGCGTGTGCGGGTGGATGGTCCCCGGAATCGCGATAACCTGACCGCGCTCGACCTCGTCCCGATCCACACCACGCAGCAACAGGCCGGCGTTATCGCCCGCCATGACCTTGTCGAGCGTCTTGCGGAACATTTCCATCGAAGTCACCACGGTCTTGCGCGTTTCCTTCAACCCCACGATCTCGATCTCGGTCATGGGCATCATCGTGCCACGCGTCACCCGGCCGGTGACCACTGTACCACGCCCCTTGATCGAGAAGACGTCCTCAATGGGCATCAGGAATGGCTTGTCCTCATCCCGCTCGGGCGTGGGGATGTACTCGTCCACCACGCGCATCAGCTCCCAAATCGGCGCGTACTCTGGGGCGTCCGGGTCGGTGCTCTCGCTTTGCAGCGCCTGAAGCGCACTGCCGCGCACGATGGGCGTCTCGTCGCCGGGGAACTCGTAGCTATCCAGCAACTCGCGCAACTCGAGCTCGACCAGCTCCAGCAGCTCCTCGTCCTCCATCAGATCGACCTTGTTCAAGAAAACCACGATGGCGGGCACGTTCACCTGCTTAGCAAGAAGCACGTGCTCGCGCGTCTGCGGCATCGGGCCATCGGCTGCCGAGACGACCAGAATGGCGCCATCCATCTGCGCCGCACCGGTGATCATGTTCTTGATATAGTCCCTGTGCCCGGGGCAGTCGATGTGCGCATAGTGCCGATTTTCCGTCTCGTACTCCTGGTGCGAGATGGCGACGGTCAGGATCTTGGTCGCGTCGCGCCGGAACATCTTTGCGTCGGCCTTGGCCACCTCGTCATACGACACAGACTGAGCCCACCCCTTGAGCGCCAGGGTCTTGGTGATGGCCGCGGTGAGCGTCGTCTTGCCGTGGTCAATGTGCCCGATGGTGCCGACATTGATATGGGGCTTTGTACGTTCGAACTTTTCTTTTGCCATTTTTCGCTCCTTTCGGATGATGTGACTAGACTACCAGCCTCCGCCATATAAAATGGCTTCCATCCGTTGTTGATTTACCTGCTCGTAGTGATGAAATTCCATCGTAAAAGTGCCCCGCCCCTGCGTCAAGCTACGCAGGTCGGTCGCGTACCCAAACATCTTTGCCAGGGGGACGAAAGCGCGTACCGCCTGCACATTGCCCGCCCGAGACGCCATCTCTCGAATCTCGGCTCCTCGAGCGTTCAAATCCCCCATCACTTCGCCAGTGTATCCATCTGGTACGACCACCTCCAGATCCATCACTGGCTCCAAAAAGACCGGACTCGCCTTTTCCACCGCCCGGTTAAAGGCCGTCGCGCCAGCGACCTTGAAAGCCAACGCCGAAGATGTATCCTCGTCCATCTCTGCGTCGAGCAGTCGCACCATCACGTTCAAGAGGCTGTAGCCAGCCAGCACGCCGCTCTCCATTGCCTCGCGGCAGCCCCGCTCGACCGCCTCGACATACTCCGGGGGCAACTGGCCCCGCGTGGTGTCCAGAAAGAGGAAACTCTCGCCGGTAGACAGCGGCTCAACCTTCAGCCACACGTGGCCAAAGTGCTCTCTACCTCCAGTCTGCCGGTCGAACAGCCCTTCACCCCGGGCCCGCTGCGTGATCGTCTCCCGGTAGCTGACCCGCGGACGGCTCACCCGCCCACTGACGTTGAACTCACGCAGCAGCCGGTCGGTCAGGATCTCTAGGTGCAACTCCCCCATCCCCGAGATCAGCGTCTGACCGGTGTTCTCGTCGACCCTTATAGTGAAGGTTGGATCCTCTTCGGCCAGCCGCTCCAGCCCTTCGGACAACCGATCCTGGTCATCGGTCGTTTTGGGCTCGATCGCCACCGAGATGACGGGTTCCGGGAAAGTGATCGACTCCAGGATGATCGGCCCGCTGGGCGTACATAACGTGTCGCCGGTGAAGGTGTGCTTCAGCCCCAACGTGGCGCCAATGTCGCCAGCACCGATCTCTTGGATCTCCTCCCGGCGATCGGCGAACATACGCAGCAACTTGCTAATGCGCTCCTTGCGGCTCTTGGTGGCGTTACTCACCCGAGAGCCCACCTTCACCCTGCCGGAATAGACCCGAAAGTAGGCCAGACGGCC
The DNA here is from genome assembly GCA_964551295.1 of uncultured Anaerolineales bacterium. GTDB lineage: Bacteria > Chloroflexota > Anaerolineae > B4-G1 > B4-G1 > JAFGED01. The sequence continues at coordinate 8,189 of CAZKDJ010000098.1, read as the reverse complement.
CACGTAGGGATCACTCGCGATTTTAAAGATCAATGCAGCGAACTGCTCGCTGGGATCAGCCGAGCGCGTCTCTGTCTTTTGTGTGTAGGGATTGACTCCCTCCACGGGCGGAATGTCCAACGGCGACGGCAGGTAATCCACCACTGCGTTAAGCAGGAGCTGGACACCCTTGTTGCGCAACGCCGAACCGCACAAAACCGGGTTCAGCCGCCCGCTCAAAGTCGCCCGCCGCAGAGCCTGTCGCAGTCGATCCGCCGGGATATCTTGGCCCTCAAAATAGAGCTCCATCAACGCGTCGTCGGTCTCGACGATCTGCTCGACAGCCTGCTCGCGCGCCTCTTGCACCGCGTCCGCCAATTCCGCGGGTATCTCGACGACATCGGAAGAGTCGCCCAACTCATCCGTCCACACAAAGGCCTGCATCTCCAGCAGGTCGACCACGCCCCGAAAGTTGGACTCGCTACCTATCGGAAATTGAATCGACACTGGATTGGCAACCAGTCGCTCACGGATCGTATCGACTGCGTGGGCGAAATCGGCGCCCAGCTTGTCCATTTTGTTAATAAAGGCGATCAACGGCACACCAAAATGGCGCGCCTGTCGCCACACCGTCTCAGATTGCGGCTCTACCCCGGCGACCGCGTCGAAAACGACGATGCCGCCGTCGAGAACGCGCAGGCTGCGCTGTACCTCGGCGGTAAAGTCAATATGTCCGGGTGTATCTACGATGTTAATCTGATGACGCTGCCTCTCACGATCCCAAAAGCAGGTCACCGCTGCGGCCGTGATCGTGATGCCCCGCTCCCGCTCCTGCGCCATCCAGTCTGTGACCGTCGTACCTGCATCCACGTTGCCCATCCTGTGGATGCGACCGGTGTAGAAGAGAATGCGCTCGGTCGTCGTCGTCTTACCCGCGTCAATGTGAGCAATGACGCCGATGTTTCGTACGTAACTAAGCGGGTTCTGTGTGCCCATCGCCTGATTTCAGATTGGTCGATTTCAGATCTCGGATTTTGAAGCCGACAGCTCAATCCCCAATCCTAAACCCGGCAATCTGAAACCCCTACCACCGGTAGTGAGCAAAGGCGCGATTGGCCTCAGCCATCCTGTGTGTATCTTCTCGCTTTTTAACTGCCGTCCCGGTGCCGTTCGCCGCGTCCATCAACTCGGTGCCGAGCTTTTCAGCCATAGACTTGCCGGGACGATTGTGCGCCGCACCAACCAGCCAGCGCATCGCCAAACTAGCCTGACGTCGAGACGTTACCTCCACCGGGATCTGGTACGTCGAGCCTCCCACGCGCCGCGGTTTGACCTCCAATGCCGGCGAGACGTTCTTCATCGCCTCCTCCAGCACCTCTAGCGGCGGGCGATCCATCCGTTCCCCCATCATGGCCATTGCATCGTACATGATCCGTGCAGCCGTACTCCTCTTGCCATCTTTCATGAGCGCGTTGATGAACTGAGACACCAGCACGCTGTTATAACGGACGTCAGGATCGACTTTTCGCTTTGGCGGACGATTTCGTCGTGGCATGATTTACCTGCCTATACTCCCTATCCACTAGTCCTTGGGACGCTTGGTCCCATACTTGGAGCGTTGCTTGGTACGCCCCTCCACACCCATCGAATCAATCGCACCCCGGATGACGTGATACCGTACACCGGGCAGGTCTGGGACGCGCCCACCACGCACCAACACAACCGAGTGCTCCTGCAATGTATGTCCCTCGCCAGGAATGTAGGCCGTCACCTCGATCCCATTGGCCAGACGCACACGAGCGATTTTCCGCAAAGCCGAGTTCGGCTTCTTGGGCGTCATTGTCCGCACCTGGGTGCACACCCCCCGCTTCTGTGGCGCCCCTTTTGGCGCCAGAGAGCGTTGCTGCTTCAAGGCGTTGTATCGATATTGCAGCGCCGGCGCTCTAGACTTGCGCGGCTTGGGCTTTCTACCCTTGCGAACTAACTGATTAATAGTGGGCATATGTACCTCCCGTTTGACACAAATCTGGGCTTTGAGCGGACACTCCCATCCAACGCCGATCCACACCAAAGCCTCAGACTCAGTAAAGAAGGCCACCCACCCTCTCGATGGCCTCCCCAGTGAAAATCTTCAGTTGTCAACCAGCGGCAGGGGCTATGGCTGCCGCCTCTGACGAAAACGCATTCTACCATGAAATCGCCAGAAGTCAACTAAGCCACAAGCACTCTGGCGACCACATCCTAATCTCAAACTAACGCCGGCCCTGTTCTCCAAGGCCCAACAATCCCATCCCCAACCTAGGCGGTCTGGCCTTTTCCTCGTCCCTACCAAAGTGCAGCACTTCGTCGTCCTGCGTGATCGCCTCGACGGCCAAGCCAAGGCTCTGTAGCTCCTTCACCAATACCTTGAAAGAGGCTGGGACTCCTGGTTCCTGAACAGGCTCTCCCTTGACGATAGCCTCATAAGTCTTGACGCGTCCCTGAACGTCGTCCGACTTGATCGTGAGCATTTCCTGGAGCGCGTGAGCAGCACCATAAGCCTCCAACGCCCACACCTCCATTTCGCCAAAACGCTGACCGCCGAACTGAGCTTTGCCACCCAGAGGTTGTTGTGTCACCAGACTGTAGGGGCCTGTGGAGCGCGCGTGCACCTTGTCCTCGACGAGGTGGGCCAGTTTACACATGTAAATCACTCCCACCGTCACCGGCTGGTCAAACGGCTCACCCATCTTGCCATCGTAGAGAATCATCTTGCCCAGAATCGGCACCGGATTACCCGTCTCCATACCCACCTGCATCGCCATCTGCTCCACGGCCTCGTCATCCAGTTTGGCCGTATCCTTGCCCATGTCCTCCAGCCAGATGCGCATGCAAGCTATCCGCGCGCGCTGATCCACCACAGCTCGCTCCTCCAACGTGCGCGTGTCGTCCTCGAAAGAGAGTATCTCGTCTGGGTCGTATCCTCTCTCCCGCAACCACTCACTCAGCACCGCGCGCCGGGCATAGGTATACTCCATGGCCAACCGATCGATGTCGTAGCCGTGCTCAGACAGCCATGCAACGATGTAGAGCCGTCTCGCCTCCTCATCGTCCCACAAGCTCTCCAGATCATATTCCTGGGCTTTCAGCCAGGCCCAGGCCCGCTCGGCAATCTCGCTCCAGGCGCGATCAATCAGCCAAGCCCGCGCCAACTCTGCCTCGACTTGGGACTCGTTCGCGCCATCAAAGACCGGCGTGACGGCCCGGAAGCCGAGCCGATGTGCGGCCCATCCCAGGTGAGTCTCCAAAATCTGGCCGATATTCATTCGGCCGGGCACACCCAAGGGATTCAGTATTAGGTCAATCGGCGTGCCATCGGGCAAGAAAGGCATATCCTCCACGGGCATCACCTTGGAAATGACCCCCTTGTTGCCGTGGCGGCCCGCCATTTTGTCGCCCTCGGTAATCTTGCGCATCTGGGCCACGCCAACGCGCACCATCTTTTCCACACCCGCCTTGAGATCGCGATGTTCCTCGCGGTCAAAGACCCGCACATCCACCACCTTGCCGCGCTCTCCGTGAGGCAAGCGCAGGCTAGAGTCCTTCACCTCGCGCGCTTTCTCGCCAAAGATAGCCCGCAGCAGCTTTTCCTCGGGGCTTAACTCCTTTTCACCCTTGGGAGTGATCTTGCCCACCAGAATGTCCAGAGGTCCTACCTCCGCACCAACGCGGACAATCCCCTCTTCGTCCAGGTCCTTCAACGCTTCATCGCCCACATTGGGGATATCGCGCGTGATCTCCTCAGGACCAAGCTTGGTATCGCGTGCTTCCACCTCGTGCTTTTCAATGTGAACGGATGTGAACTTGTCATCGCGCACCAGCCGCTCACTGATGAGAATGGCATCCTCAAAGTTGCCACCTTCCCAGGACATGAAGGCGCACACGATATTCTGACCCAACGCCAACTCGCCCAACTCGGTCGAAGAGCTATCTGCAATCACCTGTCCTTTCTCCACGCGCTGCCCCTTGTAGACAACGGGCCGATGATCGATACAGGTGCTTTGATTGGAGCGCTGATATTTGCGAAGCGGATACGTATGCAGCCCACCCTTGGCCCGCAACACGATCTGGTCACCCGTAACAGAGACAACCTCTCCATCTTCCTCTGCCAAGACGATCTGCCCCGAGTCAAGAGCGGCTCGCCACTCCATGCCGGTGGACACAAGCGGCGCCTCCGGTTGCACAAGGGGTACCGTCTGACGCTGCATGTTGGATCCCATCAGGGCTCGGTTCGCATCGTCGTGCTCCAGGAAAGGAATCAGCGACGCCGAAATACCCACGATCTGACAGGGTGCAACGTCAACATAGTCGATCCTGTGTGGAGGTACAAACACAAACCGCTCGGCGTGCCGGGCAGAGATACGAGGCTGCACAAAGTGTCCCTCCTCGTCCAACAACGCCGTAGCCTGAGCGATCGTGTACTGATCCTCTTTATCGGCGGAGAGATACACCATTTCGTTGCTCACCACAGGCACGACGGGAACATCTTCCGTCAACTCCAACGCGGCGATCTTTTTGGCCAGCTTCTCGGTGACCTCCGTCCCTGCCTCGGCCACGACTTTGTCCTTCTCAGGATCCACAACATCCTCTCTCAGCGTATGGCCGACAAGCGCCTCGACGGTAGGCTCTACTGAGCGAACGATCTTACGATAGGGCGTTTCAATGAAACCGAGGGAGTTGACCCGCGCGTGAGTCGCCAAGCGGCCAATCAAGCCGATGTTAGGGCCCTCGGGTGTCTCAATCGGGCAGATGCGTCCATAGTGACTGTAATGCACGTCGCGGACATCAAAACCGGCCCGCTCACGTCGCAGACCTCCCGGCCCCAAAGCCGAAAGCGTACGCTTATGGGTCAGTTCTGTCAGTGGATTGGTCTGCTCCATGAACTGCGAGAGCTGGCTCGAACCGAAAAATTCGCGGATAGATGCGACAACGGGACGAATATTGATCAAGTTAACGGGCGTCAGCGAATCGGATTCGCGGATCGACATGCGCTCCACCACGACCCGCTCCATGCGCCGCAGACCAATCCGCAACTTGTTTTGCACCAACTCGCCCACCGTCTTGACACGCCGGTTGCCCAAGTGGTCGATGTCGTCAGCGTCCTCGATGCCATTGTTGATGCGGATCATGTGATTGACCAGAGCCACCAAGTCATTCTTCGTGATGGTGCGGTGCTCCAGATCCACATCCTGGCCCAGCCGCTGATTCAGCTTGTAGCGCCCTACCCGCTGCAAGTCATAACGCCGCGAGTCGAAGAGCTGCTGCTCCAGGTACTCCCGCGCGTTCTCCAGCGTGGGCGGATCCCCTGGCCGCATACGGCGGTATAGCTCTACCAGCGCTTCCTCGGCAAGCGAGCGCCCGTCGCGGGGATCCCAAGTCGGCTCCTGGCGAATAGTCGTGGGAACATACTGATGGCTGGGGTTGCTGTCGGCGTTCTCAAACAACGCCAGCAACTCCTCATCTGTGCCATCGCCCAGAATATCACCCCCAGTCAGGTCGTCAACCGCAGCCAGAGCCCGCAGCAAAATAGTCACAGGCAAAGTGCGCTTGCGATTAAACTTGACGTTGATATAGTCGGACTTGCGGGTCTCAAACTCCAGCCAAGCACCGCGGTCAGGGATAAGCTTGGCTGAACTGAGCCGCCGACCGGTAACCCGATCCTCCTCGACATCAAAGTAGACGCCAGGAGAGCGGATCAACTGGCTGACGACAACCCGCTCGGTACCGTTGATAATAAAGGTACCATTCTCGGTCATCAGCGGGAAATCGCCGAGAAAGATCTCCGATTCGACAATCTCACCCGTCTCCCGGTTATTGAGCACCACCTGAACGTACAATGGGGCAGCGTAGGTGATATCCCGTTCGAGACACTCTTCCTCCGAGTACTTGGGTTCGCCAAAGCGATAGCTGAGATCGAATTGGGCCTCCCCGGCCTTGGAACCGGGAAAGTAGAGCTTCAAGTTGCCGTTAAAGCTCTCAATAGGAGAAATCTCGTCAAATAGCTGCGCCACCGCTTCCTCTTGAAGCCAGCGAAAGGATTCAAGCTGAACCTCAATGAGCTGTGGCAGTCTCTCCGTATTAGTAATGCGGGCGTATGATTTGCTCCCTAAATATGCCACCGTATCCCTTTCCCCCCCTATGAGCAGTCACTTATGTCACTGAGGCGATTTTGCAAACGCAAATTATAACACGAAAAGCCAATTTGTCAAAATATAGAAAAAGCTCGTGTTAATTCATCACACCATGCCGCTGCCAGGTTGTGCTCGAACCTATCCGGAGAATCTAACGCAGCCCTAATAAATGGGGACGACGAGGCCCTATGACGAGGTTATTTGGATAGAATCGAAATCGAGTCGCATCTGCACCAACACCCGCAGCTCCTCGAAACCGGCAGTTCTCAACCCTGCGACCAAGCAATCCGAGGGATTGGGCAGCAAAATCTCGACCACCTTCTTGGGCGCGCCCCGCAGGCTGGCCACAGCCTGTCGCACCAACACATCCTCAAAGCGCCCGGCGTGTTCAGGCAAGACCAACACCTCCAATCGATCCGGATAACGCCCACGCTCGCGCAGCACTCGCGCCGCCGCGCAGATCATACCATCCTCTTCCACCACCCACCACGTCTCGCACCGCCCCTCTAGTAATTGGTCGAGGGCACGTTGCCAATTCGGTTGATAATCCTGCAGGCGCAACTCCAACAATGGACGCAAGCGCTCCGGAACGGCCGCGCGTAACAGATCGACCAACGCCGAACTATCACGACTGCGCCCCCGCCGCAAAGCCGGATGGTGCGGCGACACGCCATTCCAGGGCAGGCCCGCCGGACGTAACATGTGCAGCACCCTGCCCAGTTCACGAAACCCCTCCCCCTCGTAGAGCCGCCGCGCCACCCGATTGTCGGCCTCCACTTCCAACCCGACCCAGCGCCCGCCCTGCGAGGCGATTTCATCCAACGCCGCCTCCATCAGCGCGCCGGCGATGCCACGTCCCTGCCAATGGGGGTGAACGGCCACGTTGCCGATGAGGAACCCACTCCACTCTAGCGATCGTCGCATAGAGACGTTACCCACCACTCGCCCGTCCTCAACCCAAACAAAGCCCGCCGTCGAGCCCAGACCACTCCATCCAGGGGGAAAGATCCATCTCAACAGAGCTCCCCAGCGGGCAACACGGCGCATATCCGCCAGCGCTGCCCGTCCAGCCGGGTCTAGACTGTCGCCAAAGGCAGCGCCGATCAACTCGGCAACTGCTCCAAGATCTCGATAGGGATCGAAGCAACGCACCCCAGTTTGGACGCGTCCCTTGCGCAGCATAGAGGCTACCATATCCACTTTCCCCATCTGAATAGCTCACACCGCCAGCCTCGGCGCTGGAGCGCGGGCAATGCGCCAACGCAGCTCTTGCTCGTTTAGCCGCAGCTCAAAGGGCTGCCCACCCGCCGCCATGACCATAAAGCAGCGTTCGTCTCCCTCTTTCCACCGGCGACCCACCCCCTCCACGGGCACCATACTGCCGCGCCAGGCAAAGCGGCGCGGTGTGATTTCGCCGTCGGCGTCAAAGTGCGCATCGACGGAGGTTTCCTCACTCACGATCCTCACACTCGCTCCTCCAAATAGCGGCGTAGCAAATCGAGCACGGCCTCAGCCGAGAGCGCCTTGTTCTCCCAGCGATCCGGCGAATCGCCGCGGTTGCCTTCCCACACGTACCGCTCCGCCCACACACCATCCGGCGCAGCGAGCGCGATGTAGACCAATCCCACGGGCTTTTCTGGCGTGCCACCACTCGGTCCGGCGATGCCGGTCACAGCCAGGCCGACGTCGGCGCACAGGACATCGCGCACACCCTGCGCCATCTCCCGCGCCGCTTGCTCACTCACCGCACCGTGCCGCTCCAATGTATCGCGCTGCACGTGAAGCACGCGCTCCTTGATCTCGTTCGAGTACGACGTAACCGAACCCTGATAGTAGGCCGAGCTGCCAGGGACATTGGTAATGCGATGGCTGACGAGCCCCCCCGTGCACGACTCGGCCACGGCCAAGGTCAGCCTACGTTGCTTCAGCAACTGACCGACGACAATCTCAAGTGCATTCTCATCCAACGGTTTCATCGTCCTCCACCCGCTCAGAAATATACCCCAGGTCAGATAATTAGACAAGAGTGTTCAACGACAA
>CAZKDJ010000097.1:6439-14872 GCA_964551295.1 uncultured Anaerolineales bacterium | reverse complement strand
GGGTAACTCGGAGGAATCCAAGGGCAGCGGCGAAGGCTACGCCGCCACAGAGTGGGTCACGGTGGACGGTGAAGTGATCGCGCGGGAGGACGACGAACTGACCATCCAGACCGCCGATGGCCAGATAGTGGCGCACCTGGGACCGGAGTGGTACTGGGAGGCCGAGGGCATCGCCCTCAGCGCAGGTGATCGGGTGCAAGTCACCGGCTTTTACGAAGGAGACGAGTTCGAGGTCGCGCGCGTGGAAAACACGACCACCGGCGAGAGCGTGACCCTGCGCGACGACTCCGGCCGTCCGATGTGGGCCGGGCGCGGACGGCAGGGGCGCTAAGACAGGCACGAGATCCTCCACGGCGGCATGGCCAGCCCTTCTGGTCGTGCCGCCACTAATTTCGCGCTTTCGTGCCCTTTCGTGCTATAATAACCACGATGAGCAAGACCATCTTGGTGGTAGACGACGAGCCGGAAATCGTGCGCTTCGTGCGGGCCTATCTGGAGGACGCGGGCTATCGCGTGGTAATCGCCAGCGAGGGGCAGGGGGCGCTGTTCGTCGCCCGCCACGAAAAGCCCGATCTGGTGATCCTCGACCTGATGATGCCGGGGATGGACGGCTGGGATTTTATCCGCCGCTACCGTCAGGAGCGCGACACGCCCGTCGTCGTGCTCACCGCCCGTGTCGAGGAGAGCGACCAGGTGCTGGGGTTGGAACTGGGCGCCGACGATTACGTCACCAAGCCCTTCAGCCCGCGCGCGCTGGTGGCCCGCGTGCGCGCCGTGCTGCGCCGGGCCCAGGGAGAACCGACGCCTGCGGCGGTGCTGCGCGGCGGAGACCTCGTCCTCGACCGGGAGGCGCACACCGTCACCCTCGGCGGTGAGCAAGCGGACCTGACGCCTACCGAGTTCGACCTGCTGGAGGTGTTGATGGCGGCGCCGGGCCGCGTCTTCTCGCGGCCCGAGCTGCTCGACCGGGTGCTGGGCGACGAGGCGGATGTGTTCGAGCGCACGGTCGACGTCCACGTCAAGAACCTGCGCCACAAGATCGAGCCCGACCCGGCGGACCCGCGCTACGTCGTCACCGTTCGCGGCGCGGGGTACAAGTTCAACGAGGACGCCGATGCGCGGTAGCCTTTTCTGGAAGCTGATGGTCGCCTTCGCCGTCGTCATCCTGATCGGCATCGGCGGGGCGCTGGTGCTGGCCGGACGGGTGGCAGAGGTTGAGTTCCGGCGATATGCCGGCAGCGAGAACCGCTGGCGGGATACTGTCTCCGACTTGGCCGACTATTACGCCGCCCACGGAAGCTGGGACGGCGTCGATAGCGTGCTCTCACGCGGGCGCGGGCGTGGCCAAGGCCAGAGCGGAGGCCCGCCCGTGCGCCTGGCCGACGCTGACGGTCGTATCGTGTTCGATCAGGCGGACGACGGCGTCGGACAAGTGGCCAGGAATGCAGAACTGGCGGCCGGTCTGCCCGTCGTCGTCGATGGCGAGCGGGTCGGCACGCTGCTGCCGCCCGCCACCGGCGAGCTGACCGAGGAACAGGAGACCTTCCTGCGCCGCCTGGTTGTCGCGTTTACAGTCTCCGGCGGCGCAGCGCTGGCCGTCGCGCTGGTGCTGGGCGCGCTGCTCGTGCGCGGTATCACCCGCCCGTTGGCCCAACTCACCGCCGCCAGCCGGGCCGTCGCCTCTGGTGACCTGGGCGCCCGCGTCCCCGCCCGCTCGCGGGACGAGGTCGGCCAACTGGCCAGCGCTTTCAATCAGATGGCCGCCGACCTGGCCCGCGCCGAGGAGGCGCGCCGCCAGCAGGCGGCCGACATCGCCCACGAACTGCGCACCCCGCTGACCGTCATCCAAGGGCAAATGGAGGCCCTGGCCGACGGCATCTTTCCCGCCGACGCCGAGCACCTGGAGCCCGTGCTGGCGCAGACGCAACTGCTGAACCGCCTGGTGGAGGATCTGCGCACGCTCAGCCTGGCCGACGCCGGGCAACTGACCCTATCCCCGATCGCCGTCGACGTCGGCGAGTGGGTGGCGGGCGTCGCAAGTGGTTTCCAGGCGGTGGCTGCCGAACGGGGCGTCGCGCTGAGCCTGGGGATCGCCGCCGACCTGCCCCAGGTAAAGATTGACCCGGGGAGAATGTCGCAGGTGCTGGGGAACGTGCTGGATAACGCGCTGCGCCACACGCCGGAGGGCGGCAAGGTAGCCATCCGTGCGGCGCGACAGGGCGGGGACGTCGCGATCACGGTCAGCGACACAGGTCCCGGCGTGCCGCCGGAGCATCTGTTCCATCTCTTTGTGCGCTTTTGGCGGGGCGATCCTTCCCGCTCGCGGCGCACGGGCGGAAGCGGTCTGGGGCTGGCCATCGCGCGGCGGATCGTGGAGGCTCACGGCGGCCGCATGTGGGCCGAGAATGTCCCAACGGGCGGCCTGCGGATCGGATTTTCCTTGCCCGGCGCGTGAGACGAGAAGCTATCGGGATTTCGAAGCAAATCATCAGCCCAAGCCGCCTCCTGGGTCAAATCGAATCGCTAGGGCGAAAGCAAGGCATTCGCTCGGGGTTGACGCAGATTTCAAGTCGCTTGGAAAGGCTACCAGCAGGCATAGAGCGTCCTACTACTGCTTCGAATGCCCGCTATCTTGAAAGATTTTGTCCGTTGGTAGAACGTAGTGTATAATATCTTGGATTCACACAAGGAGGTTAAAATGCGCAAGACTTTCTACCTGATCATGGGGATGCTGGCCGGGGCTGTGGTGGGAGCCGCAGCCGCGATATTGCTGGCGCCGTACTCTGGCAAAGAGATGCAGAAGCGGATTCGTACCCGCGCCCAGGAGCTGATCGACGAGGGCAAGCGGGCGGCGATCGCTCGTCGCGCTGAACTGCAAGTTCAGCTTGAGGGCTTTAAGCGCGGCACACCGGTCACTATCTCCGAAGGCGCGCCCGAACAACCGGCGGCATAATACCTCGTCCTCTACACAGACCACGCGCCGCACAGCATGCTTTACCGAGTGTGCTGTGCGGCGCGTGTGCCTTCGAGCCAGCTTCTCAATCGTTACGGACTGCGACAGGTTTTGTAATCGGCGCCAATGATGAGGCGGTACTGCACCGGCATACCCGGGCTGGGCGTCGAGACGACGTTGGCCGACGAGATGCCGAACATCTCTTGCAGATACGGCACGGCGCTGCCCTTGTGCGTCGTCGTGTAATCGATCAGTATCGTCTGTGCATAATCCCGCCGGTCGGGTTTGCCGATGAACACGGGAAAGCCCTGGCGAACAAGCCGATCGGCTGCCAGTTGATCCCACTGTGCGTTGTGCGTTCCGTTCCACACGTCCACCGTTTGCAGCGTCCGCCGCAGCCGTCCCTCCGGTATCGGCCCCAGCGCCTCGCTCACCACCGGCCCGACCTTTTCCCAGTTGGGCAAAAAGACGGAGCCCCCCTTGGGCGTCGTCCAGGGAATGACCTGCTCGTAGCCGATGTTGCGGAAACGCACGTTCCGCTCGTCGAGCCGGAAGGCCACGTCCGCCAGCAGCGCTATGTCCTCCAGGGTCATGTCGGTGACGATCATGTCGCGAGACGTTTCCCACAGCTCCGGCACCTGTGGCAAGAGCTCAAGGCCGCGCGCCCGGCGCCAGATCGCCTGCAACACCTGCTGCTGGCGCCGCTCCCGGGAAAAGACGCTGGTCGTCATGCGCGAGCGGGCGTACCACAGCGCCGACTCCCCATCCAGATGATGTACTCCCGGCTCCAGCGCCTTGATGGGATATTCGCCGTTCTCGTCGGGATAGGGCCAGTGATCCGCCAGGCGGCAGTGGACGGGAATATCGACGCCGTCCAGCGCATCGATGATGCCGATGAAGCCGTCGAAATCGGTGCGCACGTAATGGTCTATCGGGATGCCCAGGTTGTATAGCAGCGTCTGCTGGAGCAGCGCCGGCCCACCACCCTCGTAGCCGTAAAGCTCGCCGTACACGTCGGCAAAGTTGATGCGGCTCATCCAAAAGCCGGGAATGTAGACGTACAGATCGCGTGGGATCGAGAGCACCGTCACCGCCGGCACATGCGGCTGGACGGAGACGATGTGCACGGCGTCGGTGTGCCACTCGCTCCATTCAGGACGCCGATCGCTGCCCAGGACAGCGATGTTGATGGTGTCGGGAGCCATCTCCGCCCTCGGGACTGCCGTGGGGATCGCCGTCGCGCCGGTGAGCGTAGCCGTCGCGCTGATCAACCCCGGTGTGCCGAGGACGAAGGGTGTGGGCATGGTGGGGGTCGGGGCAGGCGTTTCAGTAGCAGTGGCGGTCGGGCTGGGGGTGAACGTCGCCGTCGGCTCTGGCGATGGCGACGGGACAGGAGTGGGAGTAGACGTGGACGTTGGAGGGACGGGAGTAGGCGGCTCAGGGGTAAAAGTCGCCGTGGGCGGCGCGGAGGTGGGGACGGGAGATGACGTGGGAACCGAGAGCGTCGGGGCCAGCGTCGGCAGTGTGAAAACAGATATGGGGTTCCCATTGGTCGCCATGATACCCAGTAGTCCCCCAATGGCTGCGAGCATCAGTGTAGGAGCTATCCACTTCTCACGCGTCATAGTCAGTTCGTCTCCGGTTTCCGTTGCCCGCCCAATTCTAATCCTGTCGCGAATATAGCGCAAGTACACTGTCCTACCGAGTATAGAGTGCCATCAATTGCGTTTGGGCAGATTTTGTAGTCCCCGTCTGGTTGTGCTATAATCAGCAGTATAGCAACCCCAAATATCAGGTGGTGACCGTGGTTGCAGCTTGCCTACAATTGGTTTTGGAAGGTGACCAGGGTACGTCACAGGGGAGGAATTCATGGCTGAGGAGAAATTGGCTCTGAGAAATCGCATCATCGGTCTCCTGCTGCGCGACGCGCGAGAGCAAGCCGACAAGACAAAGCGGGAGTGTGCCAGGGCGTTGGGTGTCTCTACGGGCACCATCACTGCCTACGAAGAGGGACGCAAATCCATCTCCTTGCCTGAGCTGGAGGTGCTATCCTACGTGCTCGACGTCCCGGTGTCCCACTTCTGGAAGCGGGAGGCGGAGGATGTAGGCGAGCGAGAAGCGCCACCGCTAGAGGAGGTACTCGCTCTGCGCCATCGCATCGTGGGTGCGCTCCTGCGCCAGGCGCGGCTGGAGGCCGACATCTCTCAAAAAGAGATGGCAGAGGTACTGGGTTGCTCGAGCAGCAGTATCTCATCCTACGAGTTCGGGAAGCGTCCCATTTCTCTGGCAGAACTGGAGCTGTTGGCACAGCATCTGCGTCTGCCCTTGGAACACTTTTTGGACGAGCAGGAGGGCCCAATCGGGGAGTGGAATCGCCAGCAAGAGGCGTACGAGTACTTTTGCGAACTCCCCAGGGAGATGCAAGAGTTTGTCGCCAAGCCCGTCAACGTCAAGTACCTAGAGGTGGCTATGAAACTGGCTCAGATGCCGGCCGGAGGGCTGCGTGCCATAGCCGAGGGACTGCTGGACATCACCTACTAGCAGACTTCAATGGAGGTAACATACAATGGCAGAAGGCAAAACCGCACAGAAGGTAAAGGAAGAAGGCTTGCGGCTGTTCCACGAGGGGCTGTACGACGAGGCAGTCGCCAAGTTCGAAAAGGCTCGTGAGATGTTCGCCGCCGAGGGAAACGAGATCGCAGAAGCTGAAACGGTGAACAACCTGGGCGTGGTCTACCGCAGGCAGGACAAGTGGGACGAGGCCATCGCGGCCCTGGAGAAGGCCAAGGCGACCTTTGCCAAGCTGGGTGACCGCAGCCGTGAAGCACAGACGCTGGGCAACTTGGGCGGGCTATACGCCGACAAGAACGAGCGCGAAAAGGCTAAGGAATGCCTGCGTAAGGCGGCCGACGCCTTTGCCGAGTTAGGCGACAAGGAGCATCAGGGAGAGACCCTGTTGGCACTCGGCGTACAATTGTGGAAGACGGGCGACCGCAGCGGCGGTCTGGCGACGTACGAGTCAGGTTTACAGATGCTGCCCAAGCCAACGGTCAGACAAAAGACAGTGCGCAACCTGCTTCGCGTGCGCAACAGATTGCTGGGGCAAAAGGGGGGCAAGTAGCAGGTTTCAATTGACTGTTGACAATTCGAGTCAGCCGGCAGCTCTGGACCGCTGCCGGCTGATTGTTGGGGGCGTTGTAGTATGCGCTCAATTGCTTGTTGTGCGGCCTGTTCGCCTTTGCATTCCCGCAACTCTAGTGAGGTGCTCATACGATGAAGAAGAAGTTGGGGCTGGGCTTGATAGCGGGTGTCGGGTTGCTGATACTCTACCTGTTCTCTTGGCCCGTAGCTCCTAAACCTATCGGGGTTTTCGTAGCGCCAAAAGCACCTCCGCTGACGGGGACGTATGAACAAAACAATCGGCTGCAAGCTGTAGAGCGTTTTGGAGACGGTCACTGCCTTGATCCAGAAGACATTACCGTTGATACACAGGGACGCATCTATGCGAGCATGGCAGATGGGCGGATTATGCGCTTTAGTCCAGACGGTAGCAATGTAGAACTGTACGCTAACACGGCCGCCCGCCCGCCCGCTAGGACTGGCCTTCGACGCCTATGGGAATTTGATTGTGGCGGATAAAGCTCGGGGATTGCTTTCGGTCTCGCCGGACGGATCTGTAACTGTGTTGACCACTGAAGCAGAAGAGAGACCTGTTATGTTGGCCAACGATCTCGACATTGCATCAGATGGAACGATTTACTTCAGCGACTACCAATTCTATCCGGACTATCTTTCGGACTTTATGGACGGCAGACCACTAACCCGTTTTGCTCGCCTATGACCCTGAGACCCAAGAGACACGCGTGGTGCTCGATGGCCTGTATGCTGCCAACGGAGTCGTACTTGGCCCTGATGAATCCTTTGTTCTCGTGAGCGAGATGGCGGTCTATCACGTTTCCCGTTACTGGCTCACCGGCCCTCAAAAAGGCCAGGTTGATGTCTTTGTTGACAATCTTCCGGGCATCCCAGACAACATTACTTCCAATGGACAGGACACCTATTGGCTTGCCCTTTACGAACCGCGTAGCGCAGCTACAGAGTTCTTTCAGGCCCGCCCTTTCCCACGGGGCGTTCTCAAGCGCATACCATCCTTCTTGCTTGCAGCCGACACTCCGCCTTTATATGGTTTTGTGCTGGGGCTAGACCAAGATGGAAACGTCACCCAAAATCTGCAAGATCCTTCCGGTGAGTTTGCGTCGCATATTACGTGCGCCTACGAGTACGAAGGGATGCTGTACTTGGGCAACACCGATGACACGGCGATGTACCGCCTTGCGATACCGTGAGTGATTCACGCAACCGCATAAGCTGTTGTTGCGCCTTAGTTTTATCGATGGCTAGCCGCGCAGCGTCGCCCCCAGCTCTCGCTCCAATCGACGGACGATCTTGCCCCTCGGCTTGGCCACCTCTTTGTCGGTCAGCGTGCGGTCGTCGGCTTGATAGACGAGGCGATAGGCCAGGCTCTTTTTGCCCGCCCCCACCTGCTCCCCCCGATAGACGTCGAACAGCGTCACCGAGCGCAGGAGGGGAGACCCGGTCTGCGTGATAAGCGCGCGCACGTTCAGCTCCGATGCACTCTCGTCCACCACCACCGCCAGATCCTCATACACCGGCGGGTGGACGGAGACGGGCGTCAGCGTGCGCGGCGCTCCCCAAGCCGCCAGCAGGTCGTCCAGATCGAACTCCAGGGCGCAGACGGGCTGCCCCTGTGGCAATTCGAAGGCTCCCTGTACCTGCGGGTGCAGTTCGCCCAGAACGCCCACCACGCGATCCCCGACGCTGACCTGGGCGCAGCGACCCGGGTGGAATGCCGGATGCTGGCCCCGCTCGAACGTGCCGCTCAACCCCAATCCGGATAGCAAGGCCTCCGCCACGCCCTTGAGATCGTAGAAATCCATCGGCGTGCGATCCTGCCCCGCCATCCACGACTCGGGCTCGCGTGGGCCGGTCATCACGACGCTCAGATGGCGCGGCTCGTCGGGCAACGGGCTGGCAAGTCCGCCCTGGTCTGCCTCCGGCAGGTAGACGGCGCCGATCTCAAAGACCGCCACCCGGTCGATGAAGCGCAGGTTCTCACGGGCGGTGTTGAGCGCGGACGGCAGCAACGTCTGTCGCAAATAGGCCCGCTCTGCCGACAGGGGGTTGACGATGCGGATGTAGTCAGATGGAGCCGCGGATGGGTCCGCGAGCCACAGTTGCCCCTCTTCCTCTACGTCCACCAGCGAGTAGGTGATGATCTCATCCAAGCCACGGCCCACGAGGATATCGCGCACGCGCTCGCCGCCCTCCAGGCGCAGGTTGGGCCGCTGGGGGGGCAGTTCGTCCCGCATGAGTGTCGTCGGGAAACGATCGTACCCCCAGATGCGGCCTACCTCCTCGGCCAGGTCGACCGGGCGGTCGACGTCGAGGCGATGGGAGGG
>CAZKDJ010000097.1:0-6339 GCA_964551295.1 uncultured Anaerolineales bacterium | reverse complement strand
GGCCTACCTCCTCGGCCAGGTCGACCGGGCGGTCGACGTCGAGGCGATGGGAGGGCACCGTCACGCTAAGCGTCCCTGATTCGCCAGCGGCGACCCCGAACTCGAGCGACGTCAGAATGCGCGCGATCTCGTCCGTCGGCACTTCGACGCCCAGGATGCGGGTTGCCAGGGCGGGGTCGAATTCGATCACCCGCTGCGGCTGGCGACCGGGGTACACGTCGCCGATGACGGGCACGACCTCACCGCCGCCAAGCTCGGCCATCAGATAGGCCGCCCGCGCCGCCGCTTTCACCGTTAGCTCCGGATCGACCCGCCGACCGAGGCGTACGCTGGCCTCGGTATCCAGTCCCAGCTTGCGGGACGTACGGCGGACGTTGAGAAAGTAAAAGTTCGCTGCCTCCAGCAGGATGTCCTGGGTCTGTTCGGAAACCTCGCTATCCAGGCCGCCCATTACGCCGCCGACGGCGACCGGCCCGCCGCCGTCGGTGATGAGCAGCATCTCGTCGTCGAACGTGCGCATCTCGCCGTCGAGCGTCGCCATGCGCTCGCCGCCCTCGGCGCGACGCACGATGATAGCTGGCACCTCCTTGCCCGGCCTGGCGCGCAGCACGTGATAGTCGAAGGCGTGCAGCGGCTGGCCCAGCTCCAGCATCACGCAATTGGTCACGTCGACGACGTTGTTGATGGGCCGCTGCCCGGCCAACCGCAGACGCATCTGCAGCCAGAAGGGCGATGGGCCGATCGTTACCCCTTTGATGTAGGCCGCCGAGTAGCGCGGGCACAGGTCGGGATCGGCGATCTCAAGCTCGATGAAATCGGGCGTCGGTGTGATCTCGGCCGGATGCTGCGCCAGCACCTCCATCACGTCCCGCTTTAGCTCCACGCCGAGCAGCGCCGCCGCCTCGCGGGCGATGCCATAGATCGACTGCAGGTGGGCGAACGGCCCCTTGATGTCGAAATCGAGCACGGCGTCGCCCATGTACTCGACCAGCGGCGCGCCCACCGGCGCGTCGTCGGGCAGATAGATAATGTCCACGTGCTCGTCGGAGAGCCCCAGTTCCTTCTCCGAGCAGACCATGGCCCGCGACTCGACGCCCCGGATTTTGGTCTTTTTCAGTTTGCGGATGACTTTTCCCTCGGCGTGACCGTCGTATAGACGGACGCCCTCCATCGCAAAGGCCACCTTGAGGTGTAGGTCCTCCTGCCCGCGCATCTCCAGCAGGCTGGGCGCCCCCGTGACGACGATCTCTGTCTCCGGGTCGCCATACTTGACCTCCGCCAGCACCAGCCGGTCGGCGTTGGGGTGCGGGCGCACGGCCAGGAGCTCACCTACCACGACTAGCTCGGGGGGCCATTCCAGTTCCGCTCCCGGCAGGCCGATATACTCGATCGTCTCCACCTCCAACCCGGCCAGCGTCAGCCGCCTGGCCATCTCGGGGATGGGGACTGTGATCTCCACATAGTCTTTTAGCCAAGATAATGGTACCTTCATCTTTTTCCTCCACCTAGAACTGCCTCAGAAACCGCAGATCGTTCTCATAGAACGGCCGGATATCGCCGACACCAAACCGCAGCGCCGCGAGCCGGTCAAGCCCGGCACCGAAGGCGAACCCGCTGTACCGCTCAGGGTCGATGCTGCTATTGAGCAACACCTGGGGATGGATCATCCCGCCCGGCACGACCTCCACCCAACCATCTTTGCACAGTCCACACCCTGTGCCACCACAGACCGTACACTCCAGGTCGGCCTCGATAGACGGCTCGGTGAAAGGGAAGTAACTGCCGCGCAGCCGCACCCGCCGGTCGTTGCCGAACATCTGCTGCAACAGCGCGACGATGGTGCCCTTTAGATCGGTCATCGAGATGTTTGTCCCCACGGCAAAGCCTTCGACCTGGTGAAACATCCAGTTGTGCGAGGCATCAAAATCCACCCGGTAGCACTTGCCCGGCACGATGACGCGGAAGGGCGGCTTGCGCCCGCGCATCACGCGCACCTGGTTGGGCGAGGTGTGGGTGCGCAGCACCACGTCATCGCTCACCCAGAAGGTATCTTGCATGTCCCGCGCCGGATGGAAGGGCGGCATGTTCAAGAGCGTAAAGTTAAACTCCTCCAGCTCCACTTCCGGGCCCGTGAGGACGTGGAAGCCCATCCTGGCGAGAATGGCACACATCTCGCGTCGCGTCTGGCTGATAAGGTGCAAATAACCTACCCGCGCCGGCCTGCCTGTCAGCGTGACGTCGAGCGGTTCGGCGTGCAAGCTCCGCTCAGGCTCCCGCTGACGCAGCGTCTCGGCGTGTGCCTCGTACGCGGCTTCAAGCGCTTGCTTAACCTCGTTGGCCGCTCTGCCGGCCGCGGGTCGTTCTTTTTGGGGTAGCCCGCCCAGCCCGTGCAGCAGGGCCGTCAACGCACCGTTCTTGCCCAGGTAGGCGCGGTGCCAGGCCTGCAGCGCCTCCGCCTGGGTGACTGCACGCAAGCGCCGCTTGGCCTCGCTCTGCAGAGCGGTCAGCCGGTCACATAAATCCCTTGCCTTCCAAACCCCATCGCAACACCTCCCTAGAACTGTCTCAAGAACCGCAAGTCGTTTTCGTAGAACAAGCGGATATCGTCGATATCGTACTTGAGCATCGCGGGCCGCTCGACCCCCAGCCCGAAGGCGAAACCGCTCCATTCCTCGGGGTCGTAGCCACCGTTCTCCAGGACGACCGGATGCACCATCCCGGCCCCGCAGATCTCCAGCCAGCCGCTGTACTTGCACACGCGGCACCCCTCCCCGTGACAGATGATGCAGTCGATGTCGGCCTCGATGCTGGGCTCGGTGAAGGGAAAGTAAGAGCTGCGGATGCGAATGCGTCCCTCGGCGCCATAGAACCGGTGCGCAAACTCGGTCAGCGTGCCGATCAGATCCGTCATGCTGATCCCGTGCCCCACCGCCAGCCCTTCCACCTGGTAGAACTGGTGCTCGGCGCGGGCTGTGATCTGCTCGTAGCGATAGCACTTGCCGGGCAGAATGACGCGGATCGGGTCGGGATATTGCTCGCGCATCACCCGAATTTGTCCCGGCGAGGTGTGTGTGCGCAACAGCACTTGGTCGTTGACCCAGAAGGTATCCCACATGTCGCGAGCCGGGTGATGGGGCGGCATGTTCAGCAACTCAAAGTTCAGCTCGTCCGTCTCGACGTCGGGAGACTCATAGACCTGGAAGCCCATCTGGGCAAAGATGGCGTATATCTGGCGCAGTGTTTGGGTGGTGATGTGCAGATGCCCCGGCCCGATAGGCCGGCCCGGCAGGGTGACGTCCAGCGCCCCCTGCTCCAATTCCTGCGCCATCTCTGCCAACCGCAGCTCCTCCGCCTTGGTCTCGTAGGCCGCCTCCAGCGCCATCTTGACCTCGTTGGCAGCCTGGCCAAAGGCCGGACGCTCCTCCTTGGGCAGTTGCCCAACGGAGCGCAGCATCTGGGTCAGCGCCCCCTTCTTGCCCAGGTAGCGCTTGTTCCATTCCGCCAAGGCGTCGCCATTCTCGACAGCCGCCAGCGTGGCCAGCGACTCTTTTTCCAGTTGGCTCAATTGCTCAAGCATACTAGCCTCCTCACAATGCTCACATGACAAAACGCCCTCGCCCCTGGGGACGAGAGCGTGTACTCCCGCGGTACCACCCCGCTTGGCTTCCGAAAAAGCCCTCTCATTCCACCGGCGGCGTCATCCGCTATCCATCATCCGTTGACCTAGTTGACACGACCGGCTGCCTCGTTAACGCTGGGCCTGCGGAGCCTCCTAATCGGGCGGCTGTCCATTCAGAGGTCGGCTCGGGAGCGAACTTCGGTGGGCTTTCCCCTGGCGCGGCTCTCAGTCTATGGCCTCGCCTCCCTGGCGGCATCCCCCCACTTACTCTTCTCCGTCACAGCCTTTCAAGTTTCAGTTGCCCGCATTATGCCGCAAAAGCTTTCCTTTGTCAAGCCAGCGGTGCCGCCGTTTCAGCTTTTTGACGAAAAACGTGAGTACCCATAACCGCTAACCGTTTCATTCGTTAATACATGTGGAACTAGGGCGGTGACCAATAAATGGGAGGGAGACAGTAATGAATAAACCAATTGCGTTAATAGTGGAAGATGACGTCGATGCAGCGTGCATTTTTGGTCTGGCGTTACAGAAAGCGGGGTTTGAGGTTCAGGTGACTCACACAGGGAACCAAGCCCTAGAGCTGCTAGAGTCTATAGTGCCGACCCTCGTTGTCCTCGACTTGGCCTTGCCGGGGGTATCGGGGATCGTCGTCCTGGAGAACATCAAAAACGATCTTCGGTTATCCAAGACATTTGTCATCCTGGCGACAGCTTACGCGCACCTAGCCCAGGAAGTAAGAGACCAATCGGACCTGGTGCTCATGAAACCTGTCTCGTGCGGACAGTTGTGTGACCTATCCAAGAGATTGGTGGTAACGGCGCATTGAGGCTGCGCCTGTATACACAGGCCTTCGGATTTCCTAAAGAATCGATAATAATAGTAAAAGGTGGCTTGGGAATACGTCCCGGGCCGCTGTGTGCTTCTTGGACGTTTGCCAGCCCGCAGGCTCGGCGAGAGTGTTCACACCTGTCAAGCTATCGTGCTTCTTTTTGGACCAATTCCTTGAAAACGGCTCCCTTTTGTGTTATGATTGGCACGTTGGTGATTGGTAGACTGGTACATTGGTAAATTGGTAGACTGGTAAAACATTACCAATATACCAGTCTACTCATTTACCAACTACCAAATCTCGATAGGACGACACAGAACAATGTATCCCGACAGTGAAATCCTCTTTCCATCCCGCTGCATCCCGCAACTGCGCGACCTGCGCGGCGAAAAGTGGGCCGAGTTGGTCGATCACGTGGCCTCGCTCCCCGATGGCCACGAGGATGTGTTGGCCTTTGGATCGCTGATAATCAAGCTGGCCAGTTGCCTCACCTGTGACCTGGATAGCTACCGCGCCTCACTGGGTTGCTGCACGTGTGCCAGGCGCACCGTTGGCGGTTTTAAGGGTTCCGACGAGGAAATCATCAAGCAGTTCGAGGAAGCGCGTGAGGAAGTACGCGCCTTTTTGGAATCTGACGAAATTCCCGAAGCCATCGACGCGTTGGTTCAGAGCTAGCCGTCTGCAAACACCTCCAGCTCTTGCATTTGGGGCCGGGCGGGGTATAATCTGCGCGCGATGCGAAAATTGATCCCCACCCTGACCGTTTTGGTATTGTTGGCGCTGTCTGCTTGTTTTCCCCCCCCTAGCCCCCCCCGCTCGCGGAGGGGGGACGGAGCGGGCTGGATGTTCGACTACACCGGCGAGGAGGGACTGCCACGGCAGGTAAAGGGGATGGGGCAACTGGCGACCAACGTCCTCTATCCCCAGCCCCAGACGGCCCCCGACGCGCCTGTGGCCCACGCGGGTGTCAATCCCTTCGGCATCAACATCTTTCTCAACCAGGAGGTCGAGTCGGAAAAGCGAGAGCGCTCGGTGCACATGATCGCCGAGGCCGGCTTTCACTGGCTGCGCCAAGAGTTCCCTTGGGAGGATATCGAGATCCACGGCAAGGGCGATTTCGAGGATCGGCGCCACGAGCCACTCCGCTCCGCCTGGGAGAAGTACGATCACATCGTCGGCCTGGCCGAGCAGTATGGCCTGGAGATCGTGCCCCGCTTGAGCAACCCGCCCGCCTGGACACGCGCGTTAACCAACACCATTGGGTCCTATGCCCCGCCCGACGATCTGGCCGATTGGGGCGACTATGTCTATGCCGTCGTCTCTCGCTACGAGGGGCGGATACGCTACTATCAATTGTGGAACGAGCCCAACATCTATCCCGAGTGGGGCGAGCAGCCGGTCGATCCCGAGGGCTACACCCGGCTTCTGTGCGAGGGATACCAGCGTGCCAAGGAGGCCGATCCGAATGCGGTCATCATCAGCGGCGCGCTGGCGCAAACCGTCTCCCTCAATCCAGGGCCGGGACCCGGGACGGGCTTGAGGGACTTTGTTTTTCTCCAGCGAATGTACGACGCTGGCGCGGGCGAGTGCTTTGATGTCATGGCCGTCAACGGCTACATGTTTTGGTCCGGCCCTACCGACCACCGCTCCCGTCCGCTCAACATAAACTTTGGCCGGCCGGTCTATGTGCGCGACATCATGGTCGCCAACGGCGACGCAGCCAAGCCCATCTGGATCAGCGAGATGAACTCGAGCGCCGTGCCCAACGACCCGGCAAATATCAGCGGCGTGGGTGACTACGGCTTAGTGACGCTGGAGCAGCAGGCGCGCTACGCGCCCCTGGCCTACCAGCGGGCGATGGAGGAGTGGCCGTGGGTGGGCGTGGTCAATT
>CAZKDJ010000096.1:0-14891 GCA_964551295.1 uncultured Anaerolineales bacterium | reverse complement strand
CCATCGGCCACGCGACGCGCCGCCGCCGCCAGGGCACGCACCGGCTTGACGATACGGCGAGCCTGGAGGCTGCCGACGATCAACACACCCAGCACAGCCACGCCGCCCGCTATGAGCATCAAGAGATTGACCTGGCGCAGGAAATCCTCCTGCGAAGGCGTCAGCTTTCCCAACCCCGAGTAGACGATCAGCGTCCCCACCTGTTGCCCATCCACGATGATCTCGGCCCCTCTATCCAGACTGGATGAGAGATTCCTGGGCACCGATGCACCTGGCTGGCTATCGGCGACGACGCGCCCCTCTAAATCGACCAACAGCAAACGCTCCCCTCCCGGATCGACCATCCCCGACATCGGCATCACGTGTCTGGGTTTTGGGGCTTGGGGCGGCGGCTGCCGGCCCGTGTCCTGCACAAAAGCCATCAGCTCTTCGACACCATCCCAGCCACCCGCGGCGGCGTAATAGTCGGCAAACACGGGAGCGAGCCTTTGAGCATACCGTCGACCGGAAAAAGCCACCAGGCTCCTGAACTGGTTGGCGGTGATCAAGTTTGCCAGCAGCACAACTATGCCGGCAGTCACCACGATAGCGATCAAAAAGCTGAACGTTAGCCGGGTGCGCAAACTGTGCCGCATCACACTTCCTCGTCGCTGAACCGATACCCCGCTCCAAAGACGGTCTGGATATAGCGCGGGTGTGCAGGATCGCGCTCCAGCTTGCGGCGCAAGTTATGGATGTGCACGTCGACAGTGCGTTCGACGCCATCGTAGACGCCCAAGTGCGCCGCCTCCAAGAGTTGCGTGCGGCTGAGCACCTGCCCTGGGTGCCGCACCAGCACTTGCAAAAGCGCGAATTCGGTGGGCGTGAGGGGCACGATCCTGTCACCGATCACACAGCGCTGCGCCTCCACCTCGAACACGACATCGCCAAAGTGGTAGGTCTTTTTGGCCGGGGCCGACATCTCCTGCGCCCGGCGCAACACCGCCCGCGCCCGGGCCACCAGTTCGCGCGGGCTGAACGGCTTGGTGACGTAATCGTCGGCGCCCAGTTCAAGCCCGACCAACTTGTCGGTCTCATCCACCCGCGCGGTGAGCATAATGATCGGCACGTTCGACTCGCGCCGCAGTTCGCGGCAGACATCCATGCCGTCCATCCCCGGCAGCATCAGGTCCAGCACGACCAAGTCGGGCGACTCGGTACGCGCCAGCGAGAGTCCCGTCGGCCCATCGTAGGCCGCCAGGACATCGAAACCGGCCTGCTCGAAATACTTGCGCACGCCGCTAACGATCCGCTGTTCGTCGTCTACGATGAGAACTTTCATCTTTGCTCAACCATTTCGTTCATAGTCAGCGATTTATCGCATGGCTGGCTCGCACTACGAACCATCACGTTTGTTTATGCTCGCAGTCCCCGTCTCGGGGACGTCACATGCAGTGGAATGGTATCATCGATCTACTAGTCAAGACGCCTCCGGGACGGGGGCTACGAGCTTTTGGAAGACGTTCCAGGGCAGCCAGTTACATTATACCGGCTCCAATCGCCGACGGCAACTGTTGCCAGAGGCAAATTCCCCGGAGCAAAGCTTCGGGGAATTTGCCAAGGGCAAAGCGCTAGCGCTTTGCCCCATCAACGGGCTGACTTGCTACTCGTCGGAGGGACGGGGCCCGCGACGCCCGCCTTCCCGAGACCCACCGCCCATGCCGCCAGGGCTACCGCATCCGCTAGGGCCACCACGACCACCGGGGGCACCACGACCACCGGGGCCGCCAGGGCCGCCCGGACCAGGTTCGCCGGACTCGAGATGCTCGAGGATGTTGGCCTCCATCTGGGCGATCCTTTCATCCGCTTCCTCTTGAGTCAGTCGCCCGTCCTCCACCGCCTGCTGCAAGCGCTCGGCGTGAGCCGCCACCAGAGCGTCGGCGACGTCTTGCAGCGCCACCCCATTGGTCTCGGCCAAATCGGCGATGGTCTTTCCGTCCTTCATCGCCTCACGCAACTCATCGACCGTCATCCCCAGTGCCTCGGCCACCACGTCCGAGTGTCCATCACGTGGGCCACCCGGCATACCGGGGCCACCAGGGCCAGCAAGCTCGCCGGACTCGAGACGTTCGAGGATGTTCGCCTCCATCTGGGCGATCTTTTCATCGGCTTCTTCCTGGGTCAAGCGTCCGTCTTCCACGGCCTGCTGCAAGCGCTCGGCCTGGGCCGCCACCAGCGCGTCGGCGATGTCTTGCAGATCCACACCCTTGGCCTCGGCCAGCTCGGCGATGTTCTGCCCATCTTTCAGCGCCTCGTGCAGCTCGTCGACCGTCATTCCCAGCGCCTCGGCAACCACATCTGAATGTAGGCCACGCGGGCCACCGCGCCTGCCGCGACCACCACGACCGGGTCCACCCGGACCGTGCGCCTCCGCAGGCGGTGCCTCGTCGGTCGGAGTCGGCTCCTGGGCCAACACCGCACCCACGCCCACCGCCGCCACTGTTGCGGCTATGATCAATCCGATAACGATTTTCTTGAACATTTTTGAACCTCCTTGGGTTGAATTTTGAGTATCCTCTCAACAAGCAAGGATGGGGGTGTGAGGGTGGCTCCGCCACCCTCACACCCCCGCTCTCCCCGATTTGTTAAGGTGATACACTTTTGACCTGTTTCCTCAAGTCAGCACAAGTATACCGGGGAGATGTTCAAAAGTTGTTAAAGAATTGTGGACGTTTGGTTTAATTTGGAATTTGAACAAAGCAGCAGAGGACAGTGAAAAGCGACACCTTCCAATCAGGGGGAAATAAAACGTTACGCGGGAGGAACCTGGGGCAAGGTCACAATGAACACACTGCCCCGTTCAAGCTGACTCTCGACGGAGATCGTGCCACCCTGCGCCTCGACCAGCGCCTTGGCGATGGCCAGCCCAAGGCCAATGTTCAACTCGGTCGACGCGCTTTTTCCACGGTAGAAACGCTCGAAAATGTGGGGGAGCACCTCCGGTTCGATGCCCGGCCCTGCATCGCGGACGCGGATCGCCACGTGATCGTCGACGTCCTCGGCAGCCACCGTGATCGCACCCGTGGTGTGTTTCAGCGCATTGTCCACCAGGATCAATAGCACCTGCCGGAGCGCATCCTGATCGCCGATCACGGCCACATCACGCACGTCGTCGCAGACAATCGCGCGATCTGGATCGAGGAGCCCCGCCTGGCGGCACACGTCATCGACCAGGGGCTTGACCTGCACCGGCTCGCCGCGTAGCTCCCGTCCAGATTCGGCGTGGGCCAGCGCCAGCAGGTCGTTCACCAGGCGGATCAACCGGTCGCTCTCCTCCGTCACATCATCCAGGATATCGGTCCGCTCTTCAGCGCCGACCGGCGGTTCGCGGCGCAAGAGGCCCAGGTTACCGCGGATGGTGGTCAGAGGCGTGCGCAGCTCGTGCGATACGTCGGCCACGAACTGCTGCTGCTGCTGATAGGCGGCTTGCAGCTCGCCCAGCATCTCGTTGAACGTGGTCGCCAGTTGACCGATTTCGTCGTTGGGACCGGTGTGATCGACTCGGCGGCCAAAGTCGCGCTCGGTGCCGATGGCGTGCGCCGTCTGCGTGATGCGGTTGACCGGTCGCAACACCAGGCCGGCCAAGATCCATCCGATGCCAAAGGCGACCAGGATCGCCACGCCGCCGACGATGAGCAAGTTGCTTCCCAGCACCTCCAAGTGCTGATCCTGCTCGGTGAGCGGGCGGGCAATCTGCACGACTTCGGCGACCTGGCCATCCAGTATGACCGGAGCGCTGTAGATCAACAGCCGTTCTCCCTCTACCCAGGCCGTTCCCGACCACGATTCCCCTTCCAGCGCGGCTCGCAGGCCACTCTCGCTGAGTGGTACGGGTGTCTGATCCGAGCTTTCAGAGTTGGCGATCAACTCTCCATCCGAGCTGAGAAGCTGCAAGTAGAGACCGCGAAAGTTGGGAGGCTGCTGGTCTCGCCAGCCCTCCTCCTGCGGCGGCATAGGAGGCGGAAAGGGACCATCATCGATCCAATGACCATCCGCCTGGCGAATCTCGACGATGCGCTGCGTAGCGCCGACGAGCATCCGCTCTTCACGATCGCGTATGGTCTGCGCCTGGGTTCCGTAGAGCACGCCGCCGAAACCGATCAGGGTCAGCGCCAGGATCGTCGTATACAACAGGGTCAGGCGTAAACGAATCGACATCGCCTATTCCTCGCGCAACACGTAGCCCACGCCGCGCACCGTCTGGATCAGGCGCGGCTCTCCGCCCACTTCGGTCTTTTTCCGCAGGTAGCCGACGTAAACCTCGAGAACATTGTCGTCGCCACCGAAATCATACCCCCACACCTCCTCCAGGAGTTGCTCGCGCCGCAGCACCTGGCGGGGATGGCGCATCAGGTAGTGGAGCAGCTTGAACTCGGTCGGCGTGAGCTCAAACCGCCGCTCGCCGCGCCGCGTCTCACGGGTGGCGGGGTCCAAAACCAGATCGGCATACGCCAGCGGCTGCTCCTTATCCGCAGCGCCCGATCGCCGCAGCAGGGCGTGAATTCGCGCCAGCAGCTCCGCTGGGGCAAAGGGCTTGACCAGGTAATCGTCGGCACCACTGCCCAACCCCTCTACTCGATCTTCGATGGCGTCACGCGCCGTCAGCATCAGGATCATCGTATCGTCACCCGCCGCCCGCAGCCGCTCCGTCACCTGGATGCCGTCGAGTCCGGGCATGAGCCAATCCAGAACAACTACGTCCGGCTGGTGGGCGTCCAGTTGTGCCAGCGCCTCACGACCGTCAGTAGAGGTCACGACCTCGAACCCCTCGTAGACAAGGGTTCGACGCAGCATTTTCAAGAGTTTTTGATCATCGTCAGCGATCAATATGGTCGCCATTACTAATCTCCGAGCAGAATCCCTACAAAGGTTTTGTAGCGCCCTGCAAGGCACACAAGATCATTCGCGACCTTCACAAGGGTGAACAAACCAAGTCTCGGATTCAATTATACCACATTGTAAGTGCAACACCTGAGAGGGCGCTGAATAGAAGCTGAGAGAATGCTTAGAGAAATTCTCAGCATTCTCTCAGCGACTGCTTAGGGCGCTCTCAGGAATTGCGGATACAATTGCAGGCGTAGCGATAATGACGCTTGAAGGAGAAAACCGATGAAGAAACGCGGGGTCTGGATTATCTTGCTGGCTGCGCTGCTTCTAGCGGCCGGAGGTGGCTACTTGGCCTACACGCGCTACTTTGCCCTGGCCGAGAAGCCGGAGGAGCACGTGCTGGAGACGACGACGGTACAGCAGGGAGATATCCTCATCACCGCCGACGGCAGCGGCGAACTCGTGCCGACAGCCGAGATGGAGATGGCCTTCCGCACCGGCGGCGTGGTGGACGAGGTGTTTGTAGCGGTCGGCGACCTGGTGCAAGAGGGCGACCTGCTGGCCCAGCTCAAGACGGACGACCTGGAGCGCGCCTTGGCCGAGGCCGAGTTCGATCTCCAGCTCGCCCAGCTCGATCTGGCCGAGGTCCGCGAGGGTCCCGACGAGGCCGAGTTAGAAGACGCCCGCGCCGCCCTGCGCAATGCCCAGGTCGGCCTGATGCAGGCCCAGGCTGCCTACAACAAGACGTTCGACTCCAACCTCGATGCCATGATCGACGTACGCAAGACCGACTACGACTGGTGGGTCGGCTACTACCAGAAGCAAAAGGCCAAGTACGAAGCCGGGGACCTCAGCCAGGCCGATCACGACTGGGCCATGACCGCCATGATCACGGCGGAGGGACAGTGGCAAAAGGCCATCAACGAGGCAGCCATCGAAGATATCCAGGCATGGAACCGGGTGGCGCAGGCTCAGAACACCGTCTACCAAAGAGAGCAAGACCTGGAAGAGCTTGAGAACAGCCCCACCACAGAATCCCTGGTGCGAGCCGAGGTCGCGGTGGACCGCGCGCTGGTGGCGCAGCAGCGGGCAACCGCCGACCTGGAAGCGGCAAAGCTGTACGCTCCCTTCGATGCCATCGTGATGGACATCGCGGTAGATACCGGGGACCAGGTGGACACAGGCAGCCAGGAAGTTGGCACCAACGCGACCATTCTCACTCTGGCCACCTTGCAGGAGCCTCTGGTGCGCTTCTGGGTGGAAGAATCGGACTATGGCAGCGTCGCGGTCGGGAACCCGGTGAACATTGTCTTTGAAGCCTTCCCCGACGACACCTTCACCGGAGCGGTCATTCAGGTGGATCCGGTACTGGTGACGGTGGACGGCACGACCGCCGTCCAGGCCTGGGCGAGTATAGAGGTTGACCTTCAGGAGACCTCCCTCTTCTCCGGCATGACGGTCGACGTCGAGGTCATCGCCGCCGAATCTAGAGACACACTGCTCGTGCCTGTGCAGGCGCTGCGGGAGCTATCGTCGGGGCAGCATGCAGTGTTTGTCATCAATGCCAACGGTGAACCAGAGATGCGCTCGGTCGAGGTGGGACTAGCAGACTTTGCCAACGTCGAAATCCTCTCTGGCTTGGAGCTCGGCGAGATTGTGAGTCTAGGAGAGACGGAATGACAAAGAAACGCACTAGAAAAAGCATTTTCCGCAAAAAAGCCTTTTGGATCATTCTGATCGTGCTGGCGCTTGTCGCCAGCGGCGGATACGCCTATTATGCGCTTGTCTACCAGCCAGGCCAGGCCACTTCCGAGACGGTCATCACCACCGCACAGGTGCAGCAAGGCGACGTGGTGATCTCGGTCAGCGGGTCCGGCACGTTGGTCGCCACGTCGGAAGCCACCCTCGGTTTTGAGAAAAGCGGGTACCTGGAAGAGATCTACGTGGCCGTCGGCGGACGGGTGAAGAAAGGCGACGTGCTGGCCACAATGGAAACCGACGAGTTGGAGTTGGCCATCATCGAAGCGGATATCAAGGTGCGTCTGGCGCAGATCGACCTGGACAACACGCTCGAAGGGCCGACCGAGTCTGAACTGGCCAGCGCCGAGGCAGCCATCAAGAATGCCCAGGCGGCGCTGCAGGTGGCGCAGATCTCGTACGATAGTGACCTCAACTCCAATCTCGACTCGGCCGCCAGCGCCTACTACCTCAACTACCTATGGCGCAGCGAAAAGGTCCTGGCAGCCCAACAGGCGTACGACGCCGGCGAGATCGGTCAGAGCGAATACGAGGATGCGGTAAACAAATGGAGACAGGCCGAGGCAGATCTGGACGAGGCCCTAAAAGATGCCGATCTGGAACAGCTTGGGGCCGCAAACAACGTCGACCAGGCACGGAACGACGTTTACCAGGCCATGGAGCGCCTGGACAATCTGCAGAGCGGCGCTACGGAGGAAGAGATCGAGGAAGCCGAGCTAGAGCTGGAACAAGCGGAGCTGGCATTAGAAGATGCCCGCGCCGACCTGGAGGCGGCGACCCTACTCGCACCCTTCGATGGTACCGTGATTGAGGTCACGGCGCTGCCGGGTGAATACATCGGCAAGTCCTCCTTCATCACCCTGGCCGCCCTGGACGAACCACGGCTGCAATTCTGGGTGGAGGAATCAGACATGAGCGGCGTGGTGGTAGGCAACCGGGTGGAGATCATCTTCGAGTCCCTACCGGACGAGACGTTCACCGGCGAGGTCATGCAAGTCGATCCAACCCTGGTGACAGTAGATCGCACGCTGGCCGTCCAGGCCCTGGCCAGCATAGATACCACGTCCTACTCGGGCGATCTTTTGGGCAGTATGAACGGCGAGATCGACGTCATCTCTGCCGAGTCCAGAGACACGCTGCTGGCCCCGCTGCAGGCGCTGCGCGAGCTGGGCGAGGATAGCTACGCTGTGTTCGTGGTGCTGCCCGATGGCACACTGGAGATGCGCATAGTCGAGGTCGGGCTCACGGACCTGGTCAACGCCGAGATCATCTCCGGTCTAGAAGCCGGCGAGTTGGTCAGCACAGGAATCGCAGAAAGCACGGAAACGGGTGTGTCCATGGATGAGCAGCAGATGCCCGGAGGGGCAGACACTCGGATGTTGGAAGGTGGAGGTGGGACCGGGGATGGCCCTCCGAGGAGAGGACCTTGACGAAAACGATCACTGGCTTTTGTTCGCGGTTGATCTGGAACCGGAGAGGAAGATATGCAAGAGCATCTCATTGAAATTACCGATTTAACCAAGATCTATGGCAGCGGCGACATCGCCGTGAGCGCGCTGAAAAGCGTGAACGCCGCCGTCGAAAGAGGCGAGTTCGTCGCCGTCATGGGGCCTTCCGGCTCGGGCAAATCGACGCTGATGAACATCCTCGGCTGCCTGGATCACCCGACCGATGGCGCCTACGAACTGGACGGCGAGGACGTCAGTCAGCTGAGCAAAAACGAGTTGGCCAACGTGCGCAACCGCAAAATCGGCTTTGTCTTTCAATCCTACAACCTGCTGCCGAGACTGAGCGCGGCCAAGAACGTGATGCTGCCCCTGATGTACAACAGCGTCGACCCTCTGTCCGATGCAGAATGCCACGAGCGCGCCATTGAAGCTCTGGAATCGGTCGGGCTCGGGGATCGCACGCATCACAAGCCCAACGAACTTTCGGGCGGGCAGCAGCAGCGGGTGGCCATCGCACGGGCGCTGGTCAACAACCCGACCATCATCCTGGCCGACGAGCCGACGGGCAACCTGGACACCAAATCCGGACAGGAAATCATGGTCCTGTTGTGTCAACTACACGATCAAGGCGCGACCATCGTCATGGTCACCCACGAGTTGGATATCGCCGAGCACGCCCAGCGCGTGATCTACCTGGTAGATGGCGAGATCGTGTCCGACAAGACCCAAGCCAGCGGCATCGCCCACCTGCACAACGGTTACAACGGAGGCGCGCAATGAGCTTTTGGCGAACGTTGAAAGTAGCGTGGGAGGGTCTGACCCTCAACAAGGTGCGCTCGTTCCTCACCACCCTGGGCGTGATCATCGGCGTGGCGGCGGTGATCGTGATGCTGGCCGTCAGCGCCGGTGCCGAGGCCGAAATCGCCGATCAGATCAACTCGCTGGGCGCGAACCTGATCGTGATCATGCCGTCGTTCAGCAGAGGCGGGTTCGGCCCCGGATCGGCACCCCCGCCCGGCCTGACCTACGACAACCTCACCACCCTCGAAGGGGAACTGACCGGCATCAATGGCATCTCGGCGGAGCAATCGACCACGCAGGATATCAAAGGCGGCAGCACGACGCTGGAAGACATCTCCGTCGTCGGCACGACGCCCAGTTTTACCAAGGTGCGCGAGTACGCGCTGGCGGAAGGGCGTTTTATCATCGACGATGACAACGACCGGACCAACAAAGTGGTCGTACTGGGATACGACATCGCTCAGGAGCTCTTTGGCGGCACGAGCTCAGCCGTCGGACAGTCGATCAAGATCGACTCGACCAAGTTCATCGTCGTCGGCGTGATGGCGCAAAAAGGCCTGGTCGGCAACACCGATTACGACGAGCGGGTGTACATTCCCATCACCGTGATTTTCAAGAAATTCACCAACATGCGCTTTGGTGGCGACACCCTGCGCATGGTGTACGTCTCTGCCGAGAGCAGAGATACCATGGATGACGTGATGGCCCAGTTGAGCAGTGAACTCATGAAGCTGTACGGCACGACGGCCGATTCACCTGGCTTTGCACTGACGACGCAGGATAGCATCATCGACGCCCAGGCGTCGACGACGGAGGCATTTCGCAACCTGCTGGGTTGGGTGGCGGGCATCTCGCTGGTGGTAGGCGGCATCGGCATCATGAACATCATGCTGGTCAGCGTCACCGAGCGGACGAAAGAGATCGGCCTGCGGCAAGCCCTGGGGGCGCGCCCGCGCGACGTGCTGCTCCAGTTCCTGCTAGAGGCGGTGATGCTGAGCCTGATCGGCGGGATCGTGGGCGTGCTGATCGGCGTCGGAGGCTCCTATGCCTTTAACGAGCTGGGCACGATGCGCACCGAGATCGTGACAGCTTCGATCCCGCTGGCCTTTGGCGCAGCAGCGGCGGTGGGCATCTTTTTCGGATATTATCCCGCGACCCAGGCGGCGCAGTTGGATCCGATCGAGGCATTGAGAAGAGAATAGAGATTGGAGATTGAAATGGAGGTAAGAACATGAGATTTCAGACTGTCATAGTATCAATACTTGTGCTAGTATTGCCTGTGGCGCTGCTGGCTGCCTGTGCCAGTAGCGAACCGACGCAGGTAGTGGAAGAAGCTGTAAATAGCTCCTACACCAGCGAGGTGCTCGATACATCCTACGAGGGTGCACTGAGCGTGTCGAACCAGCTCATGCTGGGCACGCTGCTGCTGGAAGAGATGGAGCACGCCGTCACGCAGGAACAGGCAAAGACGCTTCTGCCATTGTGGCAGGCACTTCAAGGCGGCGGCGTGACGATCCAGGCCGAGATAGATGCCGTCCTGAAGCAGATCGAAGAGGCGATGACGCAGGAGCAGTTGCAAGCCATCGCGGCCATGCAGCTCACGCAGGAGGATTTGCGGGCCTGGATGGAGGAACAAGGCATGGAAAGCCCCAGACCGGGCGCAGGGGGCCCCGGTGGAGACATGAGCGATGAGGAACGGGAAGCGGTTCGCGCGACGATGGAAGCGGGCGGAGGCTTCCCCGGTGGGCCGCCAGGCGGGTCAGACGGAGAGATGCCGCCCGAGATGGCTACGCAGCGGGCCGAGTTTGCCAACATGACCGACGAGGAACGAGAAGAAATGCGCGCCACCATGCAAGCTGGCGGCGGCTTCCCCGGTGACGGATCTGGTGGCGCAGGCAGCAGGGGAGGTTCCGGCAGCAGGCAAGCCAACTTTCTGCTGAGGCCGCTGATCGAGCTGCTGGAGGAGCGTGCGGGGGCCACATGAGGTTCAGTTTCAGGCAATGACTATGCGAATGATTTCGGGTGCGGTTACACAAAAACGCGCCCTGTTCTTTGGGGTCTGCTTGTTGATCCTCGGGATGATCGTGCTGGCTGCGTGCGGCGGTCCACAGCCCACCGCACTGCCGTCGCCAACGACCGTCCCGCCGACACTGACGCCAACGCACACGCCGACGATCACACCCAATCCAACGGCCACACCGACTCCCACGCCGACCACCACCCCCTCGCCCACGCCAACTCCCACCCCGACCCACCCGCTGATGATCGAGGTGATGCGCCAGCAAGACTATCTCGGCAGCGAGATCACCATCGAAGAGACGCTAGACCTGGGATCCAACTATGACCGGTACATTACTTCATATCTCTCCGAGGGACTCAAGATCTATGCCCTGCTGACGGTACCCCAGGGAGAGAAACCCGAGAGCGGCTGGCCCGTGGTCGTGTTCAACCACGGCTACATCCCACCCGATCAATACCGCACCACAGAGCGCTACGTGGCCTACGTGGATGGGTTCGCCAGGAACGGGTACATCGTCTTTCGCTCCGATTACCGCGGACACGATAAATCGGAGGGGGAACCGTCGAGCGGGCACACCGTGCCCGATTACACCGTCGACGTGCTCAACGCCGTGGCATCGCTCAAACAATATCCCGACGCCGACCCCGACCGGATCGGCATGTGGGGCCACTCGATGGGCGGGGGGATCACGGTGCGCGCCATGGTCGTGACGGAGGACGTCAAGGCCGGCGCCGTCTGGGCCGGCACCACCGCGCCCTACGCGGAGCTGATCGAGGCCTGGAGGCGCTGGCGATCGGACGGCCCGACGCCAACACTGGACCCAGACCACCCCAGGCACCGGGGCTTGGAGGAGACGTTCGATACCTACGGCACACCCGAGGAGAACCCCGAGTTCTGGGCCGCCCTGTCCCCGACGTCCTACCTGGGCGACCTATCCGGCCCGCTCCAACTGCACCACGGCACAGCGGATGATTCGGTGCCGCTTGAGTTCTCCCAGAACCTGTACGCGCAACTCGTAGCGATCGACGAGCGGACCGAGCTGTACATCTACGAGGGCGACAACCACAACATCTCGAACAGCTTTGGCACAGCCATGCAGCGCTCGATCGCGTTCTTCGACCGGTACGTCAAGGGCGTCGAGCCATAGGAATGCAGTTTGGGAGAGAGTTCAGTCGTCTATCTGGCCCGTTTGAGGTATCGTCCAGGGACAGCCCACGGTCCATCCATGCGCACAAGCACTTTACTAACCTGCACGCAAACCGGGCCCTCGGGAACTTCAGTGAGAATGACAAGGCCACGTAACGGAGCATCTGGATCTTTCAAGCGCCATGTTTCATCCAAGTTCCCGAATCCAATGGCCATTGCCCATCCATCCAACAAGAATAGGAAAGGCATCATCTCCCACAAGTATGACTCTCTCTAGAACCCGGCCGTTTCGCTCCCATTCCACCGGTGCCCCCTCAAAGCTCAACTTCCAGCCGGTCTCTATACCCAACCAGTTTTGGGCTTGCGATCTGGAAAGCTTTAAGTTTCGCCCAGGTGACATGCATCGTACGACCGTCGACCACAAAAGTCATCGAGCGGCTGCCACACCCCTGCCTGCGGGTCGTCACCCAAGTCCACGGTGAAACCCACACCTTCTATCGGGACGAAAACGTCGACCCATGCCAATTGAAGGGTCAGACTGTACGGTGAACGCCAAAGCGGATAAAAGGTCCACATGTCTTCGTAGCTCGTTGGCCAAGACTCTGCCGGTGTCCCCTCTCCAAAAAGCACCCTCGGACCTTCATACTCGACAGGAGACCAGCCGTCGATATCCTGCGCCGCGTAGAAAATGTGACCGTCGTGCAATTGTACCCCATGCAGGCTACTGTCAAAAGGCCTGGGGCGCATGACCGAAACGTTTCCCACCTCTGGCTCCTAGTCCACGCGGACGTGGATGGCCGTTTCGTCGGGGCCGTGCGCCACCTCCAGCACGTGTAGGGTAATATCCTTGTGGGTATCGCTACCGTCGGACAAGGTGTACACCTGCACGCCGAGGTCCGCCGCTACCTCCTCTGTGACAGGCCGAAGAGGCAGCGGGATATCCCAATCCTCCGGCGCTGCACCGGGCGGCAGCAGTGGCAAGCGCGGCAGTTCCAGTGTAACATTCTCGACCTCTGTACCGCCCGGCAGAGACGGGAAAGCCAATGTCCCGCCCCCTACACGCATGGTCTTGGCACCCACCTCTAGCATCCGGCAGGCGCAAAAAAGCCTCAAATTCGTCACTGGCCTGACCGTAATCCCACTTCCACTCCGATACGGGAAAGAGCAGATGGCGAATACCCTCGACGGTACTGAATTGAACGACCGTGCCGTCTGCCGACGCCACGACGTGCTCGACGCGTACGGTCACCCCCTCACGGCTGGCCTCCACCGGCTCCGGTAGCATCCAGGCCTGCTCCAGGTTGACGAAGCCGAGACCTGGCACATAACCTCCCAAGAGTCTCTGTAGGCTAGCCCACACCTCCTGCGGGCCAGCGACGACCACCGTCACGACCAAGACCAGCACCAGAATCAGGGCCGCCACCCTCCAGCGACGCCAACTGAGACACCAGGGGACTTGGTCAGCCCCACCACGTCGAAAACCCTCCCGAGTTCACGAGCTGCCGCTCCAGACCGGCGACAAAGGCCGCATCTGGCACCGGTGTAGTAAAGAGCATCTCAAGTCCCGTCTCGACACGAGGTGAATGATTATCTGTGCACTCACACATCCTCTTCCTCCCACTCAGCCTCCAACCGGCGCAACAGGCGACGCACAGCCATCTTGACCGCCGCCTCGGAGCGCTTCAAAACTCGCGCCATCTCGCCGTAGGTCAGGCCAGCGGCAAAACGCAGCCGCAGTAGCTCTTGCTTTTCCTCATCCAGCTGTCCCACTGGGGCTGCCAATCTCTCCAAAGATTCTTGCCGCACGAGACAATCCACAGGGTTGTCGCCCCGATCCGGGCTGTCGAGGGACTCGTCGAAAGATACGTAATCCTGTCGCCCGCGATAGTGATCTGCCACCCGGCGGCGGGCAATTGTAAAAAGCCCGGCAGCGAAACGTCCTCGGTGACGATAGTGGGACAACCCCTCCAGTGCCTGACTGAAAACCTGCGCGGTCAGGTCCTTGGCGTCAGGCACATTGCCCACTCTGCTATAGACGTAGCGAAAGACCGGCGTCACGTACTGCCAATAGAGAATGGCAAAAGCTGCGGGATCACTTTGTGCAGACTCTACCAGCGATACCTCGTCTTCACCCCCAGTCAAAGTTCTGGATTGAATCAATAAAAATCTCCCTGGGGTCATCTCCCCTTCAACATTCACAGAGTATATCGCAGAAAGTAGAAAAAGGTAACAGGGGCACGCCACACTTGACACCTGCCCCCCACTGGGCTATCATAATCCCCATCATGTTCGAACAACTCAGCCTCTTTGGCGGACCGACGATCTCTGAGCCCTTCACCGTGAGCCAGCTCACCGGGCATATCCGGCGGCTGTTCGAGGACGACCCGGTACTGGACGACGTGTGGGTCGAGGGGGAGGTCTCCAATTTCAGCCGCGCCTCCTCCGGCCACTGCTACTTTACGCTCAAGGACGCGGGCGCACAGGTGCCGTGCGTCATGTGGCGCAACGTGGCCGACGCACAGGACTACCTACCCGCCAGCGGCGACCTGACGCTGGCCCACGGCAACGTGAGCGTGTACGAGGCCGGCGGGCGCTACCAGCTCTACGTCGATCGAATCCAACCGGCCGGCGTGGGCAACCTGTACCTGGCGTTCGAGCGGCTCAAGGCGCAGTTGGAGGCCGAGGGACTGTTCGACCCGGAGCGCAAGCGGCCGCTCCCCCCCCTGCCCCGCCGCATCGGCGTCGTCACCTCCCCCACCGCCGCCGCGCTGCGCGATATCCTCAACGTGCTGGACCGCCGCTACCCGCTGGCCGAGGTGCTGCTCTCCCCCACGCAGGTGCAGGGGGACGCC
>CAZKDJ010000095.1:0-14922 GCA_964551295.1 uncultured Anaerolineales bacterium | reverse complement strand
CTGACGTTTCTGCAAGTTCAGTATTTGAGCCGGATCGATTTTTCTTTGTAAATGATCCATAAAAAATCCCTGTTTAATGGTTTTGGGGAACGGAATTTAATCCGTTCCCCCCGCACAAGCCTGCTGAATAGACTATTTCGCCTGAATCAGCAGCCCCTGAAGTGAAATGCAGAGCTTGTCATCTACCAGCGCCGCCGCCGGTACGACATGATTTGTGACTTCCGCTTCAATACCGATCAATGCAGGAAATACCATCGGTTCATTGAGCGGATATATACCGGTAAAACGGGGACTATTCAGAGGTATATTATCACCCGCCACCGTGGGAATCATTGCGACTTTGAGAGAATCACCCATAAGTTCGCCAAGTTTCCACTGACCCATTGTGTATTTACTGGCACGGATGAATTCAACAGTGGTTTCATTGAGAAACGTATACAAGCTCTGTACATCCGCCGTCGCCTTTGCCGCCGCAGAGGTATACATTACCTGAATTGCCATTGCGGAAAAATGCTGACCTTGCGGCATCACTCCGGCCGTCGTCATATTGGTATCTGCCAGCGTCTTAACAACAGCCCCGAGCGGCGAACCAAGCTGATTTGTAAAATACCGTTGTGTTACGGCTGCACCGATCACCAGCTGAGTATCATAAATGGACCATTGCTTTACGTCGGCATCACCACCGAAAGCCCCGTCCTGAAGTTGCTGTAAAAAATTGGTTGTATCCATGTACCCCTCCGAAAAAAAAGTTATTTCCTTTTGTTAATTATCTATATAAAATACAGCTTCAATGAAAAGTTAATTATTACGTATTCGCCGCGGTCCTGTATGGAACAACACTATTTCCGGCTAAACGTACCCGACGGCCCAGAGTCGCACGCCCTGAGTTACTCATTGATAACCGGCGACCCATACCGTTATTTGTGGGTAACAGAATGATTCTTTCACCGGCCAGCATTGGAACACCAGGTGCCAATTGTTTGAATAATGAAACAGTACCTAAAATCACCATTCCCTGAGAAACGCCTCGTGCGATTTTGTTGCTTTTACTGGTCAGTGCA
Organism: uncultured Anaerolineales bacterium; assembly: GCA_964551295.1. Classification (GTDB taxonomy): domain Bacteria; phylum Chloroflexota; class Anaerolineae; order B4-G1; family B4-G1; genus JAFGED01. Next base: position 13,861 of record CAZKDJ010000095.1, on the reverse strand, counting down.
GCTAGGCCTATTCCAGCACCTACGGGAATTAATGACCGCACCCGTGAATCACTGATAGGTATCTTACTTACCAGATACCCGGATGTTATACCGGCAAATATTACAAGCCCGGAATCCTTGAGCATTTCCAACGCATTTGATTTTCTTGCAAGTTTTGAAATGCCTCTGCTGATTTTTTTGGTAATCATAGGTTTACCCCCTCCGCTCTTTCTTTTAATGGAAACTGACCTTTTTGCCGGTGTTTTTACTTTCGACACTCTTTTTTTTACTGTTGATTTCCGCGTTGATTTCCGCGTTGTCTTTTTCTTTGGCGCTGAACTTTTTTTCTGTTGTGCTCGCCAGCGTTTAAGTGCAGCCTGCCCTTTTTTCAAAGCAGCTTTCTGTTTTGCTGACATTAAACGCTTTGCTTTTTTCGGCGTTGTTTTTTTCTTTTTTTTTGTAGCTTTGGCCATGATAAACTCCGTTCAACGTTTTGAAAGTTGATTCATATATGAAAACATAAGAAGGGCGGCGGCAACGCCTCCGGCAATTAAAAAAACGTTCATTTTATCGCCTGCAGTTCGGAAAATATCTTTAAAATCGAAAGCTCCCGTTTCCTCTTTTACCTGGGCATATCTTACAGGATCATAATATTTAAAAGCGATTTCACCGTTTCGCGCCAGTGTATAAATAGAACGCAAAAATTCCATATTAACAGCGTATGGTATTTTCGTTGTTTCTTCAAGATCGTTCGCCATTTGTGTCGCTGTTGAATCCGGTACGTGTCCATCGAATACCGGCGGCGACATTCCTGAAAGTAAATATGATTCATAATACTTGTGCAATGTTTTAATCAGTCCAGTATTAAGACCGGAACCTCCCCAAAAATCTTTTATAGTACCTTCGTAATCAGTACCCTTAAGTACCGATAACATTTCCGCCGCTACCTTTTCCGCCCACGATAGACCAAATACACCCAAACTACGGCCACAGCTACCCAATAGCGACAAGCTGCCGTCAGAATATTGAACAATAATATTATTCTTTTGATCCATTGAATCATATCATCCTTATAATAAAAAAGCCAATAATCCAAGCCCTGCCATGGGTAATAATTCCATTATTTCCTCAATTGTGGTCTTGTCGCTTTCACTACCAGGTACCGTTAACCTTGTTGCCTTCGGTGCTGTGATCGGTTCAATTGTTATTTCTTTTGTCTGTTTTTTTGGAGCCAAAACCGTTAAAACAGGCATAGCCACATCATCTATCACTTGTGCGGGAACCGAAACAACAGAAGGTGGAATTACACTCTCAAGAACAGCACCTGGAACAACAACAGCCTTTCCGACAGTCGATTTACTCACATCTATTGCCTCTTTTAAAATGTCAAGAAACGACATAATATTACCGCCTTTTTTTCTCGTTTATTTTCACGATAATGAAAAGAAGTAACGCGACCGAAATACTCCCGTATACAATGGGATCGCGTAATATTTTGAGAATATTACCACCTTTTATTTTCGTTATGAGGTCATCAAGCATTCCCGCCAGAACTTCAGGCTGTTGCAGTAAATCGTGTTTTTCATGTATCGCAATAATTCTCAACAATTCAGTTGTTACAAAATCATCGTTATTGATATCAGCCCGTTTAAAAACAACAGTTTTTCCATTATTCCCTTTAGTTGCTGTTGTATCAACACCTTTTAACAAATCGTCTTTACGGCTGTATATACTCATTTTTTCGCCCCTGAATTTAAAAGTAAAATTGCAATCAAAACAGCTCCGCCAATCATAATATATTTTGCGTAGTCCGGCTTTTCTTCAGGCGGCATTATATCCTGAATGTCCTGCATCACCTTGTCTGTAATGCTTTCATCAGAATCAACTTTATGATTCTTTGTTTTCTGTACTTCCTGATAATCCTGTATATATTCAAGATTATCGCGTATCTCTTCCAGAATTCCCGACATTCTTTTCCTTTACTTTTTCATTACCATGGTCAGAACTAAAATGGCACCAAGACCAAGACCGCCATATATTAAAAGTTTTTGCGTTTCCGCCGCCTGTTGTTGTTGTAAAATTATCTGCTGTTCAATGATAGATGAATCGTCTTTTCCTCCGGTTATTGAACTGAAAATGTCTTTCACAATTGAAATTCCTGCAGGAAGAGCGGCGGCAATTGCTCCGATTACCGGAAGAATACCCATTAATTCAGGATAATCATTCAACTCACCTGGTTTTAAATATCCCCGGTTAATAATCGATTGCATTTTTTTTTCTCTTCCACTCAATACGATAAGTCGCGGGTCTCTTTTTGGATTCATTATAATACCTCGTAAGCTGTTACGGTTTTAGTCTGGTAGGGAATTGCATCAGGATAGGTAGGATCAAGATTTTTCCAGTGATCTTTTATAAAAGCCTGAGTAAAAACATGGTGAACGCGTCGATCTGGAGTTGTTGACATTGCAACGAAGCGAAAAGGAATGTCGTTTTCCTTCAACCATGATGCCATTAAAATAGCCTTTTTTTTACAATCAGCACCCGTTCCTTTTGTACCGATATATACAGGTCGGGAGAGTATTTCAACCGGCGGTTGATCCTGTTGGTATGGAATCATTTTTATTACGTCAAAAGCATCAATTAATGATAAATCACAAAACATGCTTTTTTTCCCGTTGTAGACAACCGCGATATTTTTTAAATCATCATGGTACTTTTCTACTAAATTATACATTTCCGCCGCTGTCTGGTCTTTATTTTTTAAAACACTTTCAGAAACCCGCATAATCAATTAATACCATATAACCTATTGAATAATCAATAAAAAAAGGGATTAAATGCTTTTATACACTCAATCCCGGATAAATACGTTACATAGTGTTACGTAGTGTTACGTTTTATGCACTTTTTTCAAAATTAATATATCTCCCTGATAACAAGTATTGGTCAGATAATCAGGTTTTTTTACGTTAAAGAGTCGAAACGCATCACCTCCGGCAGCCACCACCGCCTTTCTTGCTTCTATTACCATATGGTTATAATCACACTGTACTGTGACCATTCCCGTTGAATAATTCGCGGTGGTTAAATATTCGTATCCATCAGGTATTGATGTACCATTCGGAAATTGTTTTATCTCCCCCGTGCTTGTCCTTCCCTGCATTTGTCCCGGCTCAAGGTTGAACGAACCGGCCATTGATGAACATTGATTACAGAAAAAAATAACACCAATTATCACCAGAAAACTGAACGCCAGAAACGGAATAGACTGTTTTTTCAACATTTTTTTTCTCCTCTTTTTGGGCCTCTTTTTTTTGCAATTTTACCCTTGTTTAAAATTAATTTCAACACTTTTTTGTAAGTTACCCTCTGCAGCTCTTTCAGATTAACATGAACGCCGGTATCAAATAAATCCAGAATCCTGTCATTCTGCATTGATAATATTCTATCAATGTATGATTCTAAAAGACGATTCCAGCGTTCTTTTTTACTTCTATTCATCGATCACACGAACTGAACAGTTTCCGTCTATTATCCTAACCATTCGACCCTCGTCATTGATTACCCAAAAGAATGCGTCAACGACTTCTTTTTCTTTTCCATCGAAGGATCGCATTCTTGCCCGCTCAGATACGGCCACTACTTCATATTCCTTTTTCTCTGATATTCCTTTAGGCTGGTATTCTTTTCCGCCATTATAACCGACCAATAATTTTTTGGCAATGACTTGCATTATTTTTTTCCTTTCTTCTTTTTTTCTTTTGTAAATAATTCCGTTTGACCTGGTAATACCACATCACCATTCACAACTTTTATATCGAGCCCTTCGTAAACTAACATTTTTGCGAATGTCCCCGGTTGTGATATTCCCTTATTTTTAGCAGCACTATTTAATTTCACGGCAACGTCAAGGGGAAGCTGCAAATTTACCCGCTTATAGCCTTTTCGATAATCCCCCTCCGTTATCCAATCAGAATTCATCCGCCCCCCTTTTCGTTTTCAGGTTTTAAATCATCAGAGCTTAACCCGTAACCGATATATGATAGTACCCTTCCGATTGTTTGAAGCATTAAAAGGTTAAAGGTAGCGAGATTTTTTATATCAATAGTTGCGTCGATTAAATCTCTCCTGGTCTGTGTTTTATCATTATTTAAATTGAAAAACCCTTTACTTGATATCGACTTAAATACGATATCGTTTTTCTCCATAATCTTTCCAGAAAACTCTATTACTTCTTTTACCTGCAACGCTAGTTCCTGAAAAACGTTTTCCTTTTCTTTCTCCCCTATATATTGCATGAATACCGTAAAGAACATTATCGGATTATTATTTTGTTCCAGCATTTGAGAAATTTCCTTTTTAATGTATCCGAACTTTTCCTGTATTTCCGGCAGTCCCCTTCTATCGAAATCCATAAAACCATTACTCTGTATTAAACAATCAAAAATCAGTTCGAACTGATCAACGCTAAACCGGTAATCCATTTTATTCTCCCTTCCCTACCAAATTACAGTAACAATATTCATATTCTCTTTTTTACCACCATGACGCTTTAATGCACCATCAATCAACAATGACATCCTTTCCATTTTATACTTTAGTGCATCATTTCCCGATTCTTCAGCCTCTGATACAATTTTATTCATAATCATATTCATTTCATCAACGGTAAATTTTGTATCCATTTCGCTATCGTTTTTCACCTTTCTTTTTACTTGTGCTATATCATTTTTCATTCTAAAGGAACCACCTTCAAGCTTTATTATATTTTTTTCTATACACGAATTGTTCTCTTTCAATACTCTAATCGCCGCTCCTTGTCTCGCGATTATCCGTGACAGTCCTATAATTGCCTCGACACAATCCGATTGTTTTAAATCGCTACATCCGTTCATAATATCACCAATTACGTCGGGATCATTTTCAAAGCATAGATTTTTTCTTTTATCCATTTTATTATCTCCTGTTAATCGTCAATCGTTGCACCTTCACTTGTTACCATTGCGCAAAAAGAACCGAACAATTTTAAATACTCATTTTTTTCGGTGCTTTCCTCATGAAAAAACAGTAAGGCCTTCGCGAAATTATACATTATACCCATACTATTAATCATGCGTGTTGTTACATCACATTTAGCAGATAAAACAACCTTGAATCTATACGGTTCTTTTGCTGCTTGTGCTAAAAATCCCTTGAATGTTTCCAATGCATTTGTGGATGGTTGTTCAACGGGTGAAAACTTCAATATCGGGATATCTTCATGAGTCTGCAGATCATATATCCAGAATGATAGCATATTATTGCACCTTCTCTTTCTTTAATTTTCGCGGTTTATGATTCGGGTCCCAACAACGGACTATATTAATTGACAATGCGACATAATTTTTTTCAAGTCCTGATTCCTGCCCAGAAATTCGCCTCAATACATGAGTTACGATCGCAATAATAAAACGTCCTGTCGGTTTAGAATAATTCATTTCGATCAAGTGAAGAATATCACCAACTTTATATTTTCGATCGTTGTACCTTATCTCACACGATTTCTGTAAACTCCATAATCCAGAAAAGTGAGTTTTCGCTACTTTTAAATCACGGTGAACGGTACAACAATTTGGCAAACCTCTTATTCGTTTTATGCTGTAGAACATTGCATCATGATCTATTGCAAGTGTCGGTTTCGCTTTCACTTTTGCTGTTGCTCTATTTTTTCTTTTTTTGTTCACAATCGTTTCCTTCCCATTGTTAAAAGTACAGATATATTCCGCTATGCACCTATTGCATTTACCGGTACATTCGAATGCTCTTCCCATAAAATTATTCATTTCTTTTACTTCAGAAGGTTTAATCATACCATAATCTCAAGAGTTGCTATTTTCGATTTAATTTGATTCATTATGTCACCTGCAAGACTATGATATTTTTTAAGAGCTTCGACCGGCATATCAACTTGAATCGATGCAGAAGCACAAAGATTATACAGTTGTACGAATCCCGCTTTTACTTCCGACTTTACTTGATTAATCGTTTCCACTTTCGTTTTTGCCACTATTATCACCTCCCTTCAATCGGTTATCTTCTTTCAATACTTTGAAAACTGCTGTAATGATCATTGGTATTAATCCATCGGTAATAAGTCCACGTCCGTGATAAATTTTATCGACATATTGTTCCCAACGTGTATTAGTTATTATTTTATTTGTCATTTTCTTTTCATCTTCTCCATACTCTTTTTTCCATTTCCAATGATTCTTTAAATCTTTATTTGTCTTTTCTTTTACTCTCATAAGTTGTAAAGCATACTCAAACACTTTTTCAAATATCCAATCAAGCCAAAGCATTTTTACCTTTTTCCACTCGTGAGATTCAAATACTTTTTCTCTCATTGGATCATTTTCTATTAATTTGATTAAATCGTTTCTTCCTGGTGACATAAGACCAGAATCACACCAGTGAAAAAAAGCTGCAGTGAATGGGTTCTCTATAGCGGGAAATATTCTGCTAAAATCTAAATCAAAATTCTTGCATATAAAATTCTCACCACCAACACCTCTGAATCTATACGGTTCTTTCACGGGATGAATATTATAAATTAAGCATTCATTATCTTTCGGAAAAAACAACCTGCAATGCTCACAACGAAACGGTAATTTTTTTACGTTCATTTTACCCCTCATTTCCTTTCTTGTTTATTCTTAATTTCTCCGGATTTCTCGGTAGTCCGTCGTATCTGTAATCATCTTCATAATCTTCTGATGATTCGCGACAATTACAACCGAGTCGTCTCGATTTTATCAGGCAACCAGGACAGTCTTTTGTATCGACCGGGTTACAATCACGGCATGATTTACAGATATCGACAAGGCACATATTACCATACCCCTTTTTCTAAATCGTCTAAAAGTGTTTCGGTACATGAATCGAGCGTATCCGGAAAAACCTTCCTGCAGATTTCCGGATCTGTAATTGCTATATCGCGCAATATTTCACAGTCAGGATTACCCGGGCAATCTGAATTAATGCCGGAACAACCAAGGAGAATACATAGTCTTTTCATAACGCCGCCGGGAGTGGGGAAATTATAGTACGTAACATAATGTTACATCATGTAACGTGTGGAAATCAAGAATAATAAATTATTTATTGCGCTCCGGTCGTCACCAGTGCGGTGCTGTGACAGATAATGACTTCAGTATCGAGATTTAAGTTTTTCCAGTGGTTCGCCGTTGGTTTTTTGCTGTATCAACCGGTATCGATCGGGGGATCAAATACAATGTACAACTGGAATCGGATTCAGAATAGAGCGCTGTTGTTGCTTTTCTTCTTTGAGGAAAATAAAAAGGCGGTATACGTTACGCTTTAACGTAGTACCGCCCCCTCTTTGCGTGCTTCGCGTGGAATGATATGTTATAAAATAGTTATTGCCAACCTTCCAGCATTATTTCCCGCGACGTTGCTCCGGGTAAATAATATCCATCAAGCGCAAGAACCACGGAATAAGTGTCACACTTAGCCTTCTCTTGCAATTCTGAGCGTTTTTTCTTTTCGCGGTACCGTTGCCACACTGCGGCACATTTTGCCCTGAAACACTTTTTAAGCTCATTCAGACGCAAGTACAGTACAGAAGACACTCCCCACGGAGTTGTATACCTATCGACCATTAAACGCCGTTTTCGGCGGTATTCACCAAGTTCAATGCCAACCTTTTTCCGGGCTTCTTGAGTATCTTCATTTTCTCGAACGGTACCCGGCTTTGGATCGATCCACGTTTTACCATTCCATTTCATTATAAAATGTTCGCTGTTATCGAGTTCATCGTTGTAATCATCACCAGGAATGCCATAAAATACGCCGTACGTTGCAACCATTCTTTTATTAAATGTATCGGAAAGTATTTCAAGAGAATCCGCTGTTGAAAAGTCATTCGGCTTAAATGGATATTTCATCACTTCCTTAGCTTGATACAGTACCGATTCCGGAAAAGTCATCTTTTCGAACATTCGCTTTTTTTTACCTTTTGCAGATTTCGGAATGTGTTTTATCGGATCAACTCTAATATCTATGGAATCCCCGCCGGTTGCCCGTAACCATTCGAAAGACATTTTTGAAACCGCTACCAGCTTGTCACGAAATTTCGCTTTAATTAAAGCTATTTTGTTCAATTCTTCCCGTGGAATATTGCGACCGTACTTCTGATCGAGTTTTCTTTTTGCAGTTTCCTGATATACTCTATAGTTGAGCGGTTCATCGGTAAATACCAGGTCGTGCTGGTGAACGTGCCACTGTCCGGAATATTTGCCACGCTTGATTTCTACAGTGGACACTCCCCCGACAATCTTTGAAGTCTCACCGCCGGAACGTTTTCCATTTTTTCTACGCTGCCCCATTTTACGGAAATTCTTTTTACTCTCTTTTAAGGTTTCCATTCTTTCAGATAAAGAATCTCCGTCCGTAATCGTATACGTAATCATGTATGCATAACGCCGCTTTTTTTCTTCACCATCCACCGTAAATGATTCGGCGCACAATTGCGCCTGCTCTTTTATCGGATCGGACAATTTAGCTTTCCTCCGGGCTTGCATCCGGGATGCACAAACCGGACAGATTACAGGCTGCTTACAATAGTTCGCCGCCGATACACTCAAAACTTGTTCCCATGTATCACCCACTTGAACAAAGTTATCAGTCAATTCGATTAGTGTGGCACAATCCTTTATTTTATCTATTTTTTCTGCTATATCTTCGACAGTCAAACCAGTGGAAGAAACGTAATCCGGATTCAGCAACGAAAGCGGGTTATTAGTCTCAAATTGTGAGACTATTCGCATCTGCTGACGTTTCAGGTTTCTAAGCTTTCTTAATTCGACCATAAAGAACCGTATCGATTTTTTGTAATCATTTTACGAAAAACACTTTTTACCAGGCGAAGCCGGCGCCGGCGGGATCCGCTCCGATCCGTTCCGCTCCTGGAAGAGCTCCAGATTTATAACTCATTGATTTTATTGATTAATGTTTTTTTGCTTTAAAAATTCCTTTTTTTTGGGTGTAATCATTTTTTTTCATTTTTTACTGCCAATTTTTAAAAAGTTGAATATTATGACAATTGATGATATATTTAGATTACAATGTACAACGGGTGTGTGTCTGCAATGGCTATCCTAGAATGATTAACGCCAAACCGGGAAAAAGCTACTTTCACCGCCTCTGGGGGGGACCGCTAATCCTCCCTTTTTTATTTCTTCTGCTCATTCAGATACCTTTTTAACGACCTTCTTTTTAATCGATTTCTTTTTTTTCGGCGGATCTGCTTCCGGATCTGCTTCCGGCTGATCTCCTGGAACATCTTCCGGAAATGCTTCCGACTGATCTCTTGGCACATAATATTCCTCCGGTTCCGGATCTGCTTCTCTTTCTTCCAGAGGAAAATCTCTTTGATTATTTTCTGGTTCATATAACTCAAAGGGGATATTCAATTGCTTTAATAATTGAGCGGTTGTTTCCGGACCCTCCCTGTCAAGAATGTATTGTACTAAAGTTTCAAGCTGTTTACTATTACCCTTTATGGATTCCAGTTCTTTCGATTGCTTGACAATTCCCTGCAGTAATTTAGCCTGCATGTCGTCACCGGTTAATTTAGGCAACCATTGATTAATCAAGGGAATGATTTTATCTAAAATACCAGTATCATCTTCTTTGTCCGGTTTCATTTGATCCCGGAAAGCAGCTTCCGCATTTTTTAAATTTCGTTGTTGCATTTCAGTTATCATCTTGAAATTCTCCATCATTGAGTTACGCATTGTTTCAGCCATTGATGAAAACGATTGTTTTACCATTTCCATCATCATATTATTGTCGTTACCGCTGTTGCGCTGCAGTAATGGAGCTAAAATAGGAGTAATTATCGCCATTATTTTTTCAGCGACTGTCAAAAAATCTGTTGCAGATGATTGTTGTTGAATTATTGCAGGTTGTACCGGAGGTGGCGGCGGTTTTTCGCCTCTGTCAAACTTTTCAGCTTTTTCTCTCTGTTTTTTTAATTCGTCGTATCGTTCGTGTATAAATAGTTGATAGATTCTCTGAGTGCCATTTTTGAATTGTCTGCATTTTTTTATTACCAGCCTAACCAGATACGTTCCGCCGCCATGCTTCAATCCTATTTCATGTTCATCTGGCGGAAAATCAGGATCGAACTTGTCTAAAAACTTTCGTTTTCGGTTATTATCAGGATCATCATATTTATACAAATAAAAATAATCAATTCTTTCCAGTCCATTACTTTCTTTAAATTCGTCCATCAATTCAATGTAAGAAAGTGATGAATTGCTTAAATCCTGAAAATCATTTTCATTCTGAAGATTTAATTCATCTGTTGTTGCTTGTGCGGGTTCCGACATTACTTTTTTCCTTTCGAAATAATTATAATCAATAATATTAAAGCGATTGCTATCGCGGGTAAATATGTACTATCAACCTTAAATTTCCCCCTCCCTTCTATTTTTTCAACGTAATCCCTCAGTGTCACAATTCCCGGATTCTTTATTTGAATATCTACAGGTAAAACAGTATCAAGCGGTTTTTTTCTCCATGATGGATACAAAACCGATAGATACAATTCTTTACTATTTGCAAAGGGATAATAACGCGAAAGATATTCATACACCAGCTGCAGCTGATCTTTAACGGTAGGATGCAAAGTAACCAGATCGAGGCTATCGGAAAAACCTAAATCTCTGGCCGTTTTATCGACAAATTGTATTAAACCACGAGCGGACGAATACGGGTTTTTCGCCTGGGGATCGAAACCGGATTCAAAGTCTATCAATTTAACCAAATCATCCGGATTTATTTCTAAGTCGATTGCTATCTCAATGATTTTTTGGTATACATCATTTGGTATATTTTTCATAGTTTACCGATAAGAAAGCCAGCCGCAAAAACACCGAGCACCCACGGAAGAGCTTTTTTTATCGCTACATTCTGTACAACGGGTACCCACTCCACACGCACATCACCAGGCTCTATATTGGATATATAAGAACTGAAATTCTCCCGTACTTCGGGCAGATCATCACTTTTCCAATATAGCCGGTAATAATCATTCCCGACTTTTTCGATCTCTGGTTTTACACCTAAAACCTGTTCACTCAATAGCGCCAATGTTTGCGCCTTAATTGCTGCAGTTACCGCGTTCATATTACTCAATTACTTCGAATACATAAAGGAATGCGCTATTTTCCACGACCCTTGATTTTTTTACTCCTTCTCTCGCCTTTACAATAAATGCCTTTCCTTCAGGTGACTGCCAGAGAGAATTCTTTGTATTCGACTTGCGAATCCGTAAAATATCAATGAGCCGGTCATCCCGCTTTTCTTCCTTTTTTTCTTTTTCATCAGCCATTGAGACGCTCCTTAAGTTTTAAAAAAATATTATCAATCTAATCGAGTCGAGTGATTAGAATTCTTGCTCTTTGGATACTTTTGTTACCACCACCGAAACCACTACGCCAATTTATACGAACGTCCTGATTTCCAGTGAGTGTATTGTCTACATAAAAACAACCGTTCCACTGTGTCCACCGATCAGCGTATAACGGATTTTTGAAATGGCTAAAAGCGTATCGAACTGTATTTATTGTCAATTCAGCTTCCACGTCCTCATCAGCTACAGCGAATATTTCGCAATAGCCCTCGATCTTATAACGAACCCCCAGAACAGCCGTAAAACTCACCAGTAATTTATTCTGCCATGCTGCATTTGTCGTTGTTGATACGCCTTCAGACGAACCATAATTAATATATTGACCGACCCCTCCCCCGCCGCCGCCAGTCCACCCTTTCTTACATGATGAACCACCATGATAGATATTTGAAGTCGTCATTATCTTCTATTCCGTTGCCCTATTGAGTGAGCTACAGCGTCACGGTGTGCAGCGCCGAAATATTGTTCCTCAATCTGATAAATATTGATCGATACTTGTACTCTCACTGGTGATATACCTACCATTGAAGCCAATTGCCGTAATTCACCGGTAAAAGATAAAAGCAGCTGATCTCCGGTGATATCAGAATGAAAAAAATTAGATAATTCCCCGTGGTCGGTGAAATTGACAACCTGCAAAGGTGCTCTATATAGATTCTGAGAATCAAAAAGCTTCGTGAATTGCAATTGCGGAAAAACAGTAATAGACTCTAAAAACTGTTGTTCCGTTATATTTGCTCCGATAGAATAAGAATCGATGAAATAAATCACCCGTGGTCTTATATTCATGCAAAAAACATTTCTGTTTGCTGCAGTTCTAGTAAAATCATAACGGCCGACAGTCGGATTATTGAATAACGCTGAAAATATTGTTGTCGTAGGCACCAGCGTTGATTTATCAGGTATCTGAAAAGTTGCGGACATATTTCACCTTACGTCAGGGTAAATGAATGGCGAACCTTGATAAATGGAGTTACATAAATATCTATACCGTCAAGTGCTGCAGGTGCATTTATCATACTTATCTGCGGATAATCAACGCCAACAGTATAAGGGAATATTGTTTGCAATATGAACGTTCCGAAGGGGTGAGCTAATCCGCTAATCAAACCGGTTTCGCGCACATCAACAAAACTACCCACAGACATTTCATAATCAGAAAACGGTATTCTGAGAGTGCCATTATTACCGAACTGAGTTATATTAGCCCATGGAGCAGCTCCCCCGATAACCTGCCCGCGTAAATACATAATCGGCAACATAAATTCACCACCGCCAGCTATATCGTATTGAGCTAAACCAAACATTTCAGGGATATGAAAACCGGCGGATAATATTTCAAAATTGTCACCCTCTTGAAATTCATAGCCGCCGCCTAAAATTGTTCCTCCCCCTGCTGTCAATGTCATCGGAGTACCGGGAACAACAGGTACCAGGTCAACGCTATTTACAGCAATATTCACGGTGAACATTGCGCCGTACTGATAGGGGGCGGATAAAACGTCAATCTGCTCTGGCATATTTCAGAAGCTCCGATCAGTCACTATAGGGATAAGATAACCATTTAACATAATATCGATTATTGCCGGGTTCACTCCATTCTGACCGGTGATTTTAATTGTGATGACATCCTTTTCAGGATACATGACGTTTAATGTTTTGCATGATTTCACCGGCGTTGCCGTAAGCTGTCCGCCTGCAGTTATTTGTATTCCATCATTTCCCGGTGTGCTCACCAATCGAAAAGGTATCGGTTCATCTTGCGGAAAAATATCCTGAGCTTTCTGCACCATTTCAAAACTCAGTTCCGGTCCGAATACAGCGCCCGCGACATCGAGCTCAGGATACGCAACAACGATTTCGCGTAAGAGATAATAAAAACCCTGTTCTATTTTCTCTATAAAGTATTCAGTCCCGGCGTTCAAAGTTATCCGGCGATAGATAAAAAATGGCTGTCGTTTCTCAATTGTTTGTGTTTGCATAATCAAACCACGGTAATCTCGTCGCTGTCCCGCCCTTCCATTGTCGTCCGACCTATTACCCGGAATCCATGCAAACAGATTTCATAATAATTGTCAGTGTCGGAAGTATTATTCACATCCATCTGTATTTGCGTTGATGCGGGAAATAAATATTCGAATGGTAACGGATAAAACAGATTGTTGCCAACCGGATCGACTAAAACCGTTGTACTGGTGGCATCTTTCCGCCGACCAGGAGAAAGCAGAAGATGAAACGGAATACGGGCATTGAACAGTCTTTTGTTACCATTCCCATCTATCAATTGCCCTGATAGATAGTTTACACCAGTATCGACAATGGCAGCCACATTAAGCGCCAATGTGGTAAATGATCCGGTAATGAACTGGCACATGAAATCGCCTAAATTTGATACATCTACAGTGC
>CAZKDJ010000094.1:0-15006 GCA_964551295.1 uncultured Anaerolineales bacterium | reverse complement strand
CCGAGAAGCTGGGGCTGCCGCAGATCACCTACGCCGAGGCCATCGAGTCGCTGGATGGTAGCGAGATCGTCGTGCGCCGGGCCTTCCCCCTGGGCACAGAGACGGTGAAGGGCGCCTTGCCCTGCCTGCTCACCGTCGTCGAGTCGGCCAACGAACCGCGCCCTCCCTCGGCCCGCCGGGTCGTCTCCAACAAGCTGGCCGCCATACCGCAGGAGTATCCCGCCCTGCTGGAAAAGTGGCCCGAGTTCGAGACGGAGGAAAAGCTGGACGAGTATCTGGCCGCGCGCGGACTCAAAATCACCGTGTGGAGCGGCCAGGACGTGGGCGTCGATTACGACAGGGTCGGCCTCTCCGGCTCGCCCACCAAGGTGCTCAAGATCGACTCCGTCGTACTGGGCGCCGAAGGCAGCAAGGAGTTTGAGGCGAGCGAGGCAGGCGTCTCGGCGCTGGTGCGGGAATTGGTAGAGGATTACATATTGTGAGAGAGCGAGTCAGCGAATCAGCGAGACCGTCCATTCGCTGACTCGCTGATTCGCAGATTCGATCGTACAAGGATAGTCAATGGCAAAACAACGAGAGGTTTGGGTTTTCATCGAACAAGATAGCGGCAACGTCTCGCCCGTAAGCCTGGAGCTATTGGGTAAGGCGCGCGAGTTGGCCGACCAATTGGATGGAAGGGTGTGCGGGTTGTTGTTCGGCGAGGGGGTCGCCGACCGGGCCGAGATGGTCATCCACCACGGCGCCGACGAGGTGCTGCTGGCCCAAGCTCCCGAGCTGGGTGCGTATCGCACGCTGCCCTACGCCCGCGTCGCCGTCGATTTGGTCAAGGAGCGGGAGCCCTACATCTTTTTGCTGGGGGCCACGCCGGTGGGGCGCGACCTGGCGCCGCGCATCGCCAGCGCCTGCTGGGCCGGGCTGACCGCCGACTGCACCTCGCTCCAGATTGGCGATTTCGAGTTCCGGGACGAGGTCTACGAGGACCTGCTGTACCAGATCCGTCCGGCCTTTGGCGGCAACATCATCGCCACCATCGTCAATCCCGAGACCCGCCCGCAGATGGCCTCCGTGCGCGAGGGCGTGATGCAGATGGAAGAGCCGGATGAAACACGCCAGGGCGCGGTCACGCAAATATCGCCCCAGTTCGATCCCGCCGATTTGGTCGTGCAGGTGCTGGAGCGGGAGATGCGGCTGCCGTGCTGCGACCTGAAGGGCGCTTCGGTCATCGTCGCCGGCGGGATGGGCGTGGGCAGAAAGGAGGGGTTCGATCTGGTCGCCGAGCTGGCCCACGTGCTGGGCGGCGAGGTGGGGGCCTCCCGCGCCGCCGTCGACGCCGGTTTCATCGCTAAAGACCACCAGGTGGGGCAGACGGGTGTCACCGTGCGGCCCCGGCTGTACGTGGCCTGCGGCATCTCGGGCGCGGTGCAACACTGTGCCGGGATGGACCAGTCGGGCACCATCGTGGCCATCAACAGCGACCCACAGGCGCCGATCTTTCAACTGGCCCACTATCGCATCGTGGGCGACCTGCACGAGGTCATCCCCCAGCTCGTCAGCGCCTACCGGGATACGGCCAAGTAGGAGAATCATATGGCAGAGAACTTTTTCACAGAAAACCTTGATCTACAACGCTACCTGAAAAAGATCGACCTGAGCGAGGTCGTTGGTATCTTGGAGGATGGCTACCGCTATCACGAGGAGCACGCCGCCGCGCCGCGCAACTATGCCGACGCGATGGACAACTACCGGCTGATGCTGGAGGTGGTGGGCGACATCTGCGCCAACCGCGCTGCCCCGCGCGCCGCCGAGGCGGACGAGGAGGGCGTCTCTTGTGAGGATAGCCGCGTGACCTACGCCGACGCGACGTTGGAGGTGATGGACTTTTTCCGCCAGGCCGATATCGTCGGCGCGACGCTGCCGTGGGAATATGGCGGGATGAACCTGCCGGAGACGGTCCTGCAGATGGTGGTCGAGATCATCTCCCGCGCCGACGCCAGCCTGATGACCGTCTTTGGCCTGCAGGAGATAGCGGCCAAGATGATCGCCGAGCACGGCGATGAGGAGATGAAGGCACGCGTGCTGCCGCGCGTCATCTCCGGCGAGTTGGTCGGCGGGGCGATGGTGCTCACCGAGCCGGACGCCGGCTCCGACCTGGGCAGCGTGCAGACGCGCGCCACCTACGACGAGGAGACCGGCGAGTGGCGGCTCAACGGCGTCAAGCGTTTCATCACCAACGGGTGCAGCGACGTGCTGTTGGTGCTGGCCCGCTCCGAGGAGGGGTCAACGGATGCCCGTGGGCTGTCCTTCTTCGAGGTCGAGGCCGACGAGACGGTGCGCATCCGCCGCACCGAGCACAAGATGGGCCTGCACGCCTCGCCCACCTGCGAGATGCAGTTCAGTAACACGCCCGCCCGCCTGATCGGCAAGCAGCGCTTTGGCCTGATCCGCTACGCCATGGCGATGATGAACGTCGCCCGGCTGGCCATCGCCGCCCAGGCGCTGGGCATCGCCGAGGCAGCCTACCGCGAGGCGCACCAGTATGCCCGGAAGCGCGTCCAATTCGATACGTCTATCGACCAGATCCCGGCAGTCTACCGCATGCTGCTCTCGATGCGGGCCGAAATCGAGGCCACCCGCGCGCTGGTTTACGAGACCGCGCGCCACGTCGATCTGATGAAGGCGTACGAGCGGCTGAAAGAGCGCGGCCAACTCGAGGGCGAGGGCCGCAAAAAGCTCAAGAAACTCGGCCGTTTGGCCGACGTGCTGACGCCGCTCGTCAAGTACCATGCCTCTGAGATGGGCAACCGGGTCTGCTACCAGGCCATGCAGGTCCACGGTGGCACCGGCTATATGCGCGAGTTCAACGTCGAGCGCCACTACCGGGACGTGCGCATCACCAACATCTACGAGGGCACCAGCCAGCTGCAGGTGGTGGCCGCCATCGGCGGGATCATGGGCCACGCGCTGGATGGCCTGCTGGAAGATTACGCTTCCCAGGACTATGGCGCGGAGCTGACCGACCTCAAGGCCAAGTTGGAGGAAGCCGGCTCGCTGTTCAACCGCTGCATCGACCACCTGAAGGAGGCGGATCGGGTAGCGGTCGACTATTACGGCTCTGACGCGGTCGAGGTGGCGGCCTACCTGCTCAACTCGTGGTTGGTTTTGCAGGACGGGCGTACATCTGAACGCAAGCGCGATCTGGCCCGCGTCTACATCGGCGCGACGCTGCCCCAGATTCACGCCCGCATCGACGTGCTGCGGGCCATCGACCCGACGCCAGTGCAGGTCAAGGAGAGCGTGCTGACTGATGGGTTTTAGGATACGAGCTAGAAAAAGTTACAACGCGCCGCCTGTCGACAGGCGGCGCGTTTTCTAAAGTACTGCCCTACAAACTTGTGTCGTGCGCCGGAATCTCTCCGGACACAGAAAACACGGAGGAAAAAATCCGTGCCGTCCGTGTTCATCCGTGTCCAAAGGACTTGGCTGCGGCGGATACCGCGTGATGCCAGTGTGACTAATCCCTGCTCTCAGCCTGCTTCTGGGCGCGGGTCAGTGCCTCTTGGGCCGTTATATTCCCATTGCCGATGGCATAGATGGCGGTCCCATAGATGTTAAAGTCTATGAACTCGAACAGCGCCGGAGAGAGCGGAAGGGCATCTTCCAAAGATGCCTGAGCGGTATCAACGACGTCGCTGCCGACCTGTTCCCTATACTCATCAGACTCGGCTAGCGATTTGCGCGCTGGTATCATGTCGAAGGGAACCCGCGTCTGATCTTGCATGAAGGCGATCCACTCCCAACAAGCCTCGGGATGAGCCGTATCGGAGGAGATGGCATACCCACTGACAAACATCGGTATGGTCGCCTGTTCGCCAAGCGGCAACGGCGACATCCCCCAACGCATCTTCCACAGCGCTGGCCAATCATCGCCTGAGTCGCTGCTCCCTCCTCGCTCATCGATCCAGTCTATCCACATACCAACTCGGTTCCCGTAGACGCCAGCCATCACGTTCCCTCCTATCTCTTCGAACTGGGGGCGCTGCGGAGCGACGTTGTGGTCGTGTAGCAACGCAGCGTACCACTCCAGCGCCTCGATCGTTTGCGGGTCGTCGTACGTCATGCGGGTAGGATTTTGCATGCTGTCTGTGATACTCCCGCCGTGCAGGTAGATGAATATGAGGGGATCAAAGTATTCGTCGATATCTCCGTAGCCGTAGATATCATCCATAGGATCGCGTATGGCTTGGGCCGCGTCCAAAAAGTCGTCCCAGGTCCATCCAGGTTCGGGATAGGGAACACCGGATTGATCGAACAGGTCTTTGTTGTAATAGAGCACCATCACGCTTACGCCGGCAGGGACGGCCCACAGCTTGTCTTCCCAGGTAAATTGCTCCACCGTGCCGGGATAATAATCTGACAGGACAAAAGTCTCATCTTGCTGAATGAGCGGGTCCAAGCTCAGGATCGCCCTCTCCTCCAGTTGATCGCTCAATTCGAAGGGCGAGGTGAAAAAGACGTCCGGGTTCGGGCCGTCGTCGTCACGGTTGTCTTCAACGTCCACGACGGTAACCTGGGAGTAGACCTCGTTAAACTCGGCGATCAATTCCTCATAGTAAGCAGCTTCGGCGTCGGGGTAGTCAAACGTGATAGTCACCGGTTCGGAGGGTAGCCTCCCTCGCTTGTCACCACTGCAAGCTGTGGGAACCATCAGCAGTAAAAGCAGCATCCCTGTGTGCGTGAGTTGTCTGATCTTTTTTTGTGTGTACCTGTGAAACATCTGGACCTCCTCTTTTCGTTACGCCGTGGCTGTTCTCAGTCCTCGGCCTGTTTTTGCGCTCGGGTCAATGCCTCCTGGGCTGGGACATTCCCGGTAACGATGGCATCGATAGCACGCCCGTATATCGAGATATCCCCAAATTCGATCAGCGTTGGGGAAAGCAGCACAGCATCTTCCAAAGACGCTTGAGCGACACTGACGACGTTATCGCCGACGAGTGCTCTGTACTCGGCAGATTCGGCCAGCGACCTGCGCGGCGGAATCATATCGGAGGGCGTCCGCACTTGGCTGCTCAGGAAGGTGATCCACTGCCAACACGCCTTGGGGTACGGGGTATCGGCAGAGATGGCGTACCCGTTGGTAGAAGCCAGCACGGCGGCTTGTTCACCACGGGGCAAAGGCACCATTCCCCAACGCATCTTCCACTCTCCCGGCCAGTCAGAAGAGCTTACGCCGCTCCCGCCACGCTCGTCGATCCAACCCATCCACATGCCGATCTGGTTCAAGTAGACGCCGGCGCGCACGTTCCCGCCTATCGCATAAAACTGACCGCGCCTGGGAGCGACGTTATGGTCGTGTATCAGCGCGGCGTACCATTCCATCGCCTCGATGGTTCGCGGGTCGTCAAACGTCATGCGGGTGGGGTTCTGCGTGTCGTCGAGGATGCTGCCTCCGTTCTGGTAGATAAACGTCAGGGGATCGAGATATTGGTCGGCATATCCATAGCCAAAGATATCGGCTTGGGGATCGCGCAAGGCCTGTGCTGTATCCAGGAAATCGCTCCATGTCCAATCGGGCTGCGGGTAGGGAACGTCATACTGGTCAAACAGATCCTGGTTATAGTAAAACACCCGTACTGTCACATCGGAGGGAATGGCCCATAGTTGATCGTCTCTGGTAAAGAGTTCCAGCGTGGCGGGATAAAAGCCGTCTAGATCGAACGAGTCGTCCTGCTGAATGAGCGGGGCGAGGTTCAAAAGAGCCTCTTGCTCCAGCAGATTGCTCAGGCCGAAGGGCGAGACGAAAAAGGCGTCTACGTCTTCATTAAAGCTATAGTCCGGGACGTCCTCGATAGTGATGTGTGGGTAGATCTCGTTGAACTCGGCGATCAGGGTTTCATAGTACGCCTCTTCGGCATCGGGATAGGCGAAGGTGATGGTCACCGGTTCGGCGGGCGGTGGCGCTTTGGCGCAACTGCAGGCCGTGGCGAACAGCAGAAGGGCCAGTGCCCAGATGCGCTTGATCCGCCCGATCTTTTCGTGAGAAGTGTTGTCGTGCATTTGCATCTCCTGGCTATTGGGATCACGCTACAAAATCAAGATCTCACGCAAAGGCGCAAAGAGGCCAAGAAAAAAAAGGCTAATCAGCATTCCCGGTGAGAAATCGCGTCTTGATAACTCTGCGACTTGGCATGAGAAATTCTTTTTCAATATAGCACACGTGTTCCATTCTGACAACCTAAATTGAAGGCGGAGCAGCGCCTATCCTGCCCACATATCGTAGGTGAACATCATCGCGAACAGCCCCATGATCAGGACGCTAATGATGCTCCAGGCGCGGTCGAAGGTCGGGTGCTTGCCCAGGCGGCCGAGGAACAGGAATACCGAAGGCGCGCTCAGGACATAGCGGTGCATGCCCTGGGCCGGGCCACTGGAGAGCGAGAGCAGCACCACCGCCAGGCCGTACGCGCTCAGGCCCGGGTAGCGCCTCCAGGTAGCCAAGCAGGCCCCGATGCCCAACACGATGGCACCGAACTCGACGGCGTAATAGGCCGCCGCCTGCGGGTTGGGACCGAACAGCGACCAGAATGCCTGTCTCCATGTGTAGTACGACACGCCCAGCGACAGGAACCCGCGCCCGAAGAACAGCTCCTCGACGCGGCTGAACGCCGTGCCCCAATAGGAGAACCTCCACACCGCAAAGGCGACCAGCGGCGCCAGACTAATGAGCGCCTTCCACAGCGACTTCCATGGGATACCTTTGAAGTAGAGCTGCCTCCACTCCATGTCGAGCTCCATCCAGTCGCCGTTCCTGATCCAGGGCAGGGCCAGCGGGATCATCAGCGCCGCGCCCGCCGCCTTGGTCCACGTGGCGAGCGCCGCCAGTAGCGCCGCCCAGGCCAGCTTCCTGCGGCGGATCATGGCCAGGCAGGTGAAAGCCAGCCCAACGAACAGCCCCTCGGTATAGACCTGGGCCAGGAAAAAGCCGGAGGGAAACACGATCAGGTAGAAAGCGGCGCGGATACCGCCAGCATCGCCCAGTTCCTCGCGCGCCAAATCGTACAGGGACAGCATGGCCGCCAGCGTGCCCAGGGTCGACACAATCACCCCGGCCAGGGAGGCCGTGGCGATGGGCGTCAAGCCGAGCACGCGCAATGGCCAGGCCACCAGGCGGATCACGTGCGGATACAGAGGCATGAAGGCGTAATTCAGGGATAGATCCGTGTTCGGCACCTGGCGCACCAGTGGATCGTCGTACCCTACGAGGGCGATGGAGAGGTAGAACTCGGAATCCCAGCACACCTGGTCGTTCAAGAAAGGCTCGATCAGGTACACCTTGTCGTTCTGCGCCGTGGCCGTCGTCTCTGTGACCGTCCACTCCTGGACCCGGTCGGGCCGCTCAGGGCGGAGGCGGGCCGACGCCAGGGCCTGAAAACCGATCAGGATGAACACCCAGGCCAGCCATAGGAAAAAGACGTTGCGCACAGCAGACTTGGTTCCAAGCTCTCGGGCCGTGGTTTTGAGCCAGGCTGCGATTTTTTTCATAAGCCACCTACTTTTCCAATCCGGTGATAAGCACCTCGTGCATGAACTCACGCTGGGTGAGGAAGAGGACGAGCACCGGGATCGCCATGGCAAACAGCGCGCTCACCTGCAACATGTTGGGCGGCGCAAAGTAGCTCTGGTACTGCTGCACCCGGAAGGCCAGGGTGTACAGGTCGGGGGAGATGCCCAGGTAAAGGGACGCCTGCCGCAGTTCGTTCCACGCGTAAAAGAAGTGGAGCAGCGCCGCCGTGGTGATGACCGGCCCCGACTGGGGCAGGATCACCGATGTTAGAATACGCAACGGGCCGGCGCCATCGATCATGGCCGCCTCCTCCATCTCGCGGGGGATACTCTTGAAATTCTGGCGCAGCAAAAAGATCAGGATCGCGTTGCCAAACAGGTGGGGTACAATCAGCGGGTAGTACGTGCCGTTCCAGTTCAGTATGCGCGTAAACATGTAATAGGTCGGAATCAGGGTGATCTTTTCGGGGATGAGGACCGTGGCGATGAGCAGGATGAAGAGCAGGTTGCCGCCGGGAATGCGGAAGCGCGAGAATCCGTAGGCGACCAGGATGGAGGATATCATGACGCCGATGCCACTCAGCATCGTCACCTTTACCGTGTTCCACACCAGCCTGGGATAATTGATCGTCGCCCAAAGGTAAGCAAAATTCTCAAACGCCGGATAGAACTCGTACACCGGATCCAGCGTGCGCCAGCTTCCCTCCCAGGTGATCGGACCGGTCTCAGGGTTGGCCGGATTGACGAACGTGCTTTCAGTGCGGTGCCTTTCCACCAGCGCCCATTTCTTGATGCTGCCTGCGGTCGGCACCTCGTAGAGCGGGTAATCCTCACCCGTGTAGGTATAGGTGACAATTCGCGCCGGCCAGATGGGGGCCTTGATGTCGCTGAATTGGCTATCCATCTTGAAAGCGGTAAAGACCATGTAGCTGATGGGAAACAGGTACACGATGACCAGAAACACCACCAGCAGGTTCACCAGCGCGGTTCCCAGCCCGTCCCAAAGCTGCAGGCCCAGGCGAGCTTTTTTGTGGGCGCGATGGTGTTGAGGTGAATCCGCCATTATGCCTCGTCTCCGTCGGGGTAATAGACCCAGTAACGGGCGGTGGCGAACAGGGCAATGGTCGTAGCCAGCATAATGAGAAACATCATCCAGGCCAAGCTGGCGGCGTACCCCAGTCGATAGCTGCTGAACATCACCTCGCCGATGTAGAAATCGAAGGGCGACTGGCCGCCGCCGCTGAAGGACGTGCCACGGTCGAGCAGCGTCGCCCCACCAAAGACGCTGACCAGGTTGATCACCAGGCTGAAAAAGACAGCTGGCGAGATGATGGGTACGGTGACCTTGAGAAGACGCATAATCGGACCGGCGCCGGCGACATGGGCCGCCTCGTACAGCTCCGGTGGCACGCCGCGCATCGCTCCCAGCATGATCAGGAATCCGGGGCCGATGCTCCACAGGGCTGTGATGATGCGGAACAGATTGTACCCCGCCTCACTATAGGGGCCGGGGTATGGCGGCAGACCCAGGGGTTCCAGGAACAGACGGTTGAGCCAACCGGTGGTCGGGTCGAGGAATCCAAACCAGACGAAGGCGATGGCAGCCCCAGGGATGACGCTGGGTAAAAAGACGAGCGTCCGGTGCAGTTCTTTGGCGGCCAGTCGCTGGCTGTTGAGCAACACCGCCAAGCCCAGCGCCGTCAGGAGTTGCGCCGGCACGGAGAGAATGGCAAAGCCGATGGTGTTGGACAGATAATAGCCCGCTGCTCCATCTTCGGAGAAAAGATCCTCCAGGATATGGGCATAGTTTTCCCGACCGACGAACTTGGTATCGCCCGGGTAGAGCATATAAAAGTCGGTGAACGAAAATCCCAGCGACACGAAGATGGGTACGAGCTTGAGCAGCAGAAAGCCGACGATCCACGGCGAGATAAAGAGCAGCCCGACCAGCGCTTCCCGGCGCTCCATCCTGGTTTGCGGGCACAGATTTGACTTGGACAAGAATCGACGAATGGACGTCATCATGGCAGAAACCTCGCGAATACCGGCGAAATTCTCACGACAATACTACTACAACTGTGCTATTATACCAGAAAAACGACGCAGCAGTATCAGCCGAAAGGAGTGCTTGAGGTACGTTCTTCGGCAGGCGATCCCTCCGCTAGTACATGACTATATACACGGATACGTGACCGATTAATCACCGGCAAAGCTGTGCTCACGCCAAGACGCAAAGCCGTCGGGATTCATATCTCTGCGTCTTGGCGCCTTTGCGTGAGCTTCTGTTTTCAGACAGATGCGGAGGACACTGAAAAAAAGACCCACAACTGTGACTCGGCGATGGAAAGCTTTTCTTGCGACCGCACCTGAATCCTGGTAGAATGCGGAGCAATGGAACACGTCACCGTGCGCAAACTCGACCATACCGGCCACCAGATCACCGCGTATCCTGGCGAGGTCGTGCGGCGTACGGACGACATTCTTGTGCTGCGCACCACGTGGACCCGCCCACCCCTCGACCTGGGCTTTGTCACCCTTGAGACTGGCAGCCGGTGGACCGAGTGGTTTTTCGCCAGGCGATGGTTCAACATCTTTGAGATTCGCGCCCGCGGTGGCCGCTTGCAGGGCTGGTACTGCAACGTCACCCGCCCGCCGCGCGCCACCGTCGACGAGGTCGCCGCCGAGGATCTGGCGCTCGACCTGTGGGTGGCGGCCGACGGGACGACGCGGGTGCTGGACGAGGACGAGTTCGCCGCGCTGCCCGTCTCCCCGCAGGAGCGCGAGGCCGCGCTGGCCGAGTTGCGGGCGATGGTCTCGCAAGAGACACCCCCTTTCGACAGGATGCGCGCCAATGCGTGACGTCACACGGCAGCGGTGGGAGCTATGGGCGCTGGTCGCCGTGCTGCTGGCGGCGGCGACCCTGCGCCTGGTCGCCTTGAGCGACGTGCCGCCCGGGCCGGGGTACGACGAGCTGCAGGACGCGCGCTTGGCCGAGCGCGTCCTGGCTGATCGGTGGGCCATCTACTTTCCGGAGAACCACGGGCAGGAGCCGCTCTACCCCATGCTGGAGGCGCTGGCGGTACGCGCGTTGGATTGGAGCGTGTTCTCGATCCGGCTGCCCGCCGCGCTGCTGGGCGTGCTCTCGGTGCTGGCGCTCCACCTGGTCGGTCGCAAGCTGGCCGGCCCGCGCGCCGCGTTGCTGGCGGCTTCCTTTTACGCCGTCTCCTTCTGGCCGCTGGCCGAGACCCGCATGGCGCTCGAGACTGCGCTCCTGCCCCTGATGGCCGGGCTGGCGATGCTGTTCCTGGCGCGTGGCCTGGACGGGAACCCGGGACCGCGCTGGCGCGCCGGGCTCGATTTCGCGCTGGCGGGCGCGTTCCTCGGCGGGCACGTCTACGCCTACACGCCAGGCCGGGTGATGCTCTTACTTCCGCTGGGGCTGCTGGCCTACCTGCTCGCCTTCGACCGGGCCACCCTGTGTCGCCGTTGGTCCGGCCTGCTGGCGCTGTGCCTGGTGACGGTTCTGGTCGCCCTGCCGCTGGCGCTGTTCCTGCGTGCCCATCCCGAGGCCGAGGAACGCCTGGATCACCTCAGCGGCCCGCTGACCGCGCTGGGCCAGGGCGACCCGCGCCCGGTGCTGGAGATCGCGGCCAGCACGCTGGGCATGTTCACCTTGCAGGGGGAGCCGCAGTGGCTGTATAACGTCGCGGGCCGCCCCGTGTTCGATCCGCTCACCTCGCTCTTTTTCTACGGCGGGCTGGCGCTGTGTGCCGTCCGCCTGCGGCGGTGGCGCGCCGGCTTGGCGCTGCTCTGGCTGGCGGTGGGGCTGGGGCCGGCGTTCGTCAGCCCGCCTTCCGGATCCTTCACCCACACCCTCGCGGCCCAGCCGGCCGTCTACCTGGTGCTGGCGCTGGGGGTGGACGCGGCGTGGACGTGGCTGGCGCGGCGCCGCGCTTGGATCGGTCCATTAGCCGCGACCCTGCTGCTGGTCCTGAACGGCGCGCTCTCCTGCTACGCCTATTTCCTCGCCTGGGGCGGTGCCCCCGAGGTGCGGGAGCTTTACCAGGGCGGCGTCACTGCTGTTGCCCGCGAATTGGACGCCAACGGTTCACCCGGCCCGGTAGCCATCGGCGCGCCCTACGTCGATTACTGGCAGCCGTGGAACGCCGTTGGTTTCGACCTGGCGCTAGAGCGGGATGACCTGAGTGTGCGCTGGTTCGACCCGGCCGGAGGCTGGGTTTGGCCAGCGGGAGACGGGCCGATTACCTATTACTTTCCCACCAATCCACTGGGATCACAGGCGTTTGACTCAGAGTTGCAGGCCCTGTTTTTTGCCGATGCTGTGTTGCTCCCCACCGACCACGATGACTTTGCCGCCTTTCGCGTCGATACCCCCGTCGCGTTCGAGGCGCGGCTGGACGCGCTGGATCCCCTGCCGTTGGCCTGGCCGGTGGACAAGGCGCATCTCCCGCCACCGACGCTGCCCCTCGTCTTTGACGATCGCTTCGCCTTGTTGGGAGCCGAACTGCAAACGGACACCGTGCCGCCCGGCGGGCAACTGCGCCTGCTCACCTACTGGGAGGTGCTGACCGCCGATTCCACGCCCGTGGTTGCCTTCGTGCACGTCACCTCCGATGGGAGCGCGATCTGGGGGCAGGTTGACTGGCTCAGCGTGCGGGCGAAGGGGCTCCAACCCGGCGACCGGTTCGTGCAGGTGCACCGCGTGCCGGTCGCGCCGGAGACGCCGCCCGGCACCTATCACGCCTTACTGGGCCTCTATCCGCCGCCCGATTGGCAGCGGCGTTTGCCCATCGCCACGGGCACGAAGGAGACCGCCGACCGGGTGCTGGTAGGGAAGATCGCGGTAGAGTGACTTTTCGCTGAATGCGCTTTATCCTCCCGTTTCATCCGTCAAAACCACCTCGACCGGCTCGTCGCCGACCACGCCCTTGACCTTGCGGCGCACCTGCTCGATGAGATAGCCCGCCTGAGAACACTGGGGGTGGACCAGCGCTATGCGCACCTCTACCCCCTGGCCGTTCATTTTGATCTCCTGGATCAACCCCAGGTCGACGACGTTGATGCCCACCTCCGGCTCGATGACTTCCTTTAGCGCCTCGCGGATGACAGCCTCACACGCCGGCGATAGCTCGCACGCACGAACCGGCGGCGCCGGGAGTTCAAGCCGCGAGAGCGCTTGCTCCAGTTCGTGCACACGCTCCTCCAGGAGGCTTTGCCGGCCCAGCGTCTCGCTGAACGTCCGCAGCACAGGATCGGGCAGCTTGCCGTGCTCTAAATCTGCGCCGGATTTCTTTTCGCGCCCGGCGCCCGCGACGCGGCCCGGCACGCCGACGATGGTCGCGCCCAGCGGCACGGGTTTGATCACCACCGAGCCCGCGCCGATCTTGGCTCCATCTCCCACGGTGATCGGCCCCAGGATCGTCGCGCCGGTGCCGATGACGACGCCGGTGCCGATGGTGGGATGGCGCTTTGTCTTTTCCAGGCTCGTGCCGCCCAGCACGATCCCCTGGTACATCAGCACGTCATCGCCCACCTCGGCCGTCTCGCCGATGACGACGCCCATGCCGTGATCGACAAAGAAGCGCCGCCCGATGGTAGCGCCGGGGTGAATCTCGATGCCCGTCAGCCAGCGGCTGAAATGGGAGAGCAGCCGCCCGAGGAAAAGGAGCTTGTGCTGCCACAAAAAGTGGGCCGCCCGGTGCAGCCAGATGGCGTGCAGGCCGGGATAGCACGTCAGCACCTCCCACACCGTGCGAGCCGCCGGGTCCTCGGCAAAGACGGTCTGGATGTCCTCCCTGATGCGGCTAAGCATCGCCGAACACTCCCGTGCTCAGGTAGCGCTCGCCGGTATCGGGAAGGATGGCAACGACGAGCTGGCCCGCGTTCTCCGGCCGGGCGGCGATCTGCAGGGCGGCGCAGGTATTGGCCCCGGAGGAGATGCCGGCAAAGATGCCCTCCTCGCGCGCCAGGCGGCGGGTCATCTCCCAGGCCTCATCCTCCGTCACCTGCACGATCTCGTCCACCAGGTCTAGGCGCAGCACATCGGGGACAAAGCCCGCACCCATCCCGGCGATCTTGTGCGGGCCGGGCTCGCCGCCGGAGAGGACGGGCGATTCGGCCGGCTCGACGGCGATCGCCTGAAAGCCGGGCTTGCGCGCCTTGAGCGCCTCAGCGATGCCGGTGATGGTGCCGCCGGTGCCCACGCCGGCCACGACGACGTCCACCGCGCCGTCGGTGTCGCGCCAGATCTCCTCGGCGGTGGTGCGCCGGTGGATCTCGGGGTTGGCCGGGTTCTTGAACTGGAAGGGGATGAACGCGTCATCGTGCTCTGCCGCCAGCTCCTCGGCTCTGCGGATGGCGCCTGGGATGCCCTCGTCCGCCGGCGTCAGGACCAACTCCGCGCCCAACGCCTGCATCACCTGGCGGCGCTCCAAACTCGCTTTTTCGGGCATCGTCAGGACGAGGCGGTAGCCGCGCGCGGCGCAGGTAAAGGCCAGACCAATGCCTGTGTTGCCGCTCGTCGGCTCCACGATGACTGTGTCTGCGGTGATGCGGCCCTCTCTTTCTGCGACGTCGATCATGTTCACGCCGACACGGTCTTTGATACTGCTGAGTGGGTTGAATGACTCGATTTTGGCCAGCACCGTGGCCTCTACGCCCTCCGTCACCCGGTTCAGCCGCACCAGCGGCGTGTTGCCGATGGCCTTGGTGATGTCGCTATAGATCCTCGCCAGGGGGTTATTTCTCCTCTAGTTGACGTGCCTCGTCACACAGGTCCTGCAACGTGACCGAGTCCAGGAACTCGGTCATCACTGCCGACAACTGCGCCCAGAGCAGGTGCGTGGCGCACGCGGCCACACGATCGCAGGAATCGTCCTCCGGCAGCGTGCAGTGCACTACGGCGACCGGCCCCTCCACCGCTCGCACCACATCACCCGCGGTGATCGCGGCGGCATCCCGGGCCAGGCGGTACCCGCCCCCCGGCCCCTTCACGCCCTCCACCAGTCCGGCTTTGTGCAGGGGCCGAAACAGTTGCGCTACATAATCGGCCGAAATGTTCTGCCTCTGAGCGATGTCCTGGCGCAGAACGGGTTCTCCGTCGGCGTGCCGGGCCAGGTCGACCATCGCCCGCAGTGCATATCGTCCGCGTGTCGAAACTCGTATCATATCGTCCTCCCGATGCGATTATACAACAGTTGAGTGTTAGTGTCAACTATTATGGCCAGTTGGTTTGTTGACAATAAGATACTATCTATGATATACTCAGGGAGATTTAGAACGTTTGTGCTCAAAACTCAATCTCTACCTTCTGCTTGACATGCCTGCGAAAGTCTCAACGGAACACCTCCTAGGTAAATGAAGCATGGTTACCTTTGTGTTAAGCTGAAAGGTGTCGCTTTTTGGAGTACTATTTGAAGTGTGGTA
>CAZKDJ010000093.1:0-15149 GCA_964551295.1 uncultured Anaerolineales bacterium | reverse complement strand
GGTATCGAACTTGGGCCTGAGGATCGCGGCGTGCTTTTTCATGTGGGCCTCGATGCCGGCCATATCCTTGAAGAACAACACGTGGCGCAGTTGGTTCAGCTTGTTGGGGCCGATGGTCTGGTAAAACAACTGCTTTTTCACAAACTCGACCGTCCTTTTGCTCCCGCCCATCAGCGCCAGGCCTGCCCCGGCGAAGGAGACCTTGGAGGTGGAGCCAAAGATAAAGACTCGTTCCGGGTTCCCGGCCCGCTTGCAGGCAGTGAGAATATTGCTCAATCGATCGGGCGTATCCGTCAGATGATGGACGGCGTAGGTGTTGTCCCAAAAGATGCAGAAATCTTTGGCCGCCGTCGGCATGTTCGCCAGCCGCTCCACCGCATCGTCGGAGAAGGTGACGCCCGTGGGGTTGCTGTACTTGGGCACACACCAGATGCCCTTGACGCTTTCGTCCCCGGCGACGAGGGTTTCGATGGCGTCCATATCGGGGCCGTCGGCCTGCATCTCGATGGGGATCATCTCTATGCCCAGATGCTGGCAGATGGAAAAGTGACGATCGTATCCGGGGCACGGACACAGGAACTTGATGCTGGGCAACTCGCCCCACGGCACCTCGCTATCGATGACGCCCACGACCAGGGCGCGGAGGATGGTATCGTACATCATCTGCAAGCTAGAGTTGCCGCCGATGATAATCTCGTCTGGTGCGACCTCCAGGTATTCCGCAAAGAGCGCCTTGGCCTCCGGAATGCCATCCAGCCCGCCATAGTTGCGGCAGTCCACGCCACCGGCTGTCTGAAAATGTTCGCTGTCGACACACTCCAGCATTCCCAGTGCCAGGTCCAATTGATCGGGGTGCGGTCTGCCGCGCGTCATGTTGATGGCCAGGTTTTGAGCCTGGAACGCCTGGTAGCGCTTTGTCAATTCTGCCTTGCGCTTGGCGAGTTCATTGGGGGGGAGTGTCTTTAATTCCATTGTCATTCCTCCGTTTGTGATGATGGTTGTTTGAAGCAGGCGCACAATCGTTCGCTACCCAGCCCGCTGGTCATCAACCGCTCCTTGCGATTGCTCAGCAACTGCTGCGTCCACGTGGTCAAGCCTCCGTCGACCAGCAAGAGATCGTCTCCGGCTGGGTTCACGGCGTGGATGGTGAAGCACGTGTCCGTGTAATACCTGCGCCCGCTTTGGCGGTCTTGATCGAACTGCACTCGGATGTGCGGGTGTTTCGCGGAAAGCGCGTCGATTACGCTGGCTTGCAGCGTGTCGACCCGCCGCTCATCCAGCGCTGTGATGGATACGCGGATGTCTTTGATAGTGTAGCCGAGTTCACCGGCTTTGTCCAGCAGGCGCACGTAAAAGTCAACCTGCTCCAGAAGGGCCTCCGTCTCGAACTTGAAGCTGCCCTCATCCCGTCCCGCGGTGCAGAGGGTGAAAATAGAAAAGTGCTGGAATGACGCCGGCCCCTCGAACTTTTGAGCGCGCAGCTGCCTGTGGCTGGTGCCCAGTTTGACCCTGTCTGTGGCGCGCGGGTTATCGCGCAGGATCTGCTGCCTGCGGCGGGCGCACTCGATCGCCAGCACGTTGGTCGCGTCGGAGCAGGCCTCGGTGTTGCGGATGGTGGGCACGACCACGTTCTGGCTGACGGTGCTGACCACAGAGCAGGTGCCCAGCGGGGTCACAGGGGAAAGCTCGATCGGTTCAAAGCCCGGCGGCAGCAGCGCGTAGGCCAGCCGGGCAAAGTCCAACTGTGCGATAGGACTGGCCTGGGCCGGCTGAACGAAGCGGTTGTGCTGGTATTGGTGCAGGATGTCGCGCGGCGTTAGCGCCTCGGCGCGCCGGCGGTAGACCCCGATGAGGAGCGATTGCAAGTCGGTGGGGCTCAACTGGGTCGCGAGCGTCTCTACGAGGGCGTCGATTCCGGCTTCCCGTGAGATGCGCTCGATGATTTTGTCATTCATCTGAATTTCCTCTGCTAATACCAGGGATTATCTTGCGGAACAAACTCGCCATCGATCCCAAGATGGTTGGCGCAAAAGTATACCATGTCCATTTGCATGACTATGGCTTCTGTGGCGTAGTGCGAAGCCTCGACGAGGTTAATCTCCAAGTCGTCCCTAATCTTTTCAAACTCGTCTCGGTACTACTGCCCGATCTCGGTTTGGCCCTGATTATAATAGGTGCCCGTGAGCAGCGTGTCGCATCCCAATGTGGCGGTTTCCAGGATGCCCTTGGCATCGGTGCCACCTGCGATAACACCGACGGTGTGAACGGTCTTTCGATTCCTGATAAAGTGCAGGTCGTTTACCCTTGTAACCTGGGCCACACGCCTCAAAAAGTTCTCGAGCGTGATAGGATCGGGAAGGCGGCCACATCTGCCCGCAGGCCCACCTGGGCCCTGATAGTAGCTTCCTGCAAGTTCTTTAATACCTACTTCTCTGGCCAAAGCTCTGGACGTCGATATCTCGTCGTGGACGTCCAGAGGAGTATGCAGTATGTAGACGGATACGGCCCGCTCCTGCATTTCCTCGAAATACCCCTCGGAGAGGGATAGAAAGCCGCGGTTGCTCGTCTCCATCACCAGGGGATGGTGGGAGATGACGAGTACGTTTCTTTTGCCCCGAGCAAAAATCTTGTCAAGATCTCTTCGCTCAGAAACACAGTGAGATAGATCTGGGACACGCTTTGGCCGTTGTGGACCATCAACCCGTGAAAGGCCTCCAGAAAGCTCTGCTGGAGATAGCGACCGAGCTCAACGCCTGTCTCCTCGTACACCTGGGGAACCAGGCGGCTGAACGGTGAATCGGGTGGCAGGCCGTCTATTCTAAAGAATGTATCGAGTTCCTCGGTGATCTGATCCAGGCGCACGTTCATCTCTGCACATCCAGTGTTTTGATAAACCATTGGTACTTGCCGACCATCTTTGACGACGCTTCCAGGTCGGAGGCCAGGCGGTGCGAGCCGACGGCGGGGACCATGGCCCCCGTGTTGTGACGCCCTTCCCAGGCGATGATCGAGCGTGCCATCTGCACGGCGCTGCGCTGCTCCTCTGTGTCGACGTTGTACGCCGTCAGTCCCTCCAGCCATAGCCCGCGGTAGGTCAGCGTGTCCACTGGCACGAGGGTCACGCTCCCGCCATAGACGATGGGGCCGGTGTCGCGGGTGGGCGTCCAGATCAGCAGCTTGTGAATTTCGCCATCGGTCGTGAATCCCGCTTTCTCGAATGTCCTCTGGCTGGCGACGTTGTCCACGTGGATGGCCGCGCGTGCCAGGGGAGCGCTGTGCGCTCTTTCGTCCTCGCACGCCACTTCGACCAGCTTCTGGCCCAGGCCCTGTCCCTGACTGGCAGGTCGCACGGCCAGCAGGTCGACCTCCCAGCGGCGCTTCCCGTCCTTGTCCACCGTCGGGAACGCTGACACAAACCCGGCGACGTCGTCCCCGTCCGCCGCGACGTACAGGGCGCAGGCCTGGCAGCGGGTCTGGGCCTCGCACACGTCGGGCAGGATGTCCTGTTCCCAGGCGTTGCGGACGATGGCAGCGATGCCGGGTATGTGGGTTGATGTGGCTTTGCGCACTAGGATCATTTTAGAGCCTCTTCGATGAGTTGTATGGCGACAGTTACACCGTCTGGCTCGCCGCGAATCTGCTCGCCCAGCTTGGCCGCCCGCGCACGCATTCCGGCGTCGCCCGTGGCCTGTGTGATGGCCTCGGCTAATCCCTCGGCCGTCAAATTGGCGCGGGGAACCGGCCCCGGGCCGACGCCCAACTCGTGAACGCGCCTGGCCCACAGGTGCTGGTCGATGATGTGCGGCACGACGACGGCCGGCTTGCCCGCGCACAGCGCCGAGCCGGTGGTGCCGAATCCACCGTGGTGCACGACGGCGCTCACCCGGTCAAAGAGCCAGGTGTGGGGCATCGGCCCGGCGTGGTAGACGGTCTCCGGCAGGTCGACGCCGGCCAGGGCCTCGTCCCACCCCTGCACGATAGCGCGCCTGCCCGCCTGCTGTATCGCTTCGAGCGCCATCAGCGCCGCCTGGCGCGTCTCTTCACCTGCCAGGCTCATCGCCCCGAGGCTGACGGCTATGGGCCGCTCGCCCGCCTCCAGGAATGCCAGCAGGTCGGCGGGCGGCGTCCAAGTCTCCGACTGGTGAGCGGTCCAATAGCCGGTGACGTGCGCGTAGGGCGGCCACTGCGGATCGGGTGGGGTGACGTGTGGGCTGATGGGCACCATCGTCAGCCGCTTCGAAAGCGTGCCCGACACCCCTTTCACCGGTTCCACGCCCACGCGCCGGTGGAAGCGGTTCAGGGGGGCCATCATCAGTGCGCCCACAATGCCCCAGACGATGCTCGAAAGGAAGGAGGGCGATGGCTTGGGGATGCGGGAGGGCTGGAGCGTGGCGCTGACCCACGGCAGGCTGAGCTTGGCCGCCTCGGCGGTCCCGGCGGCGACGTCGGTCGCCACCACCACGTCGGCCCCGCGGCACAGCGTCAGGATGTCTGGATACGAGTCCTGGACCAACCGGAAGCTGAGCTGCATCGTGCGCCAAAGTCCCAGCCACCAGCGCTTGCCTGCCTGTGCGTAGAGCCTGGCCCCCTCCATTCCCATGTCGACCGGCGGGCCGACGGGCGCGCAGGCCACGTCGTATCGTTCGACCAGGGCGCGCATCTTGGGGTTGGTCGCCAGGATGGCCTCGTGCCCGGCCCGCTGCAACCCCTGACATAGGGCGATGTAGGGCTGTACGTCGCCTCGCGAGCCGATGGCGGGGACGATGATCTTCATCGGCCCTCCCTCCATTGTTGGATTTTGTTCAAGGTAATCCCTATCCCTCCACATACGATGATCACCACCGATTCCACCCCCGCCAGGCTGGCCGGCCTGCTGTAGGCCAGGGCCAGCGATGCCCCGCACGCCGGCTCGACCAGGCAGCGGTGCTCGTCGGCGAACCGGACGCAGGCGTCGATGGCCTCTCCATCGGTGACGACGACCGACTGGACAGGGTGTTGCCGCGCGCGTTCAAAGGCCTCCCGTGCGACCGTCTTGGCCCCCAGGCTCGTCGCCACCCCCGTGATCTTGTTCAGAGTGACCAGCCGGCCCTGCTCCAGCGAAGTGGCCAGGGACGCAGTGCCCTCGGTCTCGACGGCGAGGACGGCCACGTCCTGCCAGCCATTTCGTCGCAGCCCCTCGATGACGCCGCACAGCAGGCCGCCGCCTCCCACGGAGAGGACGATGGTGTCCGGCTTCTCTATCTCGTCCGCGATCTCGTCGATGAGCGTGGCGTGGCCCTCCCAGATGAGGGGGTGATCGAAGGGCGAGATGTACAGCCCGTCGACTTTTTCTGCCAGTGCGCGTGCTTCCAGGTCCGCCTCGTCCCACACGCTGCCGGCGACCTTGACCTCGGCCCCTTGCGACGCGATCTTGCGCCTGGCGTCGGGCGGCGTCGTCTCGGGGACAAAGACGGTGGTCTGGACGCCCAGCTTTCTCCCGGCGTACGCGGCGGCGTAGCCCGCGTTGCCCCCAGATGAGGAGACAAAGTGACTGATCCCGTCATTCTTGCCTTGTTGGCATAGCAAGCCAATGCCGCGGATCTTGAAGGAGCCGGACGGCTGCAGGTTCTCCATTTTGAGCAAGATGCGCTTGCCGGTTCTCTCGCTCAATGGGAACGATTCGACGAGTGGTGTGTGGATGTGCAGTGCCATAACGTCCTACCTCACAGGAGCCTGAGGTCAAACCCGACCTTGGTGTCCTTCCTAAAGCCCACCTTTTCGTAGAGCGCGTGGGCCTCTGTGCGTTTGGCACCGGATAGCAGCATCACCTTGTAGCAGCCTGCTTGCCTGGCGGTGTCTACCGCGTGGTCGAGGACTTGTTTTGCCAATCCCTGTCTCCGAAAATCGGGGTGTGTGATCACGTTCTCGATCACGCCGAACGGCCTCGCGCCGCGGGTCAGGTTGGGGATGATGGCCAGGTTGCACGAGGAAACGAGTCTGCCCTCTTGCTCGGCCACAAAGTAAGTGAGCATAGGGTTGGCAACGATCCTTTTCCATAGTGCGACGATTTCCGCCCGCGCAGGCAGGCGGGCGTCGTTGGGGTTCAGGTACGTGTACAAGGCGAGCAACGCGTCCAGGTCGGCTTCTATTGCGTGGCGGATGATTGAGTCGTTTGATTTTTTCATCTTGCATCAAGTAGGTCACGCTATCAGCGTGACGACGGATGATTACAGGTATCCCTTGGCCTTGAGAAGCTCCGCGCTCAGGATCGCGCCGCCGGCCGCGCCACGCACCGTGTTGTGCGAGAGGGCCACGAAGCGGATATCGAACACGGGACACTCGCGCAGCCGCCCGACGGTGATGGCCATCGCCCCGCCGGCGTCCCGGTCCTTGCGCGGCTGGGGCCGGTCCCGCTCCTCCTGGTAGACGATGCACGGCTTGGGTGCAGAGGGCAGGTCAAGCTGCTGCGGCTCGCCCTCGAACGCGCGCCAGATGGCGACGATCTCGTCCAGCGATGGCTTCTGCGCCTTGAACTTTAGGCTGACGCAGGCGGTGTGGCCATCGATGACGGGCACGCGGTTGCAGTGGGCCGCAATCTTGAGCGAGTTGTCATTGACGAACTTGCCGTCCTCGATGGTGCCCAGGATCTTGAGCGGCTCCTGCTCCGTCTTTTCCTCCTCGCCGCCGATGAAGGGCACCACGTTGTCGATCATGTCGATGGACGCGGGACCGGGATAGCCCGCGCCGGAGACTCCCTGCAGCGTGGCGACAAAGATGGATTCCACGGGATATCCCGCTGCCATCAGCGGGTAGACGGCGGGCAGGTAGCTCTGCAGGCTGCAATTGGGCTTGACGGCGATCAGTCCCTTGTTCCATCCCCGGTTCCTGCGCTGGAAGGGGATGATGTCGGCGTGGTGCGGGTTGACCTCGGGAATGAACATCGGCACGTCCGCCGTCCAGCGGTGGGCGGAGTTGTTGGAGACGACGGGGATGTCGTTGCCGGCGTACGCCTCCTCCAACTCGCGCACGGCCTGCTTGTCCATATTGACGGCCGAGAATACCAGTTTGCATTTCCCCTTGGCCGCCGCCACATCGCCGGCGTCACCGACGATCAGGTCTGCCACGCCAGCCGGGATGTCCTCGTCCATCACCCAGCGCCCGGCCACGGCCTTGGCGTACGGCTTGCCCACCGAGCGGGGCGAAGCGGCGACGTGAGTCACCTCGAACCAGGGATGATCTTTGAGCAGCCGCAGATAATTTTGACCCACCATACCCGTGGCGCCGATGACGCCTACGCTCATTTTCTTCATTTTACTTTCTCCTCGTATAATAGCGCGGTAGATGCCGCGACCAAGTCTTTCGGACACGGATGAACACGGACTGCACAGATTTTTAGCTTTTAACCGTGTTCTTCGCGTTTTTTCGTGTCCAGAAAAATGCCCGCGGACGATGGACGTAAACGGCGTTTGACAAATTTCCCTTACCCACCGTTGAGAATGACCTGGCCGTGAATCTGCTGCACCGCGCCCACGGCGTCATCGGCGGCGACGACGAGGGATAGTCCACACTCGCTCGACCCCTGGGCGATGGCGATGACGTTGATATTGGCCTGGCCCAGCGCGCCAAAGACTTTGGCCGAGATGCCGGGGGTATCGCGCAACCCCGCGCCCACGGCGGTGACGATGACCACGTTATCGCGCGACGAGATGCGGTCGATGTCCCTGCGGGCCAACTCGCGCTCCATTTCCTCCTCCAGCGCCTTGACCACCGGCGGCACCGTCTGCGTGGGGATCAGGAAGCAGATCGATTGCTCCGACGAGGCCTGGATGATCATCAGCACGTTGGCCCCCTGGCCAGCGACGGCGGAGAAGGTGCGGGCAGCGATGCCGGGCACGCCGATCATGCCGCGTCCCTCGACGATCACCATGCTCATGCCCTTGATGGCGGTGACCGCCTTGATTTTGCCTTTATCATTCTCCGTCTTGGCGACGATGCGCGTGCCGGGGGCGGTGGGGTTGAAGGTGTTCTTGACCCACAGCGGGATGTCCCGTTGGACGACCGGCAGGACCGTCTTGGGATGCAGCACCTTGGCCCCAAAATAGGCCAGCTCGCCCATCTCGCTGGAGGAGAGGACGGGGATGACGCGGGCATCCGGCACGATGCGCGGATTGGCGGTCATCACCCCGTCCACGTCGTTCCACATCCACACCTGGTCGGCGTCCAGGCAGTCGGCTAGGATGGCGGCGGTATAGTCGCTGCCGCCGCGCCCTAGCGTCGTCGTTACCCCTTCCTCCGTCGCCCCGACGAAACCGGTCACCATGGGCACGATGCCAACTTTCAACATCGGCGTCAACTGCGCCCGAGTTTTTTCGCGGGTCCTGTCCATCAGCGGCGCGGCGTTCTGATGCTTGTCGTCGGTGATGATCAACTCGGTGGCGTCCACCGCCTGGCTCTTGCCGCCTTTGTGGCGCAGCAAGGCGGCCACGGTGCGGGCGTTCGTGCGCTCGCCCATCGACGTGATGGCGTCCATCGCCCGCGGGGTGACCTCGCCCAGGATGTGGATCGAGTGGCAAAAGGCGCCCAGCTCGTCCAGCAGTCCGTCCACCGTCGAGAGCAGGTGATCCCGTTCGCTGCCTGGGGGCAGCAGGACCTCAATGGTGTCGTGG
Organism: uncultured Anaerolineales bacterium; assembly: GCA_964551295.1. Lineage (GTDB taxonomy): Bacteria > Chloroflexota > Anaerolineae > B4-G1 > B4-G1 > JAFGED01. The sequence continues at coordinate 6,504 of CAZKDJ010000093.1, read as the reverse complement.
TGCTTGGTCCGCAGGTTGGTGATGATGGCGCGAAAGACCCCTTCCTCTTCCGTCACCGCCGTCCGGGCGCTCTCGATCAGGGCGTCGGTCACGCCGCTCATGGCCGAGACGACGACGACCAGGTTATCCCACTGCTTTGAAAGGTCCAGCACGATGTCGGTGGCCTGGTCGATGGCCTCGACGCTGCCGACCGACGTGCCGCCGAATTTCATAACCAATGTGCCCATGCTTCTTCCTCCCCCTGATCGTTTCAAGAGCTCGCTGACTCGCCGATTCGCCGACTTGCCAACTTGATCACGTCGCCCATCACGCCCGCCGCTGTCACCTCGCGTCCGGCGCCGGGACCGGAGATGGCCAGCGGCACCTCGGCGTACCGCTCCGTGTACAGGGCGATATGGTTGGCCGGGCCGTGCAGCGCGCCCAAAGCGCTATCCCGTTCCACGGCCACCAGTCCCACGCTGCCGCCCGCCGGGCTGACCTGGGTCACATAGCGTAGCACCTTGCCGGCCGCTTTGACCTCGACGACGCGGGCGGCGTACGCGTCGTCCAGTTCGGGCGTAGTGGCCATAAACGCCTCGATGGATAGATCCGCCAGCGATTCAGAGTACAGCGCCTCGATGGTCAGGTCGCTTTGCTCCAAAGGCCAACCAGCGGTGCGGGCCAGGATGAGGGCCTTGCGGGCCACGTCCTTGCCGCTCATGTCGTCGCGTGGGTCGGGCTCGGTATAGCCTAGCGCCTTAGCCTGTGCCACGGCGGCCGAGTACAAAGTGCCCTTTTCCAGCTCGGTGCACAGATAACCCAGCGTCCCGCTCAGACAGCCCTCGATGCGAGTCACCCGGTCGCCGGTATCCAGCAGGTATCGCAGTGTGTCGATCACCGGCAACCCCGCGCCGACGGTGCACTCGTAGCGCAGGGCCGGATACTCGAAGAACGTCTTGGCCGCGGACCAATCGGCGGCCAGCGGGATCTTGTTGGCCAGCACCACGCCGCATCCTGTCTCCATCGCTGCCAGCAGGGTTGGCGAGGTCTTGGGCGTGGCGGTCATGTCGGCCAGGATCGCGCCCGACTGCAATGCCTGGGTCACGTCGTCCAGCGGGCGGATGCCGGGCACCAATTCCAGTAGGTCGCCGTCGGCGACGGCGTCGAGCGCGGCGCGTAGCGTTTCCTCTGGCAGGCCGGCGAGATCGAGCAGCACCCCGCTGACGTCGGCCAGAGCCACGGGCGCGAGCTGCAATCCTGTGCGGCGCGCCACCTCCTCGCCGCTGTCGAGGATCTGCTTCAGCAGCGTCCCGCCGATGTTGCCGGTGCCCAGAAAAATGATGGGAACTTTTGTCATTATTTGGTCCTCCTTGCATTCTTAGAAACCCGGTTCTTCCCCACTACGGGGGAGGGATCGGCTGCCCCCTTTCCCCACGTTGTAGATCGGGTTTGCTACCCGACCAGCGGGCGGCGGATAGCAAATCCGCCCTACTTAACCGGGTTTCTATCCCCGATATGCAAAAACCCCCCGCGCTCTTGGGGCGCAGGGGGCCTACGTGGTTCCACCCAAGTTTGACAACGGATTGTTCAACGGATTACTCAACGGATAAACGGATGTTTGCTTCCAGTCAGTCGGACAGTTCGACTATCCGTTTATTCGTTCACCATCCGTCGTCACACTCTTTTGGCTGTAACGGGCCGTCCCGTGATCCCATACTTTCGCCAACGCAATTTCTTGCGCCGCGGCTACAGCCGTGCGATTTGAGGGATCCGCTCCCGGGGGGTTTTCCCGTCCGTCCGGTCGAGGGGGCTTTCAGCCGGTGACCCTCTCTCTCTAAGACCTTGCCCAGTCGGTACTCGTCCCGGTCAGTGCTTTCTTTGTCCAAATGTTGGGCGGCATTATACCATCCCCATTCGAATTTGGCAAGCTTACGATGACGCCGTTTCTGGTGCAGGCCCGGTGTAAACGGTGATCTGCTTGACGTGGCCGTCGCGGCAAAAGATGTGCCGGCTGGTCTCTGCGTCCAGGCAGTTGCCTGCCAGTCGTTGCAGACGACCGTCGGCGTAGGCGATCTCTAATTGATTCTCGTCTGAAATGAGGTGCACGATGGGCACTTGACAGAACGTGTACGCCAGCGAACCGGCCGGCAGGTCGATCGACCGTTCCTGGCCGTTTACGTCGATATAGTCAAAGGTGACTTCTTGAGGGGTGAACTCTTGCTCGCGCAGCAGCACGGGATTGAATAAGAGGGTTCCTTGTTTGATAAAAGCGCCCATCTCGGCCAGCCGAGTCAACAATTCCTCTTTGACCTGTCCCGTCATACCGGGCTGCTTGGCGCCCTGGCCTGCGGGGGTGTGGGAGTAGGGATCGGTGGGGAACGCGCCATAGACAGCGGGCGTCTTGTTAAAGCCGATGCCGCTGCGGATGTCGTAATAGGTCTCTGCCAGCGCCTGGGTGATCGCGTCCAGTTCTCCCTGCGCGCGGGCTCGCAGGAACGTCTCCTGGACGGCGAGCAGCAGCTTGGACACCATGTGCCAGTAGATGCTGCCCAGCCCCTCGTAGGCGAAGAACGTCCCGGAGCGGCCGGTGAACGAGGCGTGATCGAACACCTCCTCGAACAGGTTGAGAATCAGGTCGCGTTCCGCGTCGACCAGGTTGGCGTATTCCTCCTGCCGCCCTAGATCGGCCAACGCACGTTCGACGTCCTTGGCATTTCTAAAGCTGCCGGCAAAGTGGCGGACTCCATTTTCATCTCGGACAACGAGAGAGCGGTCGCCTCGCTCGATGAGCTTGGTGAGCAAAGCTGACCTTTTGACTTGATCGGAAGTCAAGCGATTCTTGCGCAAAAAGCCGGGCAGGTCTCGGTCAGGGTAGAGGATGTAGCTGTGCTGATCCGCGCGATACAGCGCGCTCTTTCGCAGGCTTTGTAGTAAGGCGAGCGACTCCTTGCCTGATAGCATTCCTGACGACAAGACCGCGACTTGGCCTTCTAGCATTTCGTACAGATGGCCGACAGATGCACTGCTCTCGCCGAGGTTGATGACGTTGTAGGCGTGGTAGAGATTATCAGGGCGCTTGTTGGCCCTCAGCGAATGCTCGATATATCGCTGGGCCAAATCCAAAAAGGTCAGCAAGGCGTCCTTGTCCAGGTCGGTGAACGCTCCGGAGAAGCCATTCTGATAATAGTGCCGGCGATAGTCACTGCTCGCCTGTCCCAGCGCGTCCATCACAGCACGGCGCCGTCGATCGTCAAAGAAGGACGCCTGCAGCGCCCCCTTGTGTGTGTTCAAGATATCGAATGTGGCGTCGAACGAGGCTTTCACCTCTTGGGTGATCTGAAATCCGGCAGCCTCGTACCTGGACGTCAGTTTGTAAAAGAAGGCGACAAAGCGCTGCAGGTAGCACAGTGTGACGACCGACAGCCCCTTGCCCACCAGGGCGTTGTTGGCGTCGTTCCACTCCGGGCGCTGGGTGTTCATCCAGATGCCGCCCTCGGGCACGAAATTGGCCAGCTTGGCCAGCAGCAGGATGAGCAGCTTTTCCGCTAGATTGACGCAAAAGACGCGTCCTTCCTCATCCAGCACCAGCTTGCCGTCCGTGCCCATCTTTTCGACGCGCGCGTCGATCTCGCGGTCCAGTGTGTCGTCGAAGAGGATCGTGTCGTACCAGTCTTCCAACAGCGCGGCGTAGGGTTTGATCCGATAGGGGACGTTGGCGTGGCTAAAGACTCTGCGCCCCAGCAGCGCGGGCAGCCTGCCGGGGTGGAACTTGGCCGAGGCCTCCAGGAGCTTTTGCAGGTAGATGATCTGGTGGTCGCCCCAATAGCCGATGTTGGCCCACGGATCGCCCGGCGTCGGGGTCTCCCACTCGATGCCGTCGCGCGTGACCCGGTAGGGGTTGTACCCGTCGGCAGTTGTGGCGTTGACGAATTTGCAGATCATGCTCTCGACGAACTCGGGGTAGGCATAGGCCAGCGGCTCCCAATTCTGAAAGATGTCGCGCCAGTTGCCCTGGTAATCCAGGTTTTGCGTACCGTCCGGCTTTTTTACGTTGATCGAGAACCGATTCCAGGGGCGGCTGGGGTCGCCGTGCCTGCGGCTGAAGGTGAGCGGCAGGTACTCGTAGCACAGACGCTCGAGATTCACCGACCCGGCAGCCGCTGCCCGTGCCAGCAGATCGTTGACGCTGACCTCCTCCGGCAAGCTGGCAAGGAACGCATCGTGGGCGTCGAGGATGGGACGATTCCTTGCGTCGAAGAAATTGCGCAGGTCGGCCTTGTCGATCCGGTAGTTATCGGCAAAGATGCCGCCGCGCATGGCGTTGAACAGCGTGTTGGAAAAGTGATGCGCAGTGCTCAGGCGGTCGCCCGAGAGCTGCAACCCGTCCACGCTGGCGACGACGGCGACCAGGTCGCGGGTGCCCTTTTCGATGTCGGCCTCGAGCCGCGCCTCTAGTTGGGCCTTGTCGCCCTCGAGTTCGTTGATCAGCGAGATAACGTCGCAGTGGTCCTGGTTGACCTCGGCCACGATGTGCCAGGCTCGCCCGCCGCCGGGGGCCAGGTCGAATTCCGCGTGCACCAGGTACGCGCCATGGCGGCCGCGCACGTCGATCTCCTGGGTGATCGGTGCGCCGCGCTCAAAGGCCGCCAGTTGGTTCGAGGATAGCAGGTAGCGGGGGTCCTCCAATCCCACCTGCCACGCCGTGGTCGCCTGGAGCGACTCGCTGGGTTCCGCCAGGTCCGTCAGGGTCGAGCTGAGCGCAAAGATGCCCAGGCCGGTCTGTGGCTCGAGCTCGTTTCGCTTGTAGGCGTTGAGCAGGTTGCTAAACAGCCGCTGCGTCTGCGAGGTCACGCCGTAGGGCAGCAGGTTCTGCAAGCCATCGACCAGGGCCACAGAGCAGCCGTCCGCCGATTCATCTTCCAGCCATGCCGTTTTGACGAAACCGTACCGGTCGCTGGTGCGCCACGCGTAGCGGTAGGTCATGCTCAAGTCGTGGTTGGTTTCCTCAAGGACCAGTTTGTCGCCGTAGACGTTTTTGTACAGGTTTCTTTCGACTTGGTATACGCCATCGTATTTTTCCGAGAAGGGCTCCCATAAATAGGTGCGGTTGTCTTTCGTGACCAGCAGGATGGCCTTGTGCCCTGTGCTGTCGCTGTTCTGTGTGATCTTGTCGTCGGTGTCATAGGGGAACAAGGCCGAGTCGGCGTTGCAGCGCCCGGCAGTGAGGCCGCCGGTGCTGGAGATGAACAGCCAGTGATCTGAGCTGCTGACGATACTCATAAAGAAAGGGGGCATTCGGTCATAGTTGCGGATGTGGTAATACTGCTCACTCAGCAGGGTGACGTATTCGCCTGTGGCGCTTGCGTGAACGTCACGGCGGGCACAGTGATTGATATAGATGCCGTCGCTATGGGGTTTTGAGTGCATGTCTGGACGCCTTGCGGCTAGTCGATCAGCTCCCAGTCTACCAAGCTCCTCATGCCGCTGCGGCGAAAGTGATAGTACTGGATGTACCGCGTCGATGCCTCGTCTCGTCCTAGGATCGTATCTAGCGCCAGGATGACCTGCCTGTCGCGGGCCACGTTGACGATGGGGGCGTCGACGCCCTCCGCGACGGCCACAGCCAGGAGCGCTTGGTGCAGCGTGGCATGGTTGGGCAGGTCGAAAGAGACGGCGCTGACGTCGAGCGTCATGTTGCTTCCCAACTCATCTCTGACCAGGCGGATGGCCTCCAGCGTGACCGAAGCAGCCTGACGATCGGCCTCGATGGATTGGGTCAGGCAGTCGATCAGGATATCCTCGTGCGAGATGTCCAGGGCCTCGGCGCGCTCGACGATTTTGCTGGCGATCTCGAGCCGTTTGTATGGGTCATTGGAGATGCCCTCCTCATCCACACACCGACCAATAACGGCTGCGCCGTACTCTGCCACCAGCGGCAGCACCTGGTTCAAACTCTCTTCCTCGCCGGTGACTGCGTTGACTAGGGGTTTCCCCTGACAGACGGCGAGCGATGCAGCCAATGCCTCGGGGGCTAGCGCCTCGATGCTGATCGGAACCTCCACTGCCTCTTGGACTATTTCGATCGCCTGGGGTAGGAGCCTCTTTTCGTCCGCGCCTGTTCCACTTGCGTTTACGTCGATGATCTCGGCACCGGCGGCGACCTGGGCGAGCGCCTCGTTCTTGGCGATTTCGGAGTGGCTCACGACGGGCTCGCCCGCCGACCGCCTGCGCACGGCAGGTCCGACCCGCTTGCCGATGAGCACGGTGGGGCGGCCGGGCGCGATGCGCACGATGTTCTTTTTTCCCTGGAGGACTGTTTCCATCGTCGTCTTCTGACTGCGCGATTAACGCTTGCACGTTCGGGAGCGACCCCGAACATGGTAACAGTATTTTCAGGAGACACAAGTGCCTGAGGGGAAGAGCACGAAATGCGCTCGTCAGCGCGATAGCCTTCTGCTGAGAACGTTTTGCAGCGACACGGATATGACGATGATTAACCCATAGATCAACTGCGTCCACAACCCT
>CAZKDJ010000092.1:0-15374 GCA_964551295.1 uncultured Anaerolineales bacterium | reverse complement strand
GCTGGGCACGCACTTTGTAGCTGTGGCGTACGGTTCACCCCCACGTGTGTGGGGACAATGCGGGTGCACTTTTTTCGGTGGGCCTTCACCGCGGTTCACCCCCACGTGTGTGGGGACAATCCACCTGGAGCGTCTTTTCCGCCTCCGTCGCCGTCGGTTCACCCCCACGTGTGTGGGGACAATTCGTCATCGTTCCACCTCCCAATCTCCAATCTCGGTTCACCCCCACGTGTGTGGGGACAATGTTCAAACACTGGTACTACAGTACAGTTAATACGGTTCACCCCCACGTGTGTGGGGACAATCATGCAGGGAGCAGGAACGGGCATCATCGGCGACGGTTCACCCCCACGTGTGTGGGGACAATACTAAAAATCCTCCTTGTGATTTTTCGCTTCGAACTCAATTTGGCTTGCATTGGGTCACTCGCCGTTCCCTGCAAAAGGCACCCGGATCAACTGTAATCCTTCTAACTCCACCACGTCTCGCTTGGTTTCGCCGGCCATGCGGATCTGAAACCGCTGCTCGGTGTTGGTCGACCATGCCTGGATAACACCGCCGGTCCGCCTGGCCTCGCAGCACTTGTCCCACAGCCGGTCGCGCACCATGGCATTGACGTGACCCATGAAAACACCGGGATGAGGTTCGATCAACCAACGAGTCAGCTCACCCCGTAGCGACGTCGTCACTTTTTCAAGAATCATCACCACCATCACACACCTCGCTCGAATTCTCGTTTCCCTGTATCAGTTCGACCGCTGCCGTATGTTTGCACATCCCCAACCCGTTTCTGGCAAAATCGGGGCAATCACACTGCCACCCCCCCCCGATCTGGCGGATGGTGTAACCCGGGCTATTGGGTCGAGTGACGACGTGCCACACGCCGGGCGCACGTGGATATACCATCCAGTCATTGCTTAGCCCATCTCTGGCGCGCTGACGACGTCGCCGGCGCGCCTCGTCTTGCTCTTCCGCATCGTCAGCAAGGTCGACCTCCCAGGCCACGCGATCCGGCGGCGTCCATAGGGGTTCAGGGCGAGCCGGATCGCTGTCGGCCTCTTGCCCGGCCAGGAGCACCTCCGCCGAAAGATCCAGCAAGTTGTCGATATCCGGCAGGATGCGCTTGAGCAGGCGATGCTCCTTGAACGCCTCCCGGCAGCCCAGTCGAACGCGGCTATGCAGCTTGTCGGTCGACTCGGCCACGGTGCGAAAGGCCAGCGGGATGGTGATCTCGGCTTTGTACAGGTCGGCGATGTCATAGACAAAGGAGAGCTGCTTGCCGGTGTGGATAAAGCCCAATGCAGGCGAATAACCACCGGAGACGATGCCAGCGTGGCATAGCCCATTGAGTAGGGCATTAGCCGCTGAGAGAGCACGGTTGATCGGATCGCCGCTGTTCCAGTTGCTGCGATCGTAACGCCGGCCGTGCCACGGCACGCCGTATTCGGCACCGGCGCGGGCATAGGCCTGGCGCACGCGCTGGCCCTCCAGGCCCCGCACCTGCTCCAGGCTCAGGCCCGGGGCCAGTTTATCGCCAAAGCGGCGCTGGTACATGCGTTTGACCACTTGGAGGCGCTTTTCAGGATCACCGACCAGCTCAGCCTGTTGGAGCAGGTGATAGGCGCGGCGGGTCTCGCCGCCGCCCTGGGCGTAGCAGCGGGTGCCGTCCTCTCCGACCCAGACGACCAGGCAGCCGTTATCGGCCAGGGACTTTATAGCGGCGTGAGTGACGGACGTGCCGGGGCCCAACATCAGCACCGACAGTGCCGCCGCAGGAATCATCGCCCGGCCTTCTTGATCTACGAACTCGACAGCCTTGTGCTTTTGCTCGATACGACAGTGTTCCAGGTAGAGATAGGATAAACTATCGCGCAGTTTGGGTAACTCGTGTAGGTCACGCATCTTACAACCTCCATATTGAGTTGTTAAGGTGCAAACCCGGGTCTGCACGAATCAGCGAGTCAGCGAATAGATGAATTTGTGTGTACGGATTTACGTCGATGGGCGGGCCAGGGAGAGCAGGCCAAAGCCCAATCCTTTGCCGCTACCAATACCACGTTTGACCGTCTCTCGCAGCCGATCTGGATCGACCACCTGAAGCAGACCATCAAACTGAACAGCCAGCAGTTTAAGCTTGTGAGTCGCGTCATCGCGGTGGATCGTGCTATGGATGGTATCCCTACCGCTAATGCGGACAGAGAGCACGTGAAAGCCGCCTTGCTCCCCCTTGCGCTTCAGCCATGCGATCTGTTCTTCTTCTCGATAGAGACCAACCCGCTTATGCGCGCCATCCTCAAACCGGCGCTTGACGGTGGGATTGGCGAGCAGGCAAAAGGCGAGCACTTGCCTTGGCGTAAGACGCAGATCGAAGGATTTAGCCTCTGGCGGTTGGAGCAGGTAGCCGCGGGCGCCCTTATCCTCGATCCAGCCCCATCCAGGCTCAAGGGTAGATTGGAGCAAGATGGTGGACACACCGGTGCGTGAGTCGGTATCGACGCGAAACAAGACGCGGTCTCGCTCGCGGTCTATGGTATCGGGGAAACTGCGCATCAAAGACCTGTGCATCTGATATGGCTTGGCGATCTCTCGCTGCACGCGGCGATTTCGTGGGTTGAGGATCAGTCGGGAGAGGTACATGGGGCACCTCCTATGTGCGTGGACAGAAGCCACACGTCGCGTGTGTAGCGCGGTGCAAAAGTGCGCAGTGTGCGCGAGGTGAGTTCGTCGCGGCGGCGAGTTGCGCCGTCGGCGGTGGAAGCACATTCTAGCACGGCACGCACGGCTTCTTTGATTGGCTTCCACTTTTCCAGGGCACTCTGCAGATCTGCAAACACGCCCGTCCCGTCGAACGGTGGGCGTGTGGGGACACATGATTTACGTCCCAGGTAGATGGGCCAGTGGGGAGCTTGTATGGCTTTTGCTAACCGTGTGATAAGGTCCGGTGAGCCTTGCAGGGCAACCAGAAAGGCAGCATCGCACAGGTAATGCCGCCAGGTTTGCTCAGTGTGCGGACGACCACTACTGTATTTAAGTTTACCCTGGGCGGTGAGCAGGACTGACTCGTCGTAGCCGCCACCCACGGTGTGATAGTCCACCAGAAACGTGCCAGGACTGTCGCAACGCACGCCCATACGCAAATGCTCAGAGAGTTCACGCAAACTGGCGTCATCGTTGATACCCAACGCGCAGCCTAACAACCCCACGATGCCAGATTTGGTCGGTTCAGGCGCGGTGTCACGCACGCTCCACCGGGCGCGCTCCCCCCAGGATTGTAGAGGGCCTTCCAAGCGTAAAAAAAGCGTATTGGCTGCCATCTCACGCCTCCGGCAACTGCGCTGCCAGCCACTCTTGCAATTTGGAGAGGGAGGGAGTCGTCTCGGCCTCCGGCAAGGTATAGTCCCGCACAGCGATCAACGCGCGCCGGTCTATGGCAGCCAGGTCATAGGTTGCGCCAGTGCGAGCGATATAGTCACTCAACTTGGCGACGGCATCATCCATCAGCGTACGTTTGAAATCCTGGCGGGCCGGTTCGATAAAGGCGTTGGCGTAGCTGACGGGCAAGTTTTTCTCCCGCACCTCTACCAGGACGAGATCGGGCAGGTTGTGGGCGGCAAAGGTGTTTTGCTTGCCAGAAGGCTGCGCGGTGGCGGCCGCCTCGAGCAAGGCCGACACGGCCTTACGGGCGACGTCTTGGTCGCCCCCCAAGTTTTTGACCAGGCCTTCCCAATGGATGTTGATGTATTTGTAGTAGGTGGAGCTGTTATATTCCACGTCGCCGATCATCTCCGCGCCCGCTTCTTCGTCCGGCTGAAGGTCGTCCACGGCGGTAAAATAGTCAAATTCCTGCTCCACCGCGTTGACAGAGAGTGCATGCGCCACCTGTACGGCGGCCTGCACATCCTCAAAAGCGGCCGAGGTGGTCATCCGCCCGAACATCGCCACGTCTACCGACCGGGGGGCGCTTTTGCCCAAGGCGTTCGTGATGCCTGGAATTCCCAGTTTTTCCCAGGCTTTTGCGCCTCGTTCTTGATACAGCGCAAGCAACTTTTCCGCCATCGGCTTGACTTCGTTCTGTCCAACAAAGATGAGTTGGCGAGTCCTGAGTGGTTCGCCTTCTTTCGCCTTGCCCGCGCCGCGGCCAGACTCGGCGCCGATTTCGGGCACGCGCTGCACGATGGCGGCGACGGTCTCTGCATCTATTTGCATTTCGTTGAGCGCGGTCTCGACGAGGTCGGGCAGGCGTTTGGTGCGTCTGGCGAGCAGACCGTTTTCCTCGAAAGCATCCTTAAAGGTCTCCGAAAGCCGGATACTGCGCTTGAGGCACTGGCTGGAGATGCGCCCGCGCTGTACGCCGCCAAAGTACGTCGTCTTGGGTGAACCGGTATCGTCCCGGTTCAGGTTGGATGGAGCATAGTTCTGTAGAATATGAATCTGGATCAACATGGTTTTCGTCTCCTTGTTAGTATGATCTTTGAAACGGGTTTACGAGTTGTTCTGCTCATCTTTTGGCCCGACAAAATAGTCGCGAGCCCATTGTTCCTGAACCCAGCGTTTTTCACTGTTCCAGGCGAGCAAGTGACGCAAGAGCAATGGCCAATTGACGGGCTGGCGTTTGCTATAGAGAAAGCGCACAGCCTGGCGCAAGCGGAAGGGCAGGTGCGCATCGTCGGCGTCCAGCAGGATTTCGACGCGGCGGTCGAGACTATCGTGATCCTTGGCCCGGCGCAGAGATGCGCCCAGACTACCCGTACCGCCGTTATCTGCCAGAGGGTAAAGCGTGGCGACGAGGAAATACACTTCCTCCTGGTAGCCGGGCACGCCATAGGGCAACAGTTTGCTGAAAAAGAGCCCCATCACGCGGCGCGATTGGGCCAGAGTGCGACCGGCATTGCGCTTCAGGCGGGCCTTTTCACCCGCGTCGAGTTTGGACAAGCTTTCGGCAAATTCGACGATTTGTGAATTCAGTGTGACTTGAGTCATAATGTACTCCTTTTCCAAGACTGGATGGTACAAGTGATTCACTCATTCTGGTCCCCTAGGGCTTTTTTCCGTATGATGTTCAAGAACTTACGACAAAGGTCCAGCCCCTCTGCCCGTTGGCGCAGAGCAATAGCGCTATCGCCGACCGATTCGGCGGCGGCGCTGAAGGCGGTTTTGCCTTCAGCAACAGCGCGCTCTATCCACTCCACACGGGCCGCTTTGCGAGTTTCGCGCGCGGCGGCACCATTGACAAAGGTACGGAAAGGGCCGGCCAACGCGGACCAATAGGCATCCACCATGCGGTTCTTGACGTTTGCGTGATGTTCGGTCCCTGCCCGACCAAAGCTCTGGCGAAACGTCCTGGTGATGGAGCGGGCGCACTCGCTGGCCAGGTCGATACCCCGCCGGACCTCGTCACTGCCGTTGATGTCGTGGAGCAGCGACGCGGGCACGTCAAAGCCTGCATCCAGCCACTCGAATATCTTGGCCTTCTCGGTGCGCAGGCCTACACAACGCACCGGGAACAAGCCATAATCCGGGCCGATGCCGCCGGCGGCTAGCTCGCCGCGCTGGTAGAGCACGCTTGGGGGAAGGGTGTGTTCTTTTTGCCCTTCTTCTCTAGTCATTGGCAAGAACAGGGTCGCAAACTCGCGCCACAGGGCTTTGCCTTCCTGTGGACGAATGGGCGTGGGGGCGTCACCGCGCACGCGATAGGCAGCAAAGGGATCCTGCCAAAAGGGCGCGTCTTTGGGGCGGCTTTCGCCCATCTGGTAGACCATCGTGCGCACGCCCCAGTCGCTCGCTGCTCCACAGCGAGTGCACGGTGTATCTATTCGCTCCGGGTGCAGGCGCACGCGCCGCGCGGGAAAGGTCAGGCTATGCAAATAGCTGACCTCGTGTACCTCGTCCTTGTACCCTACCACGGGTGCGTGCCGCCACCAGACAGCGTCTTCCGTGGTGGAGGCCGCTGAAGGCTGGAATTCCGGCAGCATCAGGGAGGCCCACAATCGTTCAAAGAGCGTCGCACCGCCGGGCAGAATGTAGATAGGGGGCACGCCGTTGATAGAGGGCTTGATGCCCGCGCCGCCAGAGGTGGCAAAGGGCGGTATGGTCAGCAGCCCGCGCGCGGCGCAGATCGGGCAAAAGACGTGATCGCTGGAAATGCCATGCCGATAGTGTGCCACAAAAGTGCTGGTGGGGAGTTCAAAGAACAGAATGGCGATTTCCCAACGTTTGTCCCTCTTTTCCGGTTGCAACGGCAAATCCGCGCTTTGCAGAAAGGGCACGTCTTCCGAGAATAGATCGAACCGATGAGCGTACTGCGCGCCAAAACCGCGGACAGCCTGTTCCGGGAAGCGTCCAGCACCGGCAGCCCACAAGTCGGCCAGGTCGTCTTCGTTCTGCGGGTTGAATGCATCCTGCAAGATGGCAGTGAGCAGGCGGTGAATGCCAACGACGACGAGAGGTGAGGGCTCGTAGAGGGCCAGCAGATCGTGTGCGTCGAGCAATGTTTGTTCTATGCTCAGATGCACGCGAGCACCATCGCGTCGTTCAACCGTGATCCAGGGTTCGGTCCATAGATTGAAAATTGGTTTCATGCTTACCTCCGTGTACCTGACATTCTACATTTGTCCAGAGCCTACTTCCTTTCCGCCGTGCCTCCTTTCTTGCGTATCGAAACATCGAAAAAACTAACTGCCCTTGGCTGGCCGTGGCTTGATAACCAATCCCAGGTCACGATCCAGCGTGACCACAATTTCACCTTTGCCACCAGACTTGAAGGTCGCTTGCCCGTTTTCTAGCCATATGGGATAGTAACCTTTGAGCCTTGAGGAGCGGGGAAAGAGCGTCGACAGATCACCTTGTAGTTTGATGGCTTTTACGATCTCAGGGCGGCTGACGCGCAGATGGCGGCGCAGCAAACGTCGTTGCATCGCGGGTGTGATAGCGCGGTTCAAGGTCACTGTTTCATCACCAGGATAGAGGCGCACGGTGGCATCGTCCAACCTTTCCAGAAGAACCAGGGTGACGCTTTCCCGTCCCAGGCGCGTCTGGGCAACGACCCAAGTCGCACCGGTTTCATCCTCATCGAAGGTAAGGCGAGCGATACGACGACAAAAAGCTCTACCCGCCGCCGGCTCGGGTATCAGCCTCTCATTGGCCTTTTTTATGGCATCGGCTTGTTTTCGCTGCAAGTTGGTCCAGGCTGTCGCTAGGGCATCGTGAATTGCCGGAGCTAGGGGGTTGTAAACAGCTTCTACGAGCGGACGGCAATCGTGGGGGAGACGCAATACACCGTTTTCACAGCTTTGCAGGGTGTTCCAGGTCTGTCGCAAAAAGTATTCAGCATAGATAGCGGTGTCTACGCTCAAGTTCAGATCACCATTATCCCGCTTGGGTGCATTGATCCACAACACCGGCCCGTCGGCGTGAGCAGAGGGACGTTGACGTACATGGCGATGCAGCCGCCCGGCACGCTGCAGGAGCAGGTCAATGGGAGCCAAATCGCTTACCATCACGTCAAAATCCAAGTCAAGGCTTTGCTCCAGAACCTGCGTGCCGATGACAATGCCGCGCGAGGGACGGAAATCGTGGCGACCATCACCTGACGGCGGACCATATTTTGCGGCAAGCTGTCTCTCCCGATCTTCACGTTCTTCAAGAGGGAAGCGAGCGTGCAATAGGCTTAGGTCGATATCCTGAGTTTCCGGCACGTGCTGTAGGATGTCATAGATATCCTGGGCGCGGGCCACCGTGTTGGTAATCCAGCAAGCGCACCCACCATCGTGCACCTTACCCAACAGCCATCGGGCTTTGACCTCCGGTGCATCGTCCGCCAAGTGCAAATATTGTATAGTCAAAGGCCGCTCGGGTTGATAGGCATCCGGTGCAGCCTGGTAAGGCTCACCATCACGGGGCAACACCCACAGGCTTGGGTAGGCTTCAGTTGATGCATTGTCCGTCGGCAGGCTCGCACCGTAGGCATCAGCCAGGGCAGCGCGCTGCGCTTGAGGCAAGGTCGCCGAGAGAATAATGACAGAGGTATCGAGGGCCGCAAGCCATTCCAGCAGCCGAGCGACGATGGTGGTCATATAAGTATCGTAAGCGTGAACTTCGTCAAAGATGACCACTTTGCCCGCCAACCCGACGAGGCGCAGGGCGACGTGCTTGACGTTGAGGGCGGCCAGTTCGACTTGGTCCACAGTACCTACACCAAAAGGCGCAAGCAAGGCGCGTTTTTTGGAAGCGAACCAAGCAACCATATCAGAGTTGGCACCCTTTCCGTTTTTCAGAGGCGTCGCCTCCAGATCATCCCCCTGCAAATGCGCCTGACCGTGAATGAGTTGCACATCGCCAGGCAGGTGCAGGCGAGCGTCAAGATGCTCACGCACGCGCTTGAACATCTGGTTGCTGGTAGCGGTGGTCGGCAGGGCATAATAGAGAGCGTCCATACCGCTGATCTGGGCCAGTCGGTGCGCGATGGCTAATGCAGCCTCTGTTTTGCCCTCACCGGTGGGCGCTTCGATGATGACAAGGGCTGGACCGTTAAGTACGGCTTGGGGTATGTCGTCCACGGCAGATTGTAGAGGACGTGGTGGCCTTTTATCGGGAAAAAGGTCACTGAACGAGGGGAAAATCGTGCTGCGGGTAACCTGGAAGAAGCCGGCGGCTTTGGAGGCACGGCGAGCACGGTTGGCGCTTACACTACAATAAGTTGACAAGCTAAAATTGGCAGCGGGCTGGAAGGCCTTTTCATCAGACCCCAACCAGTCACACAGAATGGCAAAACCTGTCAGGGCGATGGTAGCAATGGCGAGGTTAGGTGGCGCGCCTTTCGGTATAGAACCGGTGAGCAGGCATTGGCGCAAAAGCTGGCTGGCTAGAATACGAAGATCTTTCCAGAATGGTGGTTCGTATTCCTCTAGGCGGGCCTGCGCAGTTTTGATCGTCCGACGTGAACCAAACACGCCGTGATGCCCACCAACCATATTCTGCCAGAGGTCCCCCCACGTATCAGATGACGGCGACAGTATTTTCTCATGCTGAATACAAGCCTGTCCAAAAACAGTATGGTGCAATGATAGATCGGCTTGCCAATTATCAAAAGGAAAATCTTCAGCCTTGAGACGCGCATACTGTACAGGGTTCTGGCTTTGAAAGGCAGCGGTGAGCTTGCCAATGTCGTGCATAGCAACGATATAGGGCAACCAATCAGCAAGAGTGGTGGCATCCACGCCCAAGGCACGAGCCAACATGCGCCGCCAGCGCGGTGAAGCCAGGTCGGAGAGTAAGACGCGTGCTGTGTACCCCACATCGAGCATATGGAAAAGAGCAGGATGAAAAACCGCATCGTCGTCACGTGCGGTTTTGCCCCAACAGCGTAGTAGGCGGCCAACAGCAAGATCGGGGTGATTTTCTACAACTCCATATACTTTTGCCAAGCATTGAGCTTCCCCCATCAACTCTTCCCGCAGCCCGTCAGGCTTTAGCACCTCTACATCAGATCCCCAACTCCTCAACCAGGGAACAAAATCCTTCACATCTGCAATCTGTGCCGTCCAGACACAGCCAGCAGGGTTATCAGGATCGTCCTCGATCATCTGTGAAGGGTGCCAGCGTGACTCTCGCACCCGCTCTGTCACGCGAGGGCTAAAGCGCAACTTGACCGCTACCAACTCCTCACCCGATATGATAGACCAGGCGCTACGCAAATAGTCCAGTCCCGGGAAATCCGGCGGCACGGTGTATTCCTCTCTAGTCAGGACGGCCTTTTGAATTCGCTGTAGTTTGTACGTCCGCAAATCGTCTACGATGCTACTGTAGCCGATAGCATAGGTAGCATAGCCAATGGCCGATGGTTCCAACAAGTAGGGAGAAAACTCTGTTTCGAAAGGCTTTCCCTTGAGGGGCCGATAAGTAATCGCCACTTTGCGCCGGTAGAGGTATCCCTGCATCATTGTGCGAAAGACACGGCTGTATCCAACATCGCCGGGGCGCTGGGCCAACTCTAGTGTTGCTTGATAAATTTCGTGGCCGACTTTCAGATCGCCGGTCAACGCCTCGGCCAGCTTGTTCAACGCAGTCTCTGCCGACTCGTTGCGTTTATCGTGTTGCTTGACCAGAAGGCGCGTTGCCAGGTAAAGCGTCATAGCCTCCTCGGGCGAGAGTTCTATGCGGCGCAAACGGTCGACGTGATAGGACAAGGCATACCATACGCGTCCGTCTTTGTCTACTTTGCCCAAAGCGAATAAGTCGTGCAAATAGTTGTTGACCGCCCGTCGCCCAAAATTGAGCATGCCTGCTATCTCTTGCTCGGTTAGGCCATTGGGATGGCGCTCTAGCAATCGGTAGACCAATTCTATTCGCTTCTGTTTCGTTTCTCCATCCGTTTTTGGCATCTCTCTTCCCCCACAAGTACGCACAATGGCGTGATAGCATTCCTACCTCTATTATACTCACCAGTTGGAAAATTATTCCCGTTTTTGTGCCAGCCCGAACTATTCATCCAAGAGCCAACAACGCCCATCCTTATAGACGCGCCCTCTACTTCTGAGATTGTGCAAATAGTTGTTCAACCTACGCCGTCCCCAACCGAGTTCCTGTGCGATCTCGACCTCGCGCAGACCAAAATCGTGCCGCCGTAGTAAACGTTGAATACGAGCCTCATTTTGATCCTTTTCTCCTTCGAACAAGCGGGCCATTGAACACCTCCTGAAAGTAGTTTCTACTTTCAGGATACTGGCCGCTTGGAAAGTTTTATTCCAGATTTCGACGAGTTTTTATGACTCTCCTGAAAAAAGCCTAGAATGAGCAGATCCAAGCTGGTCGAAGGCGTTCACCTATCGGGAGAAGACGATCTATCCCGACACGTACATCCACACCTCGCGCAGCGCCCCGGCGTCTGTGCAATACAACTACAATGGCGCTGGGTATCTCTCAAAGGTCCAGTCGGTGTTCAAGTCGAACGATCCCGACAGAAACGACTATATGCACGTCGTCCGGTTCGACGTGGTCGACAACGGCCAGACGATCCGCAAGTACGCCATCGACACCGGCAAAAAGACGTGGAGTGTGTGCAACAAGACCTACGAAGTGTGGCAGATGGCCAGCATCCAGGAGATCGGGCGGGGTGGAACCGCGCTTCCGGCGGAGACGTTCGAGCACGTGACGCTGTACAACAAGCCCGGCGGATGCTACCCGTACCGGCGGGTGAGCGCGGTCAACACGCACTACGGCGGCCGGGTGGAGATCGACTACGGAGGTAGAACCCGCGCGCCGGGCCGGCTGCAAAGGTCACCACCTGTGTCTCTTCCTCGTACTCGCGACCCACCTCGACGCCCGAGGCGACGAGCGTCAACTCGGCGGGCGCGGTCACGCGCACCAGGTAAAAACTGGCGTCATAGTACGGCATGTCCGCATTTGGAGGTGGCACCTCCACGTTCCACCCTTCGTCATCATAGACCGGGATCACCGGATAGAACTCGTCCAGCACCAGCACGTGGTCCAAGTAACCGAACGAGCCATAGTTGCCTCCCATTTCCTGGGGCACCTCGACCTCAAAAACCATTCTGATCACAACCCGTGCGCCGGGCTGTAAAGCTGCCGGCAGTGGAACACGTATGGCACTGTCGGCAAACTCGTAAACCGGCTCTACCTCCTGTCCATCCGCTGTCACCACCGATACGGTTACCCTGCCGCCGGCTGTGTTTGGAAACAGGCGAAAGTATAGCTCGTCGAGCGGCCGCTCTTCCCGATTGGTGTAAAGCACCTCTTCATGACCTTCCAGGGTGGAAAAATCGTCGGCAACCTCAAAGTCGAGATGATACACACTTGCACCTGGCATACCGTCGAGCATCACCCGTTCTGCCCTGATCAACCCTTCGCGGAAGAGCGTCCTATCGTCCCACACGACGTCGGATAGCTGGGGCGCGGTTCGTGTCGGCAGTTGCGGCAGTGACGCCGTGCAAGCCAAAATGACAAACGAGAGCAGTGTGACCAAGAGCAGCTTTTTCATGTACAGAATTATACTCCGCTAACACGAGCAGGCAACTGGCTACGCCCGGCAGAAAAAGACCCATCCCTGCGCAAAGCACACAGGGATGGGTTATCGCGGGAACGGGGACGACGGGGGTCGAATTAGCAGGTGGAATAAAACGGGCCCGGAGACTGACTCCGGGCCCCTTTCTCGTGACCGTCGATTGACCAAGGTTTGTGTTGGCTATTTATCTCCCTCTTAACCGCTCACATCCCAATAGACCAACATAGAGCGAACTCCCGGCGGCCACACATACTGACCGTCCCGGTAGTTCAGCCTTCGACGCAAGAGATCCTCCAGAAACCGGTCGTGCTCGCTATTGTCCACCAGCCCAAACCGGCGTTTCACATCACTGAGGGCATCCTCGATACTCTCGCTCACCCAGGGTTCCCACAGGCCGGTGTCCTCTACCTGTACGTTGGGAAAGATGCCCATCTGTAGCAAGGCATTGTAGGCCACATGAAAGTTGGGGCTGTCGTACGGGTAGCCCAAGATGCGTTGGGCCGCCTCGGCCATCACACCATCGAGTGTAGGAGCGCGTAACACTAGAAAGCACGTTTGCTTCGTCACATCCATCATACGCCCGATAAACCCTAGGAAATCGGGGCTGCCATACATCGCGTGAGAGCAGATGGAGAAATCGTGCGGGCCCACCAAAGCCTCCGGCCATCTCTCCTGGACGATCTCTATGTTATCCAGCCCCTCGGCCTCCAGGTTTTCGCGCATGACGTGGATCATCGCGGGAGAAGGCTCGACGGCGGTGATCCGACATGCATACTTGGCCAGCAAGACCGCCCATGCCCCGGTTCCCGCGCCGATGTCGAGCACGGTCGCTCCGGGATGCGCCTCGAGCTGCACGATGACGAAATCGCGGGTCGAATCGGGCTTGGCCCAGCGGCGTTTGACACAGGCATCAAAGTGATGGGCACGTTCACGCCAGTGATCTTTCGATTCGTCGCGCTTGTGCCAATTACGGGACTGCATCTCGGCCAGTTCTCGCCAGAGCTGGATCCAATCTGTAACCTTCTCCATGTCAACCTCCGAATCAATGGGGCACGACCACGGGCCGGCCCCCAACTTGTACCACGTTCACCTCGACGTCGTATGTGCGGGTCAGATACTCGGGTGTGAGCACCGTATGAGTCGATCCTGCGGCCAACACGCGCCCGCCTCGCAGCAGTACGATGTGGTCGGCTATCGCCGCCGCTGCGTTGGGGTCGTGCGTGGTAAAGACGATGGCCTGGCCACGATCTCCCAACTGCCGCAAGGTCTGCAAAATGCGGCGCGTGTTCTTGAGATCCAGGTGCGACGTCGGTTCGTCCAGCAGCAGGATGTGCGGCTCCTGGGCCAGCGAGCGGGCGATGGTCGCCAGTTGCCGCTCGCCACCGCTGAGTGAAGGCACAGGGCGCTCGCACAGAGCGCTCAGGCCGATGGTCTCCAAAGCCCGCAGGGCTGCCTGCCGATCCTGGGATTTGGGCAACTCCAGCAAGCCCAAGTGCGGCGCGCGTCCCAGCAGCACGTACTCGAACACGCTGAGATCGAACGTCACCCGCTCGCTCTGGGGCACCAGCCCCACCAGGCAGCTCATCTCACGCCGCGAATAGCCGCCGTAGGGCCTGCCCTCCAGCAGGATGCGGCCCGCTTGAGGCGAGAGCAATCCCAGCAGCAGATGCAGAAGCGTCGTCTTGCCGGAGCCGTTCGGTCCCAGGATGGCCGTCACGGCCCGATCGGCGATCTCCAGCGAGACGTCCACCAGGACGTCCGGCGCCGTTTCCCCGTACCTGAATACCAGGCCGTCGAGCGATAGAACGGGACGTGACTGGCTCATCGTCTCACCTGCAAACTCTGCCGGGTCAGCATGCCGAGGAACAATGCCGCGCCCACGAACGAGGTCAGGATGCCCAGCGGTATCTCGCCGGAGAGTAGCGTGCGAGATACGTCGTCGCACAGGAGGGAAAACAGACCGCCCAGCATCATCGCCCCCGGTAGCGCCCGCTGCGCATCAGAGCCGACGAGGCGGCGCGCGATGTGCGGCACGATCAGGCCGACCCAGGCCACCTGCCCGGCCTTGGCGACCACCGCCGCCGTCGAAGCGACGGCGACGACCAACAGCACCAACCGCTCTCTGCCTGGAGCAGACCCCAGCGAAAAGGCCGTCTCGTCGCGCATCGAGAGCAAGTTGAGCCGCCAGCGCATCAGCAGTACAATGACCAGGCTTGGTATAATCACGGGCAGGATGTGCACGACGTCGGGCCAGGTGATCCCCCACAATCCTCCCAGCATCCAGAAGGTGATATCCGGAAGCTGGCGCAGGGGATCGGCCAGGTACTTGAGCACACCCGTCCCCGAGGCGTACAGGGCCGAGACGGCGATCCCACCCAGCACCAGGCGCAGCACCCAGTCGCCGTACTTGATCCGACGCGCTAGGTAATAGCTGGCCGCCAGCCCAAGAAAGGCGAATGCCGCCGCGCAGATCTGCACCATCAGGGCCGTCCCTCCCAGGACCACGATGGCCAACGACGCACCAAAGGCAGCCCCTTGGGAAACGCCCAGGAACCCCGAATCGACCAGCGGGTTGCGAAAGATCATCTGAAAGACCGTTCCCGAGGCAGCCAGGGTCGCACCCAGCATCACGGCCGCCAGGACGCGCGGCAGGCGCAGGTTCAGCACCACGTTTCGGGCCAGCTCGTCGCTCGCCAGCGTGGCGGGCAGGGTGAAGTAGGGGCTTGGATAGCGGCCTGTCAACAGAGAGAGCGCCGAACCGATCAACACCACCGCCCCGATCCACCACAGCCAGCGGGGCGAAGTTCGCGGTGCGAGTGAGCGGCTAGTGGACATCCAGGCGCGTCCTGGGCAGGATGTAAGCGTCGACAGTCTCTCGATCCAACCCGTACATCTGGCCAAAGAACTGGACCATCTCCTCGGTCACGTCGACGTCGGCGAAACGGTCGGGATAGATGCGGGTCGCCAGCCAGGTCATCCCCAGGATCCAACGCGGCTCCGGTGTATCCCAGCTATAGATGTCGGACGGGAAAGCGTACACCTGGTCATTCTGCACCGCCTGCAGCTTGCTCCATTGGGAATCAGCCTTGAGAGACGCGATGACCTCCACAGGATCGAGGGTATACCACACGACGATGAATATCTTGTCCGGGTCCCACACGGCGATCTGTTCGAAATTGACCACGGTCCAACCGTCGGTCATCTCGGCAGCCTCCAGCCAGACTGGGCTACCGCCGGCAGTCTGGGCCTGGATTGTCTGCATCCACGATTGGGCGGGCACCTGCACAGCGACCTCGCTGCCCCGGTCGCTGTATTCCAGCACCAGTACGCACGGTTTCTCCTCCTCACCGACGTC
>CAZKDJ010000091.1:0-15443 GCA_964551295.1 uncultured Anaerolineales bacterium | reverse complement strand
ATTGGCCGGATTGGTCTCGTTGTGAAAATAATTGTTACGAATCACATTGTACTTACTATAAACGCCGAGCGTGTGGTGCCCCCCGTAAGCAAACACATTGTCCTCTACCAGGTTATAGTAACTTTGATCCTCGGCAGCCGAACTGGAATTACTGCCAACATCCAACAGCCCTCCCCGGTGCTCCGCATAGGCGCCATACACCCAGCGATAGAACGTGCAGTGATGCACCCAGTTGTGGGTCGAATCCTCGGCGGCCGGCGGACTGGCGTAAGGATCGTCGGCGATGAGTGCGCCCACCCAATCGCCGGACGAGGGGCTGCGCGTATCGAAATCGCAGTAGCTGATCGTGTTGTGGTGGCCCGCATAGATGCGCATAAAGCGCCTGAGTCTGTAAAAGTTGATATCGTTCACGGTAATGTAGGACTTTTTGTAGATATAGATGCCGTACGCCGAGTCGCGAATGGTGACGTCCTCATGGTCGTAACTCGTAAACACGATGCGCTCACTCTCAGAGATCCCGGATTTGTCCGGGTGGATCTCTTGACCGGAATACGTCCCACCACGCAGATAGACCGTGTCCCCGGCCGAGGCATTCGCGTTTGCCGTGCTCAAGGCGCAGGCGCCGGTGCCGTCCAGGGGAGTCGCCCCTTTACAGCTCGACCACGCTGCCTGCCCATTGGAGCTCACCCAATAGGTCGTGTCTGGATCACTGGCGCCAGGTAAACGCGAAACCGCCGCACTGGTCGTGGACAGGCTCCGCCCCGGCGTCGCCAGCAAGGTCAGAGTGATTATCACCGCAAAGACTGCTTGCTTTTTCACTTTACCGCCTCCTTCCAACCTTTTCAGATATGAGCGATGTGCTTAAAAATAGAGATCATGGCCCATGGCAGAAAACTCGAGCGGGGTCACGCCATATCATCCCCCCCTAAATATGTTCAATCCTCCCTACTAATCAGCGGCAGGTACACAAAGTGTTCCATGAGCCTCACCGCCACCGTGTCGCTCAGGGGAGGCGCCACGCCGATGGTGCTAAGCGTAACGGTGTACCAACGGCCATTCTCTAACCCGGTCAGCACGTAGGCGCGGGCGACATGGGGCAAGCTATCCGTGACCACCACCGTCGAGGCGGCGGTATCGGTGTAGTAGCCGATTTGCCAGGCGCTGGCGACCGACAGAGAGACGTTAGCCGTCCAGTCCAGGGAAATGACCCGGTTACCCGGCGACGCGCGAAGGGCCAACGACGGGACAAACTCGTACGCGCCAATGTCCCAGGCAGCACCCTGCGGGCGGACGAGGACGGCCTTATCGTAATTGAACCCGTACAGCGTCAGGCCTGCGTCTACTGCCGGGGAGTCGAACCACAGGTGATAGTCGCCCGTAGCCGGGTCCACAAAGCGGGGATCGATCCCGAACATCCCGTGTTGGTCGAACTCGGGCTGCTTGTGCGGCCAAGAGAAATCGGGATAGTGAACGTTGTAATCCCACACCGATCCCACCTTGGAATCCTCGTCGACAATCTGAGAACCGCCACCATTGTTGTAAAAGACGTCGTTCACCATCGTCAGATAGGGGCTATGAACCAACCCGATGGCACCATAGTGACTATCGGCCACCACGTTGTTGACGAACGTGAAATGATCGCAACTGCCGTTGATCGCTGACGCCCGAGCACCTCGCAAGACGTTGTTGCGGAAGGTAATGTGATGCACATAGTTCCCGCTCGCATTGTCCTCAATCATCAGCATCTGCCCAAAGTTGTCACAGGTATTGCCTTCAACCAAGATGTCGTGGGCAAACTGGGTGTCTGTATAGACGGAAAAGGTCTGGAAACAGTCGATATGTGGATCGCCATACTGTTCCGTATCCAAGTAGTCGTGCATGTGATTGTTCCGAATCACGTGCCCGCTGCCCATGAAACGCATTGCATCGGAATCTCCCCCCACGTGCGCCCCGGTGTCGGTGTTGGCATCGAGCCCGTGAGAAAGCTCGTTCCCCTCGACGAGCCAATTCCGGCCCACAATGCCGATCCCGGTGCCCTGTACCCGGTAGAGGGTGTTATCCTTGACCACTATGCCGACATTGTCGTGAGTACTGCCCCGGACCCCTGTGTAACCGTAGCTAGTGGGGGCCGGATTCAGGTCGTGGATAAAATTCCTGACGACCTCGATGCGCTCAGTGTTGTACAGAAAAACGCCACTCTGGCCGGAAACCCCACCACCATGGATGTCCGTGATCTCAAAGTTCTCTAGCCTCACATACGCCACAGGCACGGTAATAGGATAAGCAGGCTGGAGCCTAAACCCCCGTATGACGGTATTCACCGCAGGATTGCCCGGCGTCTGCACGGGATTGCTGGGATCGAAAATCGCGTTGGGGTCGACCAGGCCCTGATCGGGCACGTTCAGGCCCTTGAAAGTAATGTAATGGCCCGGCGTACCTCCTTCTATGAGCCTTACGCGCTCATAGCTTCCGGGATAGACGATGATGGTATCGCCCGGCTGGGCCACATCCGCCGCGTGCTGGATCGTCAGCCAAGGTTCGTCGATTGTACCAGGGTTGGCGTCGCTGGCCTGCGGGTGACCCTGGTTGACATAGTAAAAGCTGCCCAGGGCGGCAGTCGCGAACGTGTAATCGCCGGACAGTGTCTCGTTGTACGCCACGTCCCGAGAACGCACGCGGACGTGATAGGTCGTAGCGGCATCCAACCCCAGTAGTGTAAGCGAGTGGGAGGTGACCAGTGTGGACGAGATGGGCGAAATGGTGCCGTAGGCGTCGGTGAAGCCGTGTTCAACCTGCGACGTGCACCCTTCATCCGTCTCCCAGGTGACGCGGGCCGAGTAGAGGGTGATGTCGACCACCTGAACGTTGGAGATGACGGGTGGGGTGATATCCGAGGAGAAAATGTAAAAGCTGATCTCATAGTCATCTTCGTTGACGTTGCTGGCGGTGTCTTGGCACTTGACGTAATAGGTGTAGGTCTGCTCGTCCACCAGGCCGGTGATGGTATGCGTGTGAGTAATACCGCCGGTGACCAAGAAGGTATCGGCCATCGAGGTGTAGGCGATGCCGGGCGCGGTGGCATAGCGGCAGGTGGCAACCTCATTGGTGGATAGCGTGAGGGTGACCTCGGTGGTATAGGAAGGGAGTGTGCCACTGGGAGCGCCAGCAGAGCGAATAGGAGGCACGGTATCTGTGCCCCCGGCTGCCTCATCGGCGCCAATGTCCCAGCCACCGGTGCGCAGATTGCCATCCACATCATCTACCAGGGGCACGCGCGCATCACCTGAGAGGTCGGTGCCATAGTTGCGCGCCCCCGTATCGGTAGAAGCCAGATGGAAATCGTCACTGCCTCTATCCACAAAGGTGAACGCCTGATCTCTGCGTGAATGAAAGCCCGGGGCGGTGTCGTCAGAGGAGGCGTTAAAGTCCGAGCCGGGGTAGAAACTGCCGTAAAAATCATCCCCCGGCGCCTCGGTCAAGTTGTTCTTGACGACGGCAACGCTGTTGCCCGACCGGACAGCATACCCGCTGATGATATCGACGATGGTGTTGTTATAGATATAGACCGTGCCCCTCGCGGTCTGAATCCCGGCCAAGTAGCCGAGCCCGCCCACGTCGTAGATGACGTTGTTCCATATCTTGACTGTCCCATCGTAATCATAGATATAGACGCCGCTGCCAGTATCGGTGCCATTGCCGTGGATCAAGTTGTAACTCAGCTGGATGTCACCGTCAATGTCCGCACCGGGACGAGCATAGACCGGGCTGTTACTGGACAAGCTGTGTATCTCTAGCCCCTCAATCCTGAAATAAGCCACGTTGCCGTAGATAGACGCGCTGCCTGTCGTGCGCAAACCGTATCCAGACCCCGGCGTGCCATCGTGGCGGGCCTCGTTGGTGGTATAGATGTAGATGTAGTGATCGGCGTCGGTGGTCCAACCGCTGAGGCTGAGGGGAGCGGTATCAGCCTGGGTCCACGGGCCCTCAATCCGCGCCACGGCGATCTTGTCTGCAGCGACCATATCCCCTTGCGGGTTACCCCCAAAGTCAATGCCGCCGTAGTCAGCTTCCCACGCAGACAAAGACTCGTAGCAAGGCTCGGAACCGCCATGGCTACTGCAGTCCTGGCGGATCACGGCCACGGTCTCGTCGGCAGCCAAGGCCGTCAGGACCGCAGCATCCACCAGACCCCCCGACGCTGCCAGCAGCGCCGTCACAAGCACCAACCTGATAAACGCGACCTTACTCATGTCTCACCCCCTGCAATCACACGATCCAGGTGCCCAGCAGCATCACCACCGCCGAAGCGGCGATAAAGTAAAAGGCGAGCTGGCTCAAGATCGGGACGGGCACATAGGTCCCGACCAAACCGATGACGAACAGCAGCAGCGCCGCGTTCCACAGCCCACGCCGGGGCCTGTGAAGCTTGATTTTCATCTCTCTTCTCCTTTGATCGAAGGCTCTAGATGAGACCTAATCTTCTCTCATCACCAACGGCAGATGCACGACCAGATCGGTCGGCATCACACGCACCGTGTCGCTCAACCAGGACGTCTCCCCTACCATCGCGTGCAGGGTGACGGTATACCACTGGTAGTTCTGCACGTGCTCCGTCAGCACGGTGGAGCGAGTCGTGCTGAGGGGCTCGGCAGCGGTGTAAACGCTGGTGGTCTGGGTGTAATACTCGACGTGCCAGGTGGCCGTCACCGGCAAGAGGGCCTTGGCCGACCAGTCCAGATAGATCGTCTCGTCCCCGGGTGTGCCGGTAAGCACCAGCTCCTTGGTCAGTGGATGAGGGTATACGTAGGGCGAGTAGCCCGGCCTCTCTGTATCGTTGTAAAAGTCCCGGCCCTCCTGGATGTGCTCGGCGGTCAAGTCACACATGACGGGGTTGAGGACGATGTCTGCTACATCCACTACCCCGTTCACCGTGTTATCCCACTCGTAGAGCGGTTCGAGTGCCTGGGGGGTGGTACGCCCCGAATCGGTGGAACGACCGATCTGATCCCGGCAGGGATATCCCTGGCCGCCGGGTTGATTTCCATCATAGACGCTATCGCCATCACACCGATCCCAAGGGGGCAGGCAGGTCAGGCCATCCTCGCCCATGCACGATCTCTGGTTGTCGACGTGTATGTGCGGGCTCGTGTAGCTGCCGGTGATCGCGTTACTGAATATGACCCCCGTGCCCCCCCTCATCAGGAAGGGGCGGTAGGTGGGTATTGAGGCCACCAACGTGTTCGAATACACCTCGTAACTGAACGTAGCCCGGAGGCCATTGGGGCAGTTGCTGTGCGCCTCGATGTAGGAATTGTTCACCGTGTTGGCACGGAATACATACCGCCCCCCGTTGTTGGCGTCTACAACGTTGCCGTGCGTGCGATCAAAGTGACAGTCCTCCACATACACCGCATTATCCGTGCCGAGGGCCAGTGGTTGTTGCCAGGCTGCGTCGCCGCTGCCCATGACGACCACCCGCGATTCTGAAAATAGGCAATGGTCGACCACGCCGTATGTATCACCAGATGTGACAATCCCTGTGGACGTGCTCTCCAAGGAGTTGTCAAACTCACAATGGTCGATGCGAAAGTTCTTGCAGTCTCCATAGACCAACACAGGCGCCGGCCGGTTAATCTCTGAGAACGTGAAGCCGGTGATCCGAAAGGGCTTTCCCTGGACTCCATCCACTCGAATCAGGGACTCGTTGTACCAATCGGTACCCGTACCATCAATGATGGTGGTCTGGCCGATACCCGCTCCCTGCAGAGTGATCGCCTTTTCGGACACATGGACAGCCGGGGTTTGGGACGCCAGCGTGGTCCAGGTACACGTATCTGCCGGGACCAGCACAGTATCCCCGTCTTCGGCCTCGTCAATGGCGTCTTGAACGTCCTCCTGCTCGCAACTATCGGCATGGACGATGTCTCCAACTAGGGCTGCGACGCCCTGAGTGGCCACATCCTTTTGTGCAGCAGCAGCCTCGCTGGTCAGCGGCGAGATGGATGCCGTCCCACTCGGCGCCAGCAGCAGCGCTAGCACGAGCATCGACCAGATTAGCCTTTGCATCTTCATCGCTCAATCCTCCTTTACCACCAATGGCAGATACACAAAATTATCGGTCGGCATCACGCGCACCGTGTCGCTCAGCCAGGACGTGCTGCCTACCATCGCGTGGAGGGTGACGGTGTACCACTGGTAGTTGTGCACGTTCTCTGCCAACACCGTGGAGCGGGTAATGCTGAGCGGCTCGGTGGCAGTGAAAGGCGTGGTGAGCGTGTGGGTTGTGTATTCGATGTACCAGGTGGTGGTGGATGGCAGCGTCGTGTGGACGTCCCAGCGGAGGTAGATGGTTTCGTCACCCGGTGAGCCGTCTAGCTCCAGCGCCTCTTCCGGCCAGACGGGCGCATAGTACGACCGATACGTATCCCACATCTCCTCGGTAAAGTCATCCCAGGAGCGCGTCCATTCACCAGGCGGCTCGATGGCCATGTAGCGATCCTGGTAATCAAACAGCGGGTCGTGCGCCCACAGGTCTTGGGCGTCCATAATGTGGGCCGCCAGGACAAAGCCGGCCCACGAGTTGGCCGTGCAACACTGGCGGTAAATGGCGCACCAGGCCTTGTTGTCTTGGTCCGGCTCGGTCGCGTGCCGGATGCCCCACTCGGGAAGGCCCAGGTCGGACTGCTCGTATTCCATCAGGTAGCAGTTGCGCAGATCGGGGTCGTGGGTCATATCGATGTCCGCTTGAGAGACATAGAACATCTGGGCATCCTCGCTGAACAGGAATGCGCCAGACCCATCACCGGGACCGATGTTCTTCATCTGCTCATCGCCGAGCATCAGCCCGGCAAAGAGGATTGGCCACTTGCGACCGGTCGTGTGCCCCCCATTGGGTGTCCAATTGTTCTCTCCCCCATCCTGAACGACGCCGTACAAATCTATTCCCAATTGGATGTAGCGGATCAAGAGCGTC
This sequence comes from uncultured Anaerolineales bacterium, assembly GCA_964551295.1. GTDB lineage: Bacteria > Chloroflexota > Anaerolineae > B4-G1 > B4-G1 > JAFGED01. The sequence continues at coordinate 8,470 of CAZKDJ010000091.1, read as the reverse complement.
TCTTTATGCGCGTATGGCAGGTCCAGGTGCAACATCAGAGCTCCTGCTCCCACTTGCGCTGACATCTCCCTCCCATAGAAAGGCATATTCTCCTCGGGATGGTGATAGTCTGCCAGCCAGTTCGGTACGTGATCGATCCACGGCCTCTCAAAGTAGCCTTCCACGGCAGAGAGATCGGGCGTCAAGGCCACCGGAGCCAGTTGAGCAAGCAACGAGCCATCGATCTGGCTCACGTCGAATCGAATCGTCTTGTCGCTCCCGCTGTAGGGCGGGCGAAAACTCCCGGCCGGTGCCGGAGAAGTGAGCACGGTCAACACCGCCGCCGTCTGCAATTGCGGGCGCGCACCCGCCTCCGCGAGGCTGATCGTAGAGACCAACGAGGAGCCCGGCTGAACGACCAGCGGATTCCCGGCGGACAGATCCTGACCGTTGGGGCGGGCGACGTTGAGAGCCGCGTCAAAGTGAGGACCGTAGGCCCCGTACATCGCGCTATCATAGCCCTGGACGCTGCCGTTCGTCGGGGACGGGTTGACCATCGAGCCGTTCATCACGCGTCCGCCGACGTCCGTCGACGGCGGGTCGATGGCGACGATGGTCACCGGGCCGACGACCCAATAATCCCCGTTGGCAAACTGGCCATACTCGTATTCATCATTATCGAACGTCCACGTGATGCCAAACTGGGTGATCTGATCGGTGACATCCGCCGGAGCGTTCGGGCCGCGCGGTCGTTTGGCCAGATTGGAAGCGCCCGCCGTCCCACTTGACATCGCCAAAGTGAAAACCAGTGCCCACCCCAAAAAGTGTCGCACCTTCATCGTGCCCCCTCTCAATCCTGTCTCAGGACCAGCGGCAGGTAGACGAAAACGTCGGTCGGCATCACGCGCACCGTGTCGGTCAGCCAGGGCGTTGTATCCACCATCGCGTTGAGCGTGGCGGTGTACCACGCGCCGTTGGTCAGCCCGGTCAACGTGTAGGCACGAGCGGTGTGAGTCAAGGTGTCGGTTGCCACGACGGTCGAAGCAACCGTCCGGCTGTAATACGCGATGCGCCAGGTAGCGGTGGTGGGCAGATTAGCGTTGACGTCCCAGGTCAGGTGAATAGCCCGGTCGGCCGGGGCGCCGTGGAGTTGCAGGTAGGGAACAAATTGGTATGGGCCGAGATCCCATCCACCTGCGACCGGGCGCGCGTTTCCATCCAGGTCGGTATAAAAGTCGTAGGCTGGAAACAGGGTTGTCAGTCCATAGTCCTGAATAACGTCCGCCATTGAGACCCCCGCATTTCTCGCCGGGCTGTTTTGCCGTGGGTGAAAATCGAGACCGGCATAGTCCTCGAATAGTTCACCCTTGCTCACTCCTCGGGCGTCAATTTCTGTGGGATGCAGCGCGGGTTGGTCCCAGGCAAACGCGGTGTACATATTATAGGTCGATTCCAGCGCGCCGTCTCCACCCAAAGAACCGCCATCGACGATATTATTGCGGAACACCTTGTTCCCCGTGGTGCGAAAATAGGTCGCGTTCTCCGTATCGGCGCCCAGAATCAAGTTGTTGAACGCAAGGTGATATCCTGTTCCCATGCTCCATGAAGCAATGATCCGCGTCGAATCGCCGCTGTAGAGCACGTTGTTACACAACACCAGGTCGCCCATCGTGTTAAAGGTCAGAGGGACATTCCTTTCAATAGTGATGATATTATCGGCTACCAGGACGTCATTGCACCCATCGTAGATGGCCATGCCGTTCCCGTGTGTGCCCAGGAAGCCACCAATCCGGTTGCCGATGATCTCCATTCTCTCATTTCCACGAAAGGAGACGTTGGTTCCTTCGTGATTTCTAACGGTGTTATACTTGACGATCAGATTTGTATGGTTGAGGCCCTGCAACCCGGCGCCGAAATTCATGTCGATTGTGTTGTTTTCAACCAGGTCGTCCGAGCCTTGGTAAAGGTTGATTCCATCCCCATAATTGTGATGGATGTGGCAATTTTTTACCTCGAGTCCCGCGTGATTGTAGGAATACGGCACGATGACACCGCCGTTGCGGGTCCAGTTTCCACTGAACCCGCGAATTTCAAACCCGTCGATGGTCACATAATTCCCAAACCCCTGGTGCGGGAAAAACCCTATCTGCTCATCATTGATTCCAATGCCACTTGTCAGATGATCGGTGTCTCTCGGCCACACATAGATCCAATAGTCTCCGCTCCCATCGGGCTCGGGCGTGTAAAAGTACTCGCCGGGCTGATCCAGCAGGTGTGGATGGTTGTAAATTGAATAGGCATCTGGATGGGTATATCCGCTGACCGCCAGGGGCGCGGAGAGGGGGGCTTCAAACGTGACGCTGTGCTGCGCCTGGCTGGAAGAAACGATGCGGTGGGAATGGATCGTATTATTCTGCGCGTGCAGCCACACCCAGACGTCTGCGCCGGCCCAATAGTTATCCACCTGGGTCAAAGTGTCGGAATCGATCAGATACTCGGTCAGACCTACAGACTCCTCTTCGATGGGTATGAACAGCTTCTGGTTCTGGATAATCATGCTCTGATCGGGATCCTGGGCCGGCAGCATAAAGTCTCCGTCTTCATAAAGCACGACCAGATTGCCCACGTTTGGATTCTGAGACGCCGGAAGCGCACTGACCGACGTCCGGTATATGTGTGCATACTGGGGATTCACTTCACCCTGCACGGCCAGGTGCGGATCGTCGGCAGCACATTGCACCCAACCGGTCAAAACTTGGGTGCCTTCCAAAATGGGTGTCTCGCCAGGGTAGTTTTGGATGGTGATCCGATTTGCGGCCGTACCGTTTACCTGGATATCCACCTGCTCATAGTAGATATCCCCGCGCACCTGGACAACGTCTCCGGGCTGGCTGGCGTCCACGCCCTCTTGGATGGTAGTATAGGCGTCGCCATCACTGCCGGAACAGTCCCGGTTGACGATGGAGTAATTCCCCGTCGTACAGTTTGCGTCCAGTGCTCCATCGACATATATGTCAGCAGCCAAGCTACCAAATGCTTCTTCAGGCAGCGGCGAACCCGATGCCCCTAGCCCCGGCGTCGCCAGTAAAGTCAGGGTGAGAACCAATGTAAAGGCCCCAAATTTCTTCATCGTACTGTTTCCTCTCAATCCCGTGAGACGTATCAACTGCACGCCAAAATTCCACCTCTCACCGCCGGGGCACAGGGAAGAACTGAAAGGCAATTTATCTCCCCAGCGAAGGTAATAGCGTCAATACTCTCGTTGTATCAGCGGTAGATATACAAAAATATCCGTCGGCATCGCGCGCACCGAATCGGTCAGGATAGACGTGGTATCAACCACCGCATCAAGTGTGACTGTGTACAAGCGGTAGTTTTCCAGGCCCGTCAGCGTGTAGGACCGGGCAGTGCTGGCGAGCGAATCCGTCGCCACGACGGTCGAGGCAACGGTTTGACTGTAATACTCGACACGCCACGTCGCCGTCACAGGCAGCGTCCCGTTAACGACCCAGTCCAGATAGATGGTCTGATCGCCCGGCCTGCCATACAGCTCCAGCCTGGGCACAAACTCAAATGCGCCAATGTCGGGCGCCGCTCCCTCGTATTCGTCGTTGATGCCAGGGATGAGCAGCCCTGCGTCAATCAAGTCGCTGGAGTCATCCAGCGTGTAGTCGCCACCTGCGGCGTCGGCAAATCCAGGCGCGACGCTGAGACCGTGTAACTCTTGCCCCGTGACAGCCTGCAGCTCGGCCAGGGTGTTCAAGTGGCGGTCGGGCAGACCGCTCCACCAGGCTAACTCACCGGCCTGCGTAGTATACAGGTCGTCATAGTCCAGGTCGAGTGGTTGACTGGGGTTGGAGTTGCTGAGCGCATAGTTGGTGCCGGCCCAGACGTTGTTGCGGGCATAGATCAGTTCCCACGTGCCCGGCTCTTTGACGTATAAGCCATTGCTGCGAGGCGCTGTCAACGCGGCGTCGGCGGTATTGTGGAAAAGGTACATCGGGCCAGAGGTGTCGTACCCGCTGTTGAACTTGAAGGGGCTGCCGGTGTAGTCGTTGTTCCCCACGCCAGTGCGGTAGATCAGATTGCGGATCGCGTACACCGGCCCATTATAGACCGGCGCCAGGGAGATGCCCATCAGCACGTCGTGGAACGTGTTGCCCCAGATGCGCACGTTGCTGCACCGGCCGTCGGTCTCCATCCCGTCGTCGCCCATGTTGTAGACGATATTCTCGTAGACGTCGGTCTCGTTGGTCACTGCGGCGGTATCAGAAGGACACACGCCGAAGCCATCGAAGTCATCGTGGAAGACGTTGCGGCGGATCACGTTGCCGCGCCCGGTGACCGGATCGTAGAAAGTGATGCCGCCATCCTCCAGACCGCCCAGTTCCTTGATATCGTCCCAGGGCCAGGTAAAGATCGTATCGTAGAACTCGTTATCTTGGATCACGTTGCGGTGCGATTCGCGCTTGATGCCGATGCCCAGGTCGTTGTGGGCGAAGGTGCAGCCCTGGATCAGGCAATCGCTGGCATTGTTGAGGTAGATCACCTTGGGGTATGATCCCTGCCCGTAGTGGCGGAAGGTCAGGTCGATGAAGTATATGTGGTTCACCCCGTCAACAGTGAACGCGGACGTGTATTGCGAAACGACTATATCTGTGCTGTTGGGATTGGCATCGCCCGCCAGGTGGACGTAGAGCGTGGTGCCGTCGGCGTAGAAGCCGGGCGTGCCGTCACGGCTGAGGGTTTGCAGGTTGGACAGGCTCTCATAAGGGAAAAGCCGCTGCCCGTCAGCTAGAACGAGATGTGTATTGGGGACGTTGACCGTGGTGCGGTAGACGCCACTGCCTTGCGCGGTCCAGTTAAACGTATCCGGGTCGCCGCCATCCAGAATAGGTGCCTCGCCCGCGTGGGCGCGGATCAAGATCGGTGTGCCCGCGATGCCGGAGCAGGGTAGACCGATTTCGCCTTGATAGTAAACACCGCCGCGCAGGACCACCTCGTCGCCAGGCTGGGCCTGACTCAGGCCATACACCAGCGAACACGGCGCCCCAAAAGTGCACGCGGTTCCGCCGCCAGTGGGACTGACGTAGTACGAATCGTCCGGCGTAGGAATCGCGATCTCGGCCCGCGTCGACGCCGTGCCGTTCACACTCGTGCCATCCAGCGGGCCGTCGGGATCGCTGAACGTGACGCGCACGTCGTAGGCCGTACCCGGCTCCAGCCAGAAGAGGCTGCCCACAAAGCGGGTATCCCCGATGCGCGAAAGCGGAAAACCCTGGCGATACGCGCCGCTCCCATTGACGCGATACGCCACACTCGCCGTGGCATCCTCGTCCGGGTCATCGGCAGCGTCGATGGTAACAATGACGCCCATCGCGTGAAAGGTGCCATACAGGCTCACCGCAGCAGCAGCGTGGGTCGTGTGCATGGGGAAAAGAATCAAAGCCGCTAGCAAAACAAGCATGCAAACACTTTTCCCCATGCACTATCCTCCATTCATAGGCGGTGGGCCGTTATTCCTTGCTGACCAGCGGAAGATAGCTGGACAGTCCGTTAACGATGCTTATTGCCAGACGTTCATCCACGTTCCCCAAACCGTCGTCAATCAGCACCGGATTGATGATAGCCGTGGGATCGATGAGCCCGCCATCGACGTCGGCGCTGTAGGTGATGGTGACGGGCACGTCAGTGGTGACAGCCCCCGTCCACGTGATCACCCCGCCCGCCTCGCCAAAACTGCCGGAGGAAGCCCACAGATCGCCCGCGTAGGTCACCTCGGCGGGCAGGGTGCTGGTAACCCGGGCGGAGGGCAAAGTCTCACCGGTATTCTTCAGTAGGATGGTGTAGGCCAGCGTGTCGCCCGGATTGGCCAGCGTCGGCTGGACGCTCACCTGCGCGGATCGCAGCGAGCCCTGCAGGATCGACCCCGTGCGCTGGTAGTTGCCCCGCCCCGTGCCCCACAGCACGCGGGCGTCCGCCGTGCCGGGCAGCTCGTAGGCCACGACGCCGGAGTGAGCGGTGTTGAGCACCACCTCCAGGTCGGGGTCGCTGTCGATGTTGGCCAGGGTCGGGGCGGCCAGCGCGCCGTTCCAGTCAGGACTACCAAACGCCACGGGCAAGTTCACCTCATGCACGACGTTGCCCTGGTAATCCAGGATGTGCAGCTTGCCAGTCTGGTTGGAGCCCTTGCGCACCCACGACCCAAAGATCACCTCGGCGTGTCCGTCGTTATCCAGGTCGGCCACGACCGGCTCGGAGGCGAAGCGGTAGGTACCGCCGGTGTAGACCGAGTACGTCCACCCACTCTGGTCAAGCCAGAAGGCGTGCACGCGGCCATCGTAGGAGGCATAGACGATCTCCAGCTCGCCATCGCCATCCAGGTCGGCCAGGGCTGGATTGGGCATAGCACTCTCGATGACGGTCCAGTCCTCGCTCAATGGTGCACCGGTGTTGATGGGCACCGTGTCCCAGCTATACCCACTGGAGTTAAAGCGGCTGCGGTCAGCGTTAAAGACATAGACACCCATATACCGGCTGGGTGGATACCCGGCGTGGCAATCGTACACGTTGCCGGTCGCCACGACCTCCATCGTACCGTTCCCATCGACGTCGGCAATGACCGCCGGTCCATCGGCAAAGTTAGTGCGATAGCTTTCTGCCCGCTCGCCGTTGCAGCGACCCCAGCCGCGCAGCTCGACAGTCAGATCTTCCCAGACACCCACTCTGCCCCAGGCTTTGTCGCCGTACATCCCGTTCGCCGGGATCTGCACGCCGTTCGCCTCGTAGGCGCAGATGTAGTGCATGTCAGAGGGCACCACGATCTCGCCCATCCCATCGTCGTCCAGGTCACCGATAGCGGCGTTGTCGTTAAAGACACCCCAGGCATAGCCACTATCGTTGTTCAACTGGGGCCAGCCGGAGCGTGCGTTCCCGTTGTGATCATAGACCCAGGTATTGGTCCGGCTGCCACATGCAGCCGTCACGATGATATCCAACGTGCCATCGTCATCCAGGTCATAGACCGAGAGTCCACGTAGTTCGTTCGACACAGGACGGCGCGTCCAGACAATGTTCCCGGCGTGATCAAAGACGTTCAAATATCCTTGGCCATGTGCGGTGATGAACTCCAGGTCGCCGTCGTCGTCGATATCAGCGACGACCACCCCCGGCCACACGCGATCGCCGGTAGGATTGTCCGCCCACTGCTCCGTGCCATCCTCGCCATTGAGGACAAAGACCGAGTACGCCCCGGCGATAACCTCCATCGTTCCGTCATCATCCAGGTCGGCCACGGCGGGCGAAGAGTACCAACCGGTCTCGCACCAGGAGCTGTAGCACCCGCCGTGCTGCCACTTGAGCACCGGCTCCTCGATGGCGGAGACCGCTGCGTGCAGGGATGGCCCAGGCCCAACCCCGGGCACCAGGCCAAAGGCCATCAGAAGCGCCAACAGGCCTAAACGTCTGCCTTTCATCATTGTCTCACCTCCCTCAGCACCAGGGGCAGCCAGACCTGGAGCGGATTGACGAGGACAGTCGCCGTGCGCGTAACAGGCTCGCTACCAGAAGCTGTAATGCTAACCGTGTTGCTGATCACCTGAGAGAGGGGCGTATCCACGGTCGCGGCGTAGGTCACGGTGACCAGTGGCGTGGAGGTTAGAATCCCAAACCACGTAAGGATGGGCGGGTGGGATGCATCCACCGTGCCCACCGTAGCGGTGAGCGTGCCCGGCATGTAGGTCAGCCCAGAGGGAAGCACATCGGTCAGAGTGGCAGTCGTACTGATGGGAACCGGGCTCGCCACCTGGATCGTGTAGGTCAGCACGTCGCCCTGATCCGCCGTTCCTTGGCTCACCTCCTTGGTCGAAAGAGACAGATCGACCGCGCCCCCCGGCCCGCTCCACCCCGCCAGGCGGGCCATCATCCACCAGAAAGCGTTTCCCTTGAGCTTGCAGAACAACCGGGCCTCTGGCGGGCTGTTGGAATGGCCGCATGAGCTTGGCAAGTCCGTGCAGTACTCTGGATGCGCAGCGCAAAAATCCGCACACCACGTGCAGGTACCTTCGCCATTGTTCAGATACGGCCCGCCCCCCAGCGGATCGTACGTCTCGATATCGGCAAAGTCAAACAACACCATGTCGTGATCGATGGCATACTGCCGTATCATGCCATTATTCCGGTAAAGGGTGCCACCAGGCCCCGTACCATCCGTGTGCCCCGTCATCAGGATGAAGCGCATGTCCGGATAATCCACCTCGAACTGGGCCATGGTGTCGAGATATTCCTGAATTTGGGTCTCCGAGTAGGACCCGGCTTGCCCGCACCACGTCCAGGTGGAAGAATCGAACCAATCCGTATCGGCGACGCTGCGCGTATGAGTGATGCCGTCGGCGCTTTCCCAGTACTGGTCGGGCGTGATGTAGGTATCACTTGGTGGATAATTGTTGCCGTCGTAGATGCGCAGGGCAGTCGTGTCGGGAGGCAACACGAC
>CAZKDJ010000090.1:0-15452 GCA_964551295.1 uncultured Anaerolineales bacterium | reverse complement strand
GGGTGTGTTTCATTTCAGTTGAGACCCTAGACCTCGGAGGTCTCTGCCGGGCATTTGCTTGCCAAAAAGCGCCTATTTGAGCAGTTTTTGAGCCTGAAAACACGTCTCATCAGACCTCCGAGGTCTTGCCTAACTCATTTGAAACACACCCTAAAGAAAAGGGCATCTCAGATACCATCTCGCTTGAAAAACACGGCAATGCCTGGGTGCTCCACGGTCCTGGAAGCCCCTTCGGTCTCGACAATGGGGTGCGGATAATCAGGGTGTTCTTGTGGCACAAGCCGGGGAGCTCGCGAATCCGCTTCACCCTGTACGGCGTCTTTGCCATCGACGGCGTGAGTCACCGCACGCGCCCTGCCGAGGCGACGGTGAGCCTGAGCCTGGGCGTGGACGAGGACAATACCGACCCGCTCACGGGCGAGCAAGAGATCGCGTTCAGGACACTGCGTTGTCTGTGGTGGTACAGGAGACTGAGGTGGCCGTGGTGTAGGTGACGATGCTTGCTGCGTTCTGGTGTCGGAAAACGGCCCTCTACCGTGCATCGGCTGGCTTGGTGCTCATCTTGGCCGTGGTGTTGGCGTTACGGACGTCGCGCGAGTTGGACCAGGCGCATATGCCCGACCCGTGGGCATACGCCTTTGCCATCGAGAACTTTGCCCGAGGCCGGTGGGTGGTCACCGATGAGGAGGCGGCCGCCGGGCGGATGCAAGCCCGCCTGCAGGGCGGCCACATGACCCAGTACGTGAATGTAGGTCCCAATCGCTGGGCGCTGGAAAAGGCCCCGGGCTTTCCCCTGTTGGCTGTGCCGTTTCGGTGGTTGGGCCATCCGCAACTGACCAACAGCGTGCTGGCGGTGTTGGCAGCAGCGGCGTTGTACGCGGCGGTAGCCTGGTGGCGCGATGAGGGGTTGGCCTGGGGGGCTGTGGCCCTGTTTCTGCTCACACCGATGAGCCTGATGGCGCTGCGCGACGTGTGGATGGACTCTTTCGCCGCAGGCGCCGTGCCCCTGATCGGCGGAGCGCTCTATACTCTCTATCTCCTCCGACCCAGTGACCGCGCCGGTCTGGTGCTGGCCTTTGGCGCGGGCCTGGCGCTGGGCTGGTCGGCCGTGGTGCGGCTGACTAACGCGCCGCTGCTGGGCCTATGCGGGCTACACTTGTTGATCACGGTATGGCGAGCGCCCGGGCGGAGGGCCTGGCGGGCAGTGGCCGCCTTCGCGCTGGGGGCGGCCCTGGCGTTGAGCGTGTTGGCGGCCTACAACCTGGCCGTGTTTGGCCGCCTATTCGATACCGGCTACGCCTATAGTCTGTATCGCGTCAGTTCGGCTCTGGGGCCCAGCGCCGGCAAGCCCGGCCAGCCCGCCGGTGCGCCAATGGGCGTCATCTCCGCCATTCAGATGATCGGCCGCAACCTGGCGCGCATCGTCCAGCCTTGGCTGCTTGGCTTTCCCCTGTTGGCATTGGCCCTTCCCGGGTGGATGCTGGCGGGGGATCGGGGCTCGTCATCCGGCGCCCGCCGGGGAGTGGCTCTCCCGCGCTGGGTAGCCTTCCTGTGGGTGCTGGTAGTGGCAGCGCCATACGTCACCTTCACGTGGTTGGATGAAACCCTGGCAGCACCACTCATTCGGGGCCAGCTCTTCTTTGAGGTGGATCGATACTTCCTGCCGTGGATTTTCCCACTGACGACGATGGCTGTAGTGGCGTTGGCCCGTCTGCCGCGCTGGGCTGCGTTGGGCCTGGCCGTCCTCTATGGGATCGGGTCGCTGTGGTTCTACCTGTACATCCTGTCGGCGCTTTGAACGTATGCCTACTTTTCCCTTCATCTCCGTCATCGTTCCCTCGCGGGACCGACCTGCGCTGCTTGCAGACTGTCTGGCCGATCTACGGGGTAACGAGTACCCGTGGCGTGAGATCATCGTCGTCGACCAGAGCCGTGGCAGCAAGACAGCAGCGGTGGTCCGGCGCGCCGCCTCCTTGGATACGTCGCTGCGCTACGTGCGCAGCGACACGACCGGTTCATCACGCGCGCAGAACGTGGCCCTGGAGATATCCCAAGGCGAGGTGCTCGCCGTCACCAACGACGACTGCCGGCCGGCGGTGAACTGGCTGAGGCGAATAGCCGGGGAGTTTGTAGCTAATCCTGAGGTTGTGGCTGTTTTCGGCCCATTCCTGCCGCTTTGTCCACCGGGCGACACACTCGCCATGGCAGCCTTGACCGGGCGTCGCCGCCGCGTTCAGCGTGGCCTGGAGGAAGTATGGCGGCTGGGGTATGGGGGCAACATGGCCTTCCGCCGCCGGGCGGTGATCGAGGCCGGCGGCTTCGACGAGGGACTGGGTCCCGGCTCTCCACGGGGCTGGGGGTGCAACGACGTCGACCTGATCTACCGTGTATTGCGGAACGGCGGAACGGTCGTCTATACCCCTGACGTAGTGGTGCGGCACGTACAGCAGTTCAGACTGCGACGGGCGCTGCGCCGCGAAGCGTCCTATGCGCGCGGGGCCGGCGCAATCATTGCCAAGCTGCTGCGCTGCGGCGACGAGAATACTTGGCGCCTGTTGGCGCAGCGCCTGTGGCCCGTGGGACCGGGGCGCAATTGGCCGGAACTCGTGGAGTCGATGGGAGGAGGCAGTCGGTGGGTGGTTGCAGCGCGTGCCCTCTACCGCGTTTATTGCTGGACGGTGCTGATACCGTCGGGCGTAATTGCTGGCTGGCGGCAGCCGTTGCAAGACCCCGATCATATGCTTTATCGAAAAATCGTGTAGTGACGGCTCGAAGCTGCCTGGGAAGGCTGGATGATAGATATCTCAGTAGTGGTCCCTGTCTATAACAGGGAGCAATACGTCGATGGGTGTATCGAGGCTCTCCTCTCGCAAAACTATCCGCGGGAGAGGCGCGAGATACTCATAGTCGATAACGGCTCGACCGACGCCTCGCCTGGCATCATAGAAAGATACTCCGGCATCACGCCGCTCTTCGAAGGCAGACACGGGAGCTACGCAGCCCGTAACCGGGGCATCGCTGCGGCAGATGGCGCAATCGTAGCCTTCACGGATCCAGATTGCGTTCCGTATCCTGACTGGTTGCAGAACATCACTGCGGCTATGAATTCTGCCAATGCCAAAATCGTCGTGGGGTATCAATTGCCGGCCGGCGATTCCCCGGCTCTCTCGGTGGTAGCCGCCTGCGAGGACGTGAAAAACGAGTACATCTTTGGCAGTAACATCAAGGAGCTTTACTACGGCTATGCCAACAATATGGCAGTCCGCAGGGAGCTATTCGAAGAGTTGGCCCCATTTCCAGAAATGCGTAGAGGGTCTGACACCATCCTCGTTCGCAATGTCGTAGAACAGTATTCGTGCAACGCGGTTCGCTATCATCCCGACATCCGTGTCCGGCACGTGGAGATTGACAGCCTGATCGCCTATTGGCAAAAGCGGCTCGTCTACGGGCGTAGCAGGCGAAGATATATAGAGAGGACGTATGTCAGACCCCTTGATTGGCGTGAGAGGCTCTTGATTTTTCAAAGAACGGTCCGACGCCAGAAGTATTCATTGACAGAGTCACTTTGTCTCCTGTGTCTGCTTGCCGCAGCTGTGGCCTGCTGGAATCTGGGCTACTGGATGGCGGCAGTGCCAAGATGTGTCGATCAAAGAGAAGATGACGTGGCCTAAAATCAGCGTGATCATCCCGTCGCGCCCCGGCGCGGCGGTACAAGCCCTGCCGACGCTGCGGGCGGCCGATTACCCGCCCAAACAGCTGGAAGTCCTTGTCATGGAGGGAAGCTGCCCACCTAGTCAGCGCAATATGGCTGCTCGCCAGGCCAGCGGCGACGTGCTGTACTTCTTAGATGACGACTCGCTCGTCGCGCCGGATACGCTGCAACGCCTAGCCGCACACTACCACGTTTCCAGCGCACACGTTGTCGGCGGGCCGAGCCTCACACTTGAAGACGAGCCGTTCCTGTCTCGCTGTATCGCCTACGCACTGGGAACGCGCCTGGGTGCCTGGACGATGCGCGCCCGCTACGCGTCGGTGGGCCGCTGCCGTCCAGCTACCGAAAAGGAGTTGATCGGCTGCAACCTGAGCCTGCGCCGGGATGTCTTTTGGGCTGTAGGCGGATTCCGCGAGGATTTGTTCCTCAACGAGGAGACGGAACTGGTCAACCGCTTGCGACGATCGCTGGCTGCCCTGGCTCGACAGTTTTTCTCCTATGGGCGAGGGCGCCTGCGGCAGATCGTACGCACGTTCCCTCGCGGCGGTCTCGTGTTCCTCGCGCCTGCGGTTGGGCTGGTGTACTTGGCGTTGTCGCCAATGTTGTGGAGGGTTCTAGGTTCCTGTACCTTGCTGCCCGCAGCCACGTACCTGGTGCTGGCGCTCTCTATCAGTATCTACATTGGCTTGAGACGCCACATGATCGCTTGCGTTGCCATACTGCCGCTTCTATTCGGCATCATACACGTGTGCTACGGGTACGGTTTGATCTATGAAACCATAGCGCAGGGGACGCAGTTCGCCGGTCGCCTGCTCGACACCATCCGGCCATCCCAGGCAATCACGCGCCTGCCCAAAACAACGTCGGTAGAGAAGTGAGAATGGTTCGATATATCGCAGCAGCAACGGCCCTCAAGCTATTCCCTACTTCTTCCTGGATGAAAAGACTGTACCGCCTCGTGGCAAGTGCAATCTTGTGGAGACGGCGTGTAAAGAGATGGCTGCCCGCATTCTACGTGGATCGGGCCCGATTCTTCCTGGAGATGGTCAAGAAACACGGCATTATCCAGAGCGGCGACAGACTGCTGGAACTGGGGACAGGGTGGATACATTGGGAGTCGACTGTCTTGCGGCTGTTCTATGACATTGATGTCACGTTGTTCGATGTGTGGGACAGTCGCCGGTTAGGGCTCTTTAAGCGATATTTTGCAGAATTCGCTGGGGTGATGGATGATGAGATAGATGCAGAGTCAGAACAATTAGAGCATGCACACCGTTTGCTCGAAGCCGTCTCAGAGGCCCACTCGTTCGATGATTTGTATCGCCTGCTTTGGTTCGAGTATGTGGTTGAGCCAAGTGGAACGCTCGACTATTTTCCGGATGCGTCTTTCGATGCCGTTTTCAGCTTTGCCGTCCTCGAGCATGTCAGGAAGGAGTCTCTCCCTGGGTACGTTCGAGACTTGCATCGCTTGTTGAAACCAGGAGGTTACTCCATTCACGAGATTGATTTGAAGGACCACCTTCATTACTGCGATCCAGGTGTCTTCCCAAAGAACTATCTGAAATACTCGGATCGAGTGTGGGAGCACTATTTCGAGAGTGAGTTTCATTACGTCAACCGGGTTCAGCGTTCAGAATGGTTGAGCCTATTTTGCACAGCTGGGTTGGAACTGGTGGAAGAACTGTCGCTGTCTCACAACTTGAGTATACAAGTCGATGAGAAGTACAAGCACCTGGACAGGCAGGATTTGGGATGCGTGGTGCTGAAGATGATCCATAGAAAGCCTGGATAGCTCTAGCTCAAGGCTGCGAAGTAGCCACCCATTGCGCCTCACGTTTGTAACAGAGAAAGCAAATCGACGTCGTGTACGCTGTTCTCCCTTCCCCGGTCAGCCCGGAATCAGGTATGGATTGTGGCCGGGATACTACTGAGGAACAAGCGAAACTATAATCGTCTTGCTTATTCCAATTTGAGTAATGCCGTTCCTCGACCGCATCGACATCCACGTCGAGGTGCCACGCGTGGACGCCGACTCTGCGAGTCGGAGGACAAGTCGACCGCCGAACGGCTGGGGGAGCGCGTGGAGGTGATCCGCGCGCGGGTGGAGGCGGCGCGCGAGATACAGCGGGAGCGCTTCGCGGTAGGGGCGGTTCGCGAACCGCCCCTACGGTGCAACGCCGACATGGGGCCGACGGAGGTGCGGCAGATCTGCCGGTTGGACGAGGAGGGACGGGCACTGGTCAAGGCGGCGATGCAGCAACTGGGGATGAGCGCGCGGGCCTTTCACCGCATCCTCAAGCTGGCGCGCACCATCGCGGATCTCGCAGACAGCGAGCGGATCGAAATGCCACATCTGACCGAGGCGATCCAGTATCGACCTCGATGGACGACCTAATCAGATAAGAAGCACTTTGAGGGAAGGCCAGTCGTAGGGTGAGCGTAGGGTTTGCGTCAAGTCCGGCGGGTCAGGGTGTGATAGGATGTAGTCAGCCTCAGGGACGGTTTCTTCTTTCTCCTCCTTTTTGGTAAGAGCCGGGGGTACGGCAGCCCCCGGCTCTCTACTTTCCTAGAGTCAAAAGCCCGCCCCCTCCATTCGTAGTGGGGCACGTAGGGCAGCGGAGTGCCCCACTACGCCACTCCGCTGCGTGGCTGACTACCAACGGCGTGGTTACTGCCTCCTGGTTCTACGAAGTGTGTATCCGGCGATAAACACCAGGACGAGTGCAACGGCCGCCACAACCAAGGCCAATCGCACCCGCGTACCCGCGTCGGTACCAGCCTGAGGGAGGGGGGCATCCAGTTCCTCCCCCTCGGTGGGGGAGGTTAGGTGGGGGGGATAGTCCCGCTTGTTTTCCGAGCAGAGGATTTTTTTCCTCCGCGCATGACAAGCCCTACTGCCAGCATCAGCGCCCCGACTGAAAAAGCTGTCAATCCCAATGCCAACCGTCCTGCTCCCTCCACGTCGGCGCCGGTGACGGGCAGTTCACCGGGCTCTTCTGGGGTGGGCGCTGGCGGCATCGGCGTGTCGCTCGGCGCCACTGGCGTGTCAGTCGGCGCCGCGGTTGGCGCGCCGGTTGGCGTGGCAGAGGCCTCCAGTTCCCCACCGCCAGCACCGCCGGGCAATTCCTCCGTCGCGGTCGGCGGGACGGGGATGGGGGTAGAGGTGGCCGTTGACCGAGGCGTTGCCGTGGGTTGAGGTGTGACCGTCGGCGCACTGGTCTGTGTGGGCGCGCGCGGCGGCGGCGCCGGTGTGTCGGTCGACACTGGCGTGTCGATAGGTGCGGCCGTGTGAGTGGGAAGCTCCAACGTTGGTTCGGGGGCTGCCGCCAACGGGACACCGGTCACTCTGACCAACGGCAGCGCCGCCGCCGTTCCCAGCAGGAGAACGAGAAGCGCGACAAGGACGCGACGCTTTTTCTTCTTGACTTCCTCGTCCTGCAGATGTGGATCAAACATCACACGTCTCTTTTCTCCGCCCAATCACGCGCCTGTTCGATCCAGGAATCGATGTTGACCCGTTGCCAGCTCTTGATGTCGAGCATGCGCCGGAGTTGGACCGGTTCGGATACAGCTAGGTCCTTGTAGGTATGCACCCCTGCGTCGCGCAGCTTCCACTGGTAGACCGGCCCGATGCCCTTGATGACTGTCAAGTCGTCTGGATGCGTCTGCCGATAGATGTCGAACTCGCCGCTCAACCTTTCGAGCTGCGTGTCCATCGACGCGACCTGGTCGCGCAGCTCGTGCACGCGCTCGTCGCGCTGGCGCAAGAACTCGGCCAGGGTCCCCGAAGCGGCTTCGTCCCCTGCAACCTGGACGGGAATTGTCGCTGCCTTTGCCACGGCAGCCTCCCCGCCCATCTGCCGCCGCAGCTCCCGGTTCTTGCGATACGCTTCGTCGATGATCCACTCGATGACAAAGCCGCAAAAGAACCCGCCCACGAATAAAAAGACACCGACGACCAGGTTGCCTAAAACATTCGCCTCCAAACCGAGTGCGCCTGCAACCCAGGCGATGAAAAGTCCAACGATCAACCCCAAGATGACGAGCAGTATGCCAAAGAATATCCCTTTCATGATCGGCCTCCTTTTTCGGCGGTATTGGGTGCCGCAGCGGCAGCAACGGAAACGCCCACCACGCCTCGACGGCGGGTGGGCCTTGCGGTGCTTGGACGTTGACCGTCAGGGCGCTTTATCGATTACTATCGCTAGTATAGCCCCATCCCATGCAGAAGTCAAAATCAGCTTGACGCTGCGCCTCCCTTTGTTATAATATCCTCGGCACGCGGGGCGGCCTGCCCAGGCCGCCTCTATGCGTGAGTCTGGAGGATTATGCTAGAGAAACTAAAAGCGGTCGAAGAACGATACCAAGAGCTGACGCACCTGATGGCCGATCCCGAGGTGGCGCAGGACTATGAGCGCGTGGCAGAGTATGCCAAGGAGCGAGCCGACCTTGAGGACGTCGTCAGCGCCTACCGCGAGTACAAAGCCACGGCCGAGGAGCTTAAAGGAGCCCAGACGCTGCTGGTCGAGGATGTCGACCCCGAACTGCGAGAAATGGCCGAGGGAGAGATCGCGGAACTAGAGGCCCGGCTGGAGGACTTGGAAGAGCGCCTCCAGCACCTGTTGCTGCCCAAGGATCCGCGCGACGCCAGGGACGTGATCATCGAGATCCGCGCCGGGGCGGGCGGCGACGAGGCGGGCATCTTTGCCGCCGATCTTTATCGCATGTACACCCGCTACGCCGAGCGCCAGGGGTGGAAGACGGAGCTATTGAGCGGCAACGCCACCGGCGTCGGTGGGTACAAGGAGGTCATCTTTGGTGTCCAGGGGCAGGGTGCTTTCTCCCGCTTTAAGTATGAGAGCGGCGTCCATCGCGTTCAACGAGTGCCGACTACCGAGTCCTCTGGCCGCATCCACACTTCCACGGCCACTGTCGCCGTGTTGCCGGAGGTGGACGACGTCGAGGTCGACATCGATTCCAAGGAGCTCGAGATCGCTACATACGGTGCCTCCGGCCCCGGCGGGCAGCACATGCAAAAGAACGCCACCGCCATCCGCATCACCCACAAGCCTACTGGCATGGTCGTCTCCTGCGAAAGCGAGCGCTCGCAGACGCAGAACCGGATGCGCGCCATGGCCGTCCTGCGGGCCAGGCTCTACGAGCAGGAGCGGCAGAAGCAGGAGGCCGAGGT
This sequence comes from uncultured Anaerolineales bacterium, assembly GCA_964551295.1. GTDB lineage: Bacteria > Chloroflexota > Anaerolineae > B4-G1 > B4-G1 > JAFGED01. The sequence continues at coordinate 6,549 of CAZKDJ010000090.1, read as the reverse complement.
GGCCGAGGCGCGTCGGTCGCAGGTGGGAACCGGCGAGCGCAGCGAGAAAATTCGCACCTACAACTTTCCCCAGAACCGGGTCACCGATCACCGTGTTGGTCTGACGCTGCATCAATTGTCCAATACACTGGACGGCGAGCTTGCCCCCTTCATCGATGAGTTGGCCGCGCAAGAGCAAGCGGAGCGACTGCAGGCACTGGGAGAGGGCGGATAAATACAGCGTGGCTGCGATCCTGACAGCAGAAAAAGAGAGCCGAAAACGGGATGCAGGCAGCCGGATGCCGAGCACAAGCCAGCGCTCGGCGTCGCGCGTTGGGTGGGCCTTGGCCCAGGCTGCCATCGAGCTGGAGGTCATCACGGATACGCCATTGCTTGAAGCCGAGATGCTTTTGGTACACGTGTTGGACGGGTCGCGCGCCAGCCTGCTGGCCCATCCCGAACGCATCTTGACAACCAGCCAACTGACCGACTACCAAACCCTCATCCGCCGTCGCGCTTCCGGCTATCCACTTCCCTACCTCACCGGTCGTGTCGAGTTCTATGGACTGGATTTCGCGGTCACGTCCGAGGTGCTGATTCCCCGCCCGGAGACGGAGACGCTGGTCGACTTGGCGCTGGCGCGCCGACCCGCGACTATCGTGGACGTGGGCACCGGCTCCGGTTGCATCGCCGTGGCCCTGGGGGTGCACCTGCCCCGGGCCACCGTCTGCGCCATCGATCTCTCGCCGGCGGCGCTGGCCGTGGCCCGACGGAACGTCGAGCGGCACGGCGTGGCGGACCGGGTGCAGTTGATCGCCGGCGACGTCTTGAGCTCGCTGCCCGGGCCGGCGGACCTGATTGTCTCCAATCCGCCCTATGTCTCCACGGGCGACTGCGCCTCGCTGCCCATCTCGGTGCGCGACCACGAGCCGCGGCTGGCGCTCGACGGCGGACCGGATGGCCTGGCGGTCGTCCGGCGGCTGCTGGCCCAGGCGCCGGCGGTGTTAGAACCTGGCGGCGCGATCCTGGTCGAGATCGACGCCGATCAGGGAGGGGCAGCCCGGCGACTAGCGCGCACCTACTTTTCCCAGGCCGCTATCCGCGTGCACCCCGACCTGGCTGGACGCGACCGGGTGCTGGAGGTGCAAACGTGACCACTGTAGGACAAGTTGCCGAGCGACCCGAAGGGTCGCCATTGTCCCACATCCGATTGCTGGCCCTTGATCTGGACGGCACGCTGATGGACGACAGCATGGTCATCCGGAGCGACCGGGTGCGCCGGGCCATCGCCGCCGCCCAGGCGCGCGGGGTGATCGTCACCTTGGCCACGGGGCGCATGTTCGACTTCCTGCTCCCATTCGCCCGCGACCTAGGTCTCGCCGCGCCGTTGATCTGCTACCAGGGCGGGCTGATCCAGGCGCCGGACGCGGAGGCGCCCATCTACCGCGCGACGATGGACCCGGCGCTGGTGCGTCAAGTGCTGGCGTTCACGGCTCGGCGTGGGTGGCACTGCGTGCTCTACGCCGACGACGAGGTCTTTTTGGATGAGAAGCGGCATCCGGAGCGATTCTACCGCGACATGCTGGGCCGGCGACTGGTGTGGGTGGATGACCTCGCGTCCGTGCTCCAGCGGCACGCCCCGGTCAAGTTCCTCGTCTTTGTCGATCCAGACGAGGCGCAGGATGTCCTGGCAGAGCTGCGTCAGGCGTTTGCCGGGCAGATGGAGTTGACGCGCTCTCACGCGAGAATCGTCGAGGGGAATCCGTTGGGCGTCTCCAAAGGGGACGCGCTGCGCCGGCTGGCCGAGCACCTGGACGTTCCACGGGCGCAGGTCATGGCCATCGGCGACCAGGAGAACGACCTGCCCATGATCGCTTGGGCCGGCTTTAGCGTGGCGATGGGCAACGGCAGCCCGGCGGTCAAGGCCGCCGCCGACTGGGTCGCACCGCCGGTGACGGAGGATGGCGCGGCGGTGGCCATCGAGCACTTTGTCCTGGAGGGCGAACGTGTCAGGGCCTAATTTCGTGTTCATCATGACGGATACGCAGGCGACGAACATCTTGGGCGCCTACGGCCATCCCGAACTGGAGACGCCCAACATCGATGATCTCGCCACGAACGGCGTCACGTTCGCCCAAGCCTACACCACCTGCCCGCTGTGCACCCCCGCACGAGCGGGCATTTTTACGGGCATCTATCCTCACTCGGCTGGCGCCTGGACGAATAACCTGCCCCTTGGGGATAACGTCAAGACCATGGGCCAGCGCTTCCGCGATGGCGGCTACCGGACGGCCTACGTGGGCAAGTGGCACCTGGACGGGCACGACTATTTCGGCACCGGGCGCTGCCCCGACGGCTGGGACGAGGCCTATTGGTATGACGGACGGCGCTACCTGGACGAGTTGAGCGAGGACGAAATCCGCCTGTGGCGCAGAGGGCTTTCTACGCTCGCGGACCTCCGGGCGCACGACGTGCGGGCCGAGTTCACCTGGGCGCATCGCGTTTCTGACCGGGCGATTGATTTTCTGGAGCAACGGCGGTCAGGCGAGCTGTTCCTGCTGGTCGTCTCCTACGACGAGCCGCACCATCCCTTCACCTGCCCCCCGGAATATGTGGCCAAGTTCGAGCGCTATGACTATCCGGTGGGGCCGGCGGCGTACGACACGCTGGAGGACAAGCCCGCCCACCAGCGGGAGTGGGCCGCGGCCGACGACGTCCACCTGGAAGACGGCTGCCTGCGCTTCCCGATGTACTTTGGCTGTAACAGCTTTGTCGATAGCGAGATCGGCCGCGTCATCGACGCGGCACACGCGCTGGCGCCGGAAGATACGTATATCATCTTTACCTCCGATCACGGCGACATGCTGGGCGCGCATCGGCTGATGAGCAAGGGGCCGGTGGCGTACGAGGAGATTGCGCACGTGCCCCTGATCGTCGAACGGCCGGAGGGCGCCGAGCCCGGCGCCGTCAACCAGACGCTGGTGAGCCACGTCGATCTCCTGCCGGCGATGCTGGAACTGTCCGGCCTCGACGCGCCGCCGATCCTGGAGGGCCGCAGCATCGCGCCGCTCCTGCAAGGGGAAGAGGACCCGGAGAGGAGCGTGGTGGTAGAGTTCCAGCGCTACGAGGTCGAGCACGATTCCTGGGGCGGGTTCCAGCCCCTGCGCTGCATCGTCAGCGGCCGCCACAAGCTGGTGATCAACCTGCTGCACACCGACGAGCTGTACGACCTGGAGGCGGACCCGACCGAGGTGATCAACCTGATCGGCCATCCCGGCTACAGGGACGTGCGGGATGCGCTGCACGACCGCCTGCTGGATTGGATGTACGAGAAACGCGATCCCTTCCGCGGCCCCAGTTGGGAGAGGCGGCCCTGGCGCGATACGCGGCGGTTCGGGTGGCGGGGCAAGTTCCGCCCCCGCCCGGCCGACGGCTACGCGCCCGTGGTGCGGGATTACGACACGGGACTGCCCAGCAAGGGCGTCAAGATCGAACACGAGGAGGAGATATAGGATGAAGATATTCGTTCCCGGACGCATCTGTCTGTTTGGCGAGCACTCGGACTGGGCCGGCGGCTACCGGCGCATCAATGCCGAGATCGAAAAGGGCTACACGCTGCTCACGGGCACCGACCAGGGCACCTACGCCGAGGTTGAGCCGCACCCCACCGCGTTGGTGTTGAGCTCGACCAAGCCGGATGGGGAGCGGCGCGGCCCGTACGAGATCCCGATGGAGTCCCGCGCGCTCCTGGAAGAGGCGCAAAAAGGTGGCTTTTGGAGCTACATGGCCGGGGTGGCGTACCAGATCCTGACCCACTATCACGTGCGCGGCTTGGTGATCGACAATTACGAAACCGACCTGCCGATCAAGAAGGGACTCTCATCCAGCGCGGCGGTCTGCGTCCTGACGGCGCGAGCGTTCAACCGGGTCTACGACCTGAAGATGACCACGCGCGGCGAGATGGAGCTGGCCTACTTGGGCGAGATCACCACCCCCTCGCGCTGCGGGCGCATGGACCAGGGGTGCGCCTTTGGCAACCGGCCTATCCTGATGACATACGACGGCGACCACCTGGAGGTGGACGAGCTACAGGTGCCCGACGATCTGTATTTCGTGATCGTTGATCTGCAGGCGGAGAAGGACACCATGGAGATCCTGGCTCGCCTGAACCACTCTTACCCCTTCGCCGAGACCGAGGTCGAGAGAGGCGTGCAGGAGCTGCTGGGGCCGATCAACAAGCGGGTCGTGCACCAGGCCGTGGCGGCGCTGCAAGCGGGAGATGGTCAGCGGATTGGCGCGCTGATGGGCGAGGCGCAGGTGTTCTTCGACCGGTACGCGATCCCCGCCTGCTCGGAGGAGCTGACCGCGCCCGTGCTGCACCGCGTGCTGAATTACGAGCCGCTCAAGCCGCACATCTGGGGCGGGAAGGGGGTCGGCTCGCAGGGCGACGGCACGGCCCAGTTCATCGCCCGCAGCGAGGCCGACCAGCAGGCGGTGATCGAGATTATCGAGCGCGATCTGGAGATGGACTGCCTGCCGCTGACGCTGCACGCCGGGCAGAAGGTGCGCAAGGCCGTGATCCCCGCCGCCGGTTTCGGCACGCGCCTGTTCCCGGCCTCCAAGGCGACCAAGAAGGAGCTGTTCCCCATCGTCGATCGCGACGGGATTGCCAAGCCCGCCATCCTGCTGATCGTCGAGGAGGCGTTCAAGGCTGGGATCGACGAGGTGATCATCATCGTGCAGGAACAAGACCTGGAGGCCTTCCAGTCGTTCTTTAACGTGCAGGTGAGCATCGAGAACTATAACAAGCTGCCGCGCCACTTTCAGGATTATGCGCGGCGCATTCTGGATATCGGACAGCGGGTCTCTTTTGCCATCCAGGACAAGCAAGAGGGATTCGGCCACGCCGTCTACTGCGCGCGAGAGGCGGTGGGCAACGAGCCGTTCCTGCTGATGTTGGGTGACCACATCTATCGTTCCGAAGGGGAGCGCTCGTGTGCGCGGCAGTTGGTCGAGGCCTACAACAAGCACGGGAAGAGCGTGCTCGGCCTGCGCCGCACGCCCGAGGGCATGATCGCCAACTTCGGGACGGCGACGGGGGTGTGGATCGAGGACGAGGAGGATTTGATCAGCGTGACCGAGTTTGCCGAAAAGCCGACGGTGGACTATGCGCGCAACAATCTGCGCGTGCCTGACCTGCCGGAGGACGAGTACCTGACCGTCTTTGGGCAGTACGTGATCAAGCCGCAGATATTCGACTACATCGAGGAGCACATCCAGCACAACGTGCGCGAGCGGGGCGAGTTCCAGCTCACCTCGACGCTGGATCGGCTGCGGCAGGAGGACGGGTTTCTGGGGTTGGTCGTGGACGGCCAGCGCTTTGACATCGGTTTGCCCGAGTACTACCTGGCGACGTTGAAGGCGTTTTCGGAGGAGTGACCATTGTTCCATTCGGGGAGAGGGCAGCCTGTCCCTCCCCCCCCGGTGGGGGACAGCGCAGCTTATTCTCGGAGCGAGCAGTGACCATGTTTCATTGGGACGCCCTGAGTGATGAAATTACGCCGCGACGTAGGGCAAATTGCCAATTTGCCCTACATATTTCCGGAGTGGTCGCCATGAACTGCGTTCATCCTGAATAACGAAAATGGCGTGCCTATCCGTTTCATCCGTTTCATCCGTTCAATCCGTTGACCTATTTCCGAGGCAGGGGTAGAGATGGCTGACAAGGTTCTCTTCGTAGAAGACGATCTTACGTTACGTGAAACATTAGAGTATAACCTGGTCCGCCAGGGCGACAAGCGCACTCAAGCAATGGAACAGCTCGCCCTGGGAATGGGACTTCAGTACAAGGTAGCCGAGCCATATTTGGCGGATGAGGTGCGACGGTCGGGTCTCGATTTGTTCCGGCGAGGACGTTCTAGGGCTGTTTGCAATCTGTTGCACGGACCATATCGGGATGCCACAATGATGGTCTTTGATTATCGCTATGTCACTGGAGCCGGCAAGTACAAGCGAGCGCATTGGCAGACTGTGCTCCTTTTCTCGTGGAAACAGATCAAGCTGCCCGAGTTCAAGTTGCGGCCCCGTGGCTTTATCGACACCTTGGTTGGATTGGTCATCCCGCGCGGTATCAATTTCAAGGATTATCCGGCGTTTTTCCGGAACTACTGTCTAGTCGGCTGGAGTGAGGCAGCTGTGCTCCGGGTCTTCTATGATATAGTCGCGGAATTTTGCAAGATCGGCCAAGGCTGGTGCTAGAGTCAAGCGGGAACTGGCTCTTGGTGCGTCGCCCCCGCGGATGGATAAAAGTTTGTGATATGCGCGAATTTATCGAAGAAGCGCAGCATGTGTGTGATCTGCTATGTACAGGGTTATGAGATGCTTTCCAAACTCGTCAACAATATAAGGAGGTCATCATGCTTGAAAAACTAGAGAAAATCAGAGGCATTCTGGACGTCATCGAGTACCTGGACCCCACGGGCCAGGAGATCGTGCACCGCGTTCCCGAGAAGGGGTCGGGCGAGATCGTGCTGGGGACGCAGTGCATCGTGCGCGAGAACCAGGTGGCCG
>CAZKDJ010000089.1:6701-15462 GCA_964551295.1 uncultured Anaerolineales bacterium | reverse complement strand
TTCCACGCGATGGGGTTCCCCGGATCGGGCACGATGGAGTCGGGCTGGATGAACGTGCCCGTCTGGGGGTCGTAGAACCTGGCGTTATAGTCGTACAAGCCTATTGTAGCATCCCAGCGCTGGCCTGTAAAGAGCCGGTCGGTCACGGTGAGGGGGATGGTGGAGGTCAGTATCCCGCCGTAGGGGTCGTAGATCGCGCGCCCCACCTCGGCCCCCGTCTCGTCGGCGACGACGGTGGTCGAGCCCAGGTGATCAGGGATGATATAGTACAGCTCGCCCGCCACGCGCGTGGCGATGCGGCTCCCGGCGACGTAGTGCTTGCTCACGCGTTCGTCGCCGGTCGCCTCGTACACGGCGTCGCCGCTCCCCAGCAGCACGCGGGGCGTCCCGCTCCCGCCCGCCGCCATCGCGGTCTGGCCCGCGTACGGGGCAAACTCCGTGGGGCTGGACCAGGATCCGCCGCTGCGGACGGCCATCATCGTGCCCTCGGCAGTCGACCAGGTCACGAACACCTGCCCGGCGTCGTTGACGCTGATGCTGTGCCGACTGCGACTGCTCCCCTCACTGGAGGGAATGATCTGGGGCGCGCTCCACCCGCCGCCGCTGCCGGTGTGGGAGTAGTAGAGATGACCATAGCCATAGCTGCCGGCGTACCAGACGAGGTGCAGCGAGCCACCGGGTCCAGCCGCGACGCGCGGCCACTGGGCGTTGCCGCCCGCATAGATCAGCGTCGTCTCCTCCTCCCAGGAGCCGCCAACCCTCCGCCGGACGTACACGTCCCCCGCGGTGGGTGACGGGTTGTCCTCTTTCATAATCCAGGTTGCACCCACGATACCATTCGCAACAGCTACATCCGGCTGCGCGCGACCAAGTTTGACACCCCCTGGGTACGCCGGATCGCCCAGTGTCTCGATGTCATCCGCGACCCAGGTCACTCCACCATCAACGGAGCTCAAGTGGAATACTTGCTTGCATCCATCGCACCAACCGTTGTCGGTATAAAGCTCCGAAATCTCTTCGGCCCAGACGACGTGCAGCGTGCTCCCGTCGGCCGCGATCTGTGGCTGCTCGACGTCACGACTCGTTAGAGTTGAACTGTAGCGGGGGATGGTGATCGGCGTGCTCCAGACGATGCCGCCATCTCCCGAGCGGCTAAAGCGCAGCTCGCCGCCGCCGGCGCCCCACACTGTATCGACCGACCAGACGAGATTCAGTTCGTCACCCCCCTGCCCGTAGGCCGCCAGGTCCAGGCTGGTGGTTGCGTCGGCCCCGGCGGCGTCGATGCACGACGGCGCTTGCCAGTCGCCGCCGACGTCCCCGGCGGTGCAAATCGGGTAAGCCCCGCTCACATCGCCGACCCAGGCCGCGTAGAGACGATCATCGACGGAGGCGGCCGAGGGTCCCTCGCCGTACCAGGACAAGCTGGCATGGTGGTTGCTGAGGCGCAAGATACCGGTCTCAACCTCGTAGAACGCGCTCACAGAGGTGCGCACGGGAGCCAGGATGCTATCGCGCACCACCTGGCCGCCGTCGCCGTCGTAGATGAAGGTGGTATCCAGCGGACCGCAGCGGTCCGTCTCCTGGGCCACCTGCGTCAGCCGGTTCGCCCCATCGTAGGTGTACGTGGTGGTATAGACGCCGTCGTAGCGGATGGTGCGGTTGCCGTTGGCGTCGTAGCCATAGACGATATCGGTCGCGCCGCCGGTGAGCCGGCCGGGAGCGTGCGCCGGCCGGGAGACGGTAGCCGCGTGGTAGCCGGCCGGCCCATATTCCAGGGTCAGCCCGGCCTTGAGGATCAGTCTGCCGGTCGCGTCGTCATAGTCGTAATCCCGGTCCTCGTCCACGCCGCCGATCACCCTATCGGCATAGTCCAGCCAGTTCGTGGGTTTGTAGTCATAGTCCAGTTCCACGTCGGTGGACGAACCGCCGCCGATGGTACCTGCCAGCTCGCGCAGGTTGCCGTCGCCGTGGTACATATAGTCGGATAGATTGAGCAGGTCGCCGCCCACACCCGTGACCTGGATGGATTGCAGCGCGAACGGAGGCTTTGTGCTGTCCCCGCCACTCGTGTAATACCGGGGGTTGATGGTCAGCGCGCCGTCCCCCAGGACGATCTCGTCCGGCTGCCCCAGCTCGTCGTAGATGGCGCTTTGCAGGTAGGTCCCGCCAGGGCTGGCGAGGCTATTGACCCGTCCGGCAGCGTCGTAGCCGTAGGTCGCCACCTCGCCGTCGGGATAGGTCAGGGTCTCCAACCGGTCCAGCGGGTCGTAGGTGAACTTGGTGATGTACCGCTCTTGGGCGGACGCGCCATCCTCGACGATCTTCCACTCCTCGGCCACCCGCCCGCGCTGATCATAGATCCAGGCCGTCATGCCGCTCTCGTCGAACATGCCGGTGCGATACCCCTTGCCAAACGGGTTGAGCACGCTGCCGTCGTAGGAATAGGTCACTGGCGAGCCAACGCATTCTCCATTGTAGGACTTGCCCGTTAACCGGTCCAACGGGTCGTACGAAAGCGTGGTGGTGCAGGCCCGCGCGTCGGTCACGGTCTCCAGGTTGCCGTTGGCGTCGTAGGTGTACGTCCAGAGGCCCATGTCGGGGTCGTCGATCTCGATCATGCGGCCCAGGCTGTCGTAGGCCATGACGGTCTCGCTGCTGAGAGCCGCACCATCCCAGGTCGCAACGCGGGTCAAGCCGCCCAGCGCGTCATACTCGTAGGTAACATGCATAGCGGGGTCGGTGACCTCCGTCACGCGCCCCAGTCCATCGTAGATGGAGATCGTCTGATTGTTCTCCTCGTCGGTAAAGGTCATGATCTTCCAATCGTCAGAGTCCCCCCCCGGGCCGGAGCCATAGCTGAACGACTGGCGGGTCCCGGCGGCGGAGGTGATCACCGTGCGCCGTCCCAGTGCATCGTACGTGGTCACCGTCCACAGACTGGCCGTACTGGGAGCATCAGAAGCACCATAGTAGGGCAAAGATGTCTCGACTAGACGCCCAAACCTATCGTACTTGTAATCGACAGCTATGCCGACGCCTTCGTCCTCGCTCCAGGTCCGCGCCAGTTGGCCCAGGCCGTTGTACTTTTCCACGGTGGTGTACGTGGCGTCGCCTTCGCCGTACGTGGTCTCGATGGTCAAACCGTCAGAGTCGTAAGAGTACTCGGGATCAACCCTGACCGTCTCGCCGCTCACCAGGTCCAGGCGGCCGAAGGCATCATAGTCGTAGGTGACTATCTCGCCGTTAAAGCCTTGCTCCCGCGTCGGGTATCCCCAGCGCCGGTCGTAGGTGGTTTCCGTCCACAGGACGTCACCACCGACCTGCGGGTATTTGACCGTCTGGTACAGGATGTTGGCAATGTCACCGGAGACGTCGACGGTGTTAAAGTCTGTCTCCTTCCCTTTGCCATCCCGCGTCCAGTCGACGTTGCCATATCGGTCGTAGTGCACGGTGCTTTCCAGATTCGCGTGATTGCCTGAGTAATCGAGTCGCGTCGTCGTGACCTCGACGGGAACCAGGTGATCGTCACGCTGTTGACAGGTATAGTCGTACGTCGTCCGTGCCACCTCGGCCCAGATGATCTCGCCGGGAGCATCTTCCCGCCTGAAGGTGAGCTGTTGATCGGGCAGCGAGAGTATCCGCCCATAAGGAGAATAGTCGGTGCGGGTGCGGCGATCATCGGCTGAAGTATTTGGATCACCATACTCGGTCACTCGCGTGACGTTGCCATAACCATCGTACTCGTACTCGGTGACGAGGCCCTGCCCGGGCGACTTGTGGCAGTAATCGCCGTACACCGTGGTCACCTTCTCGGGTGCGACGAAGACGTTTTGATCGGTGAAGGTGAACTTGTCCTGATCGTACTCGTAGCAGGTGGATTTGAGTGGCTTCCTAAAGGGTAGGGGTTCAGCCGTAGCATAACCCTCGAATGTGATCATCGCAATATCACTGCGATCATAGACCTCCACCCGGTCCAGTTGCCCCATCATCGGCGAAATGGCATCGTCGAACGGAGTATGAGGGAAGCAAATGCGATCACGACAGGGTTTGTGAAAGTAGTAGCGTGTGGCTGTTTCGGCGCTATCTGGGGTACCATCCAATGTCCAGACCTCGCTCCGCCGCCAGACTTTGCCGTCCTGGTTGAAGAGAAAATCATACTCGAATTCCCCAGGATATAAGAAACGTTTATCCGCAAGGAACCTGCGAACGATCGGCTCTGCTTCTGCTTCTGGTGCTTCCATCGTGATCTGGGTCACCCGATCGTGGTTATCGAGCCAGCCATACTCGAAGGTGACCACACCGCCATCTTGCCCTTTGATGCGTTGCAAGTTGCCTCCATGCACCCACCAGGTAGGTTCATAGTATTCGAACGTCGCCACTTCTTCGAATTCCCAGGTCCCTTCATCTCTGCCACGAACGGTGATGCTTTCGAGAACCGGCTCGTATTTGTCGCCCCATATTGAAATTGCCTCGAGATGCTTGTACCCGAACTCGTACTCTAAAAAGTCCTCGCCGTCGACACTCACGACCACAGATGTCAGCAACCCGGTGTACACACGAACCGACCCTACCACCGCCTCGATTTGCGAATGAGGATCTAGCGGCAAATCGTATCGAGACTCTCCATATACAAACCTTATCTCGCGAGATCCGCCATAGGTGATTTTTCCAAGACGGACATAAGGGGTGTAGTAATCCCGATCTGAATACTTCCTCTCTTCTTGAGGCACTGTACTTGGAAGCAGCTCGGGGTTGATGTAGAAAAGCGCGACTTCTCGATACTCTCCACTCTCGTACGAAAAGGTAACCGTATTGTCATAGACGTCCTCAATCTCCTCCAAATAGGCCTGCCCCGGGTATGATACCCACGTGCGTTCGAGCTGGCACCAGTACACAAACTCACTGCGAGTAGCATCACAAAGGCGCGACGGTATCAGATCGACCTTGACGCTGCCCGATTGATGCCCAAAAGTATACACCGTGCCTTCCCTGGTCGTCACCTGCCAGTAGAGATTGGAAAGCACCATCTCTCCGGCATCCGGATCGTAGAATGTGAATGTGGTCGCTGCATGCCCTTTTGCTTCACCCCCCTGCCTCAACTCCACGCGCAAAAAGCTATCCTGCTGCAGCCGGTAACGGGCAACCAACGCGGTGCCTCCATCAGGGAACCACCCACCCTTACGGACGAGCCTACTGCGCGAGCCGTTCAGCGATAGATAAGCCTCAAAACCGACCAATCGCCGCCCATCCCTTTGCGCATAACTATCTCCCAAGAATTCGTACTCTGGCTCAATCTCCACATAGCCCACTTCGAGGCCAAAACCCAACCCCACCCAACCGCTCTTCTGGAAATCGGTCTGCATGGTGTCCACCAGGTGCGAGTTGTACGAGAGGGTCAGGCTGGGCTGCAAGCCGCCCGGCCCCGGCGGCACGTGCAACGGGTAGGACCAGGTGGCCGCGCCGGAGAACAGGTCCGTCTGGGCCGCGTTGACGGCGCTGGGTGTGGCATCGGTGCCCTTGCCGGTAGGCGTGGTGATGTCTTCCGAGAAGTGACTCTTGCGGTAGGTGATCAAGTTGTTGACAGTATCCACAGTGGTGGGCACGTACTCCCATTCCTCGGCCGCCTCGTCCCACGTAAAGGCGGCGATGGTGTGCTCCAGCCACGCCTCCTCCCCAAAGTCGTCATAGTGCAGCGCAAAGACGACGTCCTCGGCAAAGGTCGTCACCGGCGCGCCGCTATCCAACTCTACAGCGCTGACGTCATAGTAGGCCAGCGCCCCGACGCCGATGGCGCCCATCGCCTGGGGCGTGTGGGTGACCACGATCGTCTCCTGGACCGCGCCCGCCGGGAAAGTGATCGACAGACGCCCATCGGCAGAGGTAAAGGTCTGCGGCGCGTCCACACCGGCGCAGATCGTGGCCACCGAGAGCGGCTCCTCCCGCACGCCCACCTCGGCGGTGACGTCGTCCGAGACGTCCTCCATCACCCGCACGGCCGCGACCCAGGCAGCGGACACGCCCTGCCCGCCGGCCGCAACGGCCTCCAGGGTGACGGTGTATGCGCCGCCTGCGTAGGTGTGAGAGATCGGTTCCGTGTTGTACACCAGGTGGCTCATCCCATCGCCAAAACGCCACCAGTAATGGTCCACGTCGTCCGTGGGCTCGGTCAGGTTGAAGAAGGTCACCGTCAGCGGCGCGACGCCCGCGCGCACGTCGCCGGCAAAGGCCACCGTCGGCGTGACGGCCCAGGTGCCGGAGGTGGTCACCTCCCATTCATCGCCCGCGTCGGCGTACAGCTCCGGCGGCGCGCCGGGAGCGGGGTTGCCGTAGTAGACGTAATAGTCGGTGTCGGTATCAGAGATGCCGGCCTGCAAGGGAAAACTGACCGTCGTGGTTGGCGCGACCATCCCCTCGACGTGGCGCGGCAGCTCGCGCCAGACGACGCCGTCGCTCGGACTGTCCCAGTCCGCGTAGACCACACGCAGGTCCTCGCCGCCGGGCAGCATCAGGCTCCCGGTGATCGGCGTCAGCGTATCGACCGTCACCGCCACCACCTGGGTCACGCCCGGCGTGTACGCCAGCGGCGCGCTCACGCTCAGGGTCAGGGGCTGGCGGTACAGGAAGCGGCTATCCCACCAGGTGATCGAGGTCGTGTTGGTGACGCACGCCTCCTGTGCGACGACGATCATACTGGGCACAGAGCGGGTGTAGGTATGGCCACCGCGCACCACCGTCAGCGTCGGCGTATAGGCACCGGTGGTCGCGTAGGTGTGCGTCGTCGAGACGACGTCCATCACCAACGGCGAGCCGTCGCCAAGGTCCCACGCCCGGTAGGTGGCCGGGACGCTGTACACATCGGTAAAGGTCACCTCCAGCGGCGCCTCGCCGGTCTGCGGAGAAGCGGTGAACGCCGCGCCGCCCACGTACACGAACGCGGGTTTGGTCTCGACGTAGGTATAGCCATCGCGGACCACGGTCAGCGTCACCGTGTAGACGCCGGTTTGGGTGTAGGTGTGGGTGACTTGCCCCCCCTCAATCCCCCCCGCTTGCAGAGGGGAGGTGCCATCGCCAAAGTCCCAGGTGTGGCTTTGGACGCCCTCGCTCAACACGTCGGTAAAGGTCACCTCCAGCGGGGCAGGCCCGCCGCGCGGCGCCGCCGCAAAGTCGGCACCCAGCACCTCGACGTAGGCGGTGCGGGTGAAGGCGTCCGTGCCGCCGGGCCCGCTCGCCGTGAGTGTGACGGTATAGACGCCGACCTGGGTGTAGGTGTATGAGGGGTTCTCGTCGTCGTCCGTTCCGCCATCGCCAAAGTCCCACGCATAAGTTCCCGCCTCGCCCGCGGTCGTGTTGCTAAAGACGACCGTCAACGGGGCGGGGCCGCCGCGCGGCGACGCCTCAAAGCTCGCCTCGGGCGGCTCGCCGACGGTGACGCAATTGGTGCGCGTGAACGTATCCCAGCCGCCGGGTCCGGTGGCCGTGAGGGTCACCGTGTACGCGCCCCCCGATAGATAAGTGTGCGTCGGGTTCTCCGATGCGCTGAAAGCCCCATCGCCAAAGTCCCATAAATAGTCGCCAATCTCGCCCGTGCTGGCGTTGGTAAAAGCCACCGTCAGCGGCACGACACCGCCGGCCGGCGCCGATTCAAAGCCGGCGACGGGCGGTAAGGCATCGACGGTGATGTAACCCACACGCTCCAGCGTATCCGACCGGGCCGGTGTGCTGGCCGTCAGGGTCACCGTGTAGGTGCCGGGGTAGGTGTACTCGTGTGCCGGATCCTCCAGTGCGCTGGTTCCGCCATCGCCAAAGTCCCACGCGTACGTCGAGGCCCCGCTGGAAGCGTTGTCGAAGGTGACCATCAGGGGATGGGGACCGGTCAGCGGCCCGGCGGAAAAGTTGGCCTTTACCAGTGGATGGATTGTCGTCACGATCGTATCCTGTCCCGTGGCGAATGTCACATCGTCCCCGGATACGCCAAACACGCGCCCGTTTTTCGTGCTATTGGTCCCTACTACGGTAACATCATCGTCGATGGCTACGCAGTATCCAAACCAGTCGCCCTGTGCACCATCGGAGGCGGTGAGCTTGTTCACCTGTTCCCAACCGCTCCCATCATACATAAACACGTAGGCCGCGCCCGAGCCGGACGCGGGGGTATCATCTCCAATCGCCCCTACCACGATGACGCCAGCTCCGCCGGCGCCATCGCCGTCGATGGCCACGCTGTGCCCAAAGTAATCATCCTCCGCACCATCGGAGGCGGTGAGCTTGGGCTGCTCCTGCCAGCCACTCCCATCGCGCACAAAGACGTAGGCGGCGCCCGAGTTATTCCCATTGTCGCCGTCCTGGTATGCTGTTCCCACCACAATGGCGTCGCCATCGATATCTATACTCTGTCCAAACCAATCGTTCCCTGCCCTGTCAGAAGCGGTGAGCTTGGGCTGCTGCTCTTGCCAACTGCCTCCCTCGTACACAAAGACATAGGCCGAACCTGTGTAGTCATCGTCTCCATAGGCCCCGACCACGATGGTGTTGACATCAACAGCCACGCTGGCACCAAAGAGATCATTTTCCGCACGATCATAAGCAGCGAGCTTGGTCTGTTCTTGCCAGATGTCTCCGCTCCGCACAAAGACGTAGGCCGAGCCTGAGTTGTCCTCATAGTCGTCGTCATAGAATGCGCCCACGACGATGGTATCGCCGTCGATGGCCACGCTATGCCCAAACTCATCCCCTGCCGCGCCATCGGAAGCGAGAAGCTTGG
>CAZKDJ010000089.1:0-6691 GCA_964551295.1 uncultured Anaerolineales bacterium | reverse complement strand
CGCGCACAAAGACGTAGACTGCACCTGCGTCCGGCGCATTTTCGTCATCTCTGGGTGTGCCTACGACGATGGTATCGCCACTGATAGCCACACTGCTTCCAAAGCCTGGGAAATAGCCCCCATCGTCATCACCGGGAGCCAGCTCTACTATCTCGTGCCACCTCTCCTCCCAATACTCAAAGACGTAGACCCCAACGACGGCCGTATCGCCGTCGATGGCGACCGCGTTACCGGTAGATAGCTCGGCCAGCATCTCCTGGTGACTGCCGGCTATCACGCCATAATGGCTGTTCGTGATCGGATCCGCAACCGGGACGACCATGAGGTCGAACGACACGCTGCTGTCGCTCTCCAGCACGGGCACGCTCCAGTGAACCGTGTCCGTGCTCTCGATCAGCGTGCCACCGGCCACGTGCAAGACGTCGGCCGGAAGCGCGTCGGTGATGACCACGTTGGTGGCGGGCCAGTCGCCGGTGTTGGTGACCGTCAGGGTGTAGATGATCGGCTCACCGTCCGTGATCGCCGCCGGGCCGGTCTTGCCGATAGAGAGATTGGGCGTGCCGACGGCCGTGATATAGTCCACGCGCGTCATCGTATCCGATCCGCCCGCGTACGCGGCGGTGAGGGTGACGGTATAGATGCCGGGAACCTCATACTCGTGCGTCGGGTTCTCCAGAGTGCTGGTCTCCTCATCGCCAAAATCCCACGTATACCCCTGCACATCGCCGACGGTCAGGTTGGTAAAGGTCACCATCAGTGGAGTAGAGCCGCTGGTGGGTGCGGCGGCGAAATCGGCGACAGGCACGGTGTACTCGTACGCCCCCATGTCGTAGCCGCTGCCGGCGGGACGGGGGAAACCGCGTATGTCGGTCGCCGGCGCGCCGACGGAGGTTCCGGCATCGATGCAGGGTGAACTTGACTGCAAGCGTAGGTCGCCGTTGGCCGCGTCTACGAAGAGCGGGTTGGCGTTGATGACGTCTGTACAGGTTGCACCGGAGGGACAACCGCCTTCGATATCGCTGTGAGTGATGGTAGTGGAACCGCTAGAGTCATTATAGATCTGTTCTCCCGAGTTGTCCCACAGAACACTGTTAAGCATCGCCAAGTCGCCAGAGAGGGAACGTGGGCCATCACTGGTGTGTATGCCACCGCCACTTTGGGCAGAGTTACGGCTGAAAACAGTGTGAGCCAATGTAGCATCACTGCCACTGATGTACAGTCCACCACCTTTATCCCCAGCGGCGTTGCGATCGAAAACGACGTTAGTCAAACTCAGGTCACCACTAAAACTATTGTATATCCCACCGCCATCGTCGGCCGTGTTACTGCTAAAGACGACGTTGGTTAACACGGCGCTTGTCCCATTTGCATTGTACAGCCCGCCGCCATACTGGTTGGCAGAGTTGTTGGCAAAGATAACATTGTTCAGCGCCGGACTGCCGGTGTTGTACATGCCGCCGCCGTAGGAATTGGTCGAGTAGCTAGCAGCGTTACCAGCGGTAATGGTGAAGCCATCCAGCATCGCGGTGCTATTCACACCGTTGGCCCTCACCACGTGGTAACTGTTGTCGCCGTTGTTTCCCGCTGCGCCGATATCGCCGCTGAGAATGGTGAGGTTGGCATCCCAGTCGCGCTGCTCGCGGCTCGTCTCGGTGCCAGCAAAGCCCCCGTAGAGAGCCACGCCACTCTGGAGTTGGAAGCTGGCAGTGCGGTCGGTCGCGGAAGTCGGCTTGTAGGTGCCCGCCGCCACCCAGATCTCGTCGCCGCCGGGAGTGATGCTTGCAGCACGCAAGGCGTCCTGCAAATCCACGTAGGCATTGGCCCACGAGGTGCCGTCGTCGGCCCCGGTGGCACCGTGATTGACGTAGATGATGCCGTCGGTGTACGTTGGAATGGCCATGATGTATTCGGCTTTCACGTGCGTATCCGTCCCCCCGGGCCCGGAGGCGGTGAGGGTCACGGTGTAGAGGCCGATCTGCTCGTACCTGTGCGGCGGCGGATCCTCCAGTGCGCTGGTCCCGCCGTCGCCAAAGTCCCAATCGTAATCGGTCGCGTCGCCGAAGGTCGTGTTGGTAAAGGTCACGTCCAACGGCGCAGTGCCCCCCGTGGGCGTGGCGGAAAAGCCGGCCATGACCCACTCATAGACCGTGATGTAGGCCACACGCTCCCTCGTCTCTGCCCAGCCGGGGCCGGAGGCGGTGAGGGTCACGGTGTAAACGCCGACGTGGCTATACCTGTGCGTTGGACTCTTGAGCGTGTCCGTCACGCCATCACCAAAATCCCACTCGTAATCATAGTTATCGGCGTCACCGTTGGTTGTGTTGGTAAAGGTCACATCCAGAGACGCAGGCCCGCTCGTGGGTTCAGCGGTAAAGTTGACCACCAGTGGGTCCTCGTCGATCTCGTCGGCCCCCAGATCGGGAAACGCCCCATACGGACGGTCGTCGCCGTCAATGTCCTCTGCGACGCCCGCGTCCACCCCGAGGTTGATGGCGGCGGATGCCGGCAGGATGTGATAGTCCCCGCCCTCAGGATCGACAAAGGCCGGGTTGCCCGCGTAGTCGTTGCTGGTATCGATGGTGCCTCCGCCGTCCCAGTCGGCGTCGTTATCGTACCACAGCGTGCTTTTCAGCGTCGCCGTAGAGTTCGCCGTAGCGGTGATGCCCACCGCGTGGCCGGCGATGATAGTATTGGTCAAGTAGACTTGATTGGTAACATTGTAGCTATACGCGACGTAGATACCGCTGCCATCGCCGCCATTGTTGTGGGCGATGGTGTTGTGCTGTAAAGCGACGGGATCGCTGTTGATGTGCAATCCACCACCCGCAATATCAGCCCTGTTGTTCGCGACGACGTTGTTGACGAACGTAGTACCCGAGGCAACTCTGAACAACACCACCCCGCCGCCATAATTTGCGGTGTTGGAGATGATCGCGTTACCCCTGATCGACGGCGCACCGTATCGCACGTCGATGCCGCCGCCCGCTCCCTCCACCGCAACGTTCTCGCTGATCGTGTTGCCGACGATGGCGGCGTTGCTGGCATACAATCCCAGCCCACCGCCGGCCCCTTCATAGAATCCATCATCCTCGGCCGTATTCTCGACGATGATGTTTCCTGCGAGTGCAGCGTCGCTATAGCGCAGGTATGCCCCGCCACCTTCCTCGGCAGAGTTGCCGGTGATGGTATTATTGTAGAGACCAAGGTCTGCACTGATCACGTACACACCGCCGCCTGCATCACGTCCAGAAGCGCCTCCCAGGCCGGTTGCATCGCCGCCGGTGATGTGCAGCCCCTCGATGGTGACGTCGACGGCGCCCGTGATATAGATCACGCGGCCCTGCCCCTGGGCATCCAGCGTCGTGACGTTGACCTCCGGGTCGGGCGTGTCCCAGTCGGCGGTGGTGTAGCCGCCTTCGACCGTCACCGATTTATCGATATAGACCACCTGATCGTGCCCGCCGAGGCCGTTCAGGGTGTTGTACGTGCCCGCGGCGACGAGGACGTGGTCGCCGGGGTTGGCCGCGTTGACCGCAGCCTGCACGGTTCCGTAGCAGGGCGTGACCCCGCCGCAGCTCGCACCGGGCGCCACGTAGAGCGTGCCCCAGGGCGGATCGACGTGGATGGGCGTGGGCAGCGCCCACGTATCCGAGCCTCCCGGGCCGGAGGCGGTGAGGGTCACGGTGTAGACGCCAGCATCTGCATACACGTGTGTGGGATTTTCCAGTGTGCTCGTGATGCCATCGCCAAAGTCCCACGTGTAGCCAGTCACGTCACCGGTGGTCGTGTTGGTGAACGCCACCGTCAGCGGCGCGGTGCCGCTCTGTGGCGCAGCAAAAAAGTCTGTTGCGAGCCCGGCTGGCACAGTGACCACCGGCTCGGGATCGGCGTATTTGCGAACACGGAGGTTGTCAAACTCCTGAGTCTCAGCCGCTACGACATATCCTATTCTCAGATCATCCTCACTGGAATGGCTTGACACATAGACCAACTCGTCGTCGATGTAATACTCGGCCCCGGTGCTGAGAACGTCTATCCTGGCTCGATAGGTTTGGTCAGCAACCAGAGAAGTGTTGACAAATCCTAGAGGAACACCATCCTCGTATACGTAGAACTGCTCCCAATCGGCATACGCTTCCAGGGCGTAAACCATATCGGTGTACGACTTGCCCGTGTCGGTGTCAAAAACACCGAACATATAGTCCCCCCTGGATCCGATTCCGCTGATATCACTTTCGACGATGAACTCTCGTGGCCACTCGCTCACGGTCACGTAATAGTGGTTTCCCCAGGCCCGACTACCTGGCCCGACAATCCTCAACTTCCCATCGCTGATGGAGGTGTCGGAGCCGATCTCGTACGTGCCAGGGTCAGTTGCAGAAAAGGCGTCAAAAAACTCGAACACCGCCTCGCCATCGCTCTCATCCACTGCCATAGCGTTGCCATAGTACATAACCAACTCAGTGCTGCTCTCCGCCGGCAGGCTGGGAACCTTGACCCACACCGTCGCCGTTTCACTGATCGCATCCCAGTGCTCGATCCAGTAGGGTAACGCCGCCACATCATCCCGGCCCAAGAACCGAATATCCGTGCCCTCCGTCAGCACCTGGCCAAAGTCGAGATTGCCTGCATTCAGGTTCACCCGCACCTGGTAGTCCGTGAGCGCTTCTGTGCCAGGATTGTACACGGTCAGTGTCTTGCTGTACGGCCAAGACGCACTCCCCTCTGTCACCGCCACCGGCTGGCAGGCCGAGTCGGAGAAGGCAACGTCGTCCGTCACCATCAGGCACACCGTGTACGTGCCCGCCGCCGTGAACTGGTGATAGGGGTGCTGCTCGGTCGATGTCACGACGTCGCCAAAGTCCCAGTTCCAACCCACGACCGCTCTGTCGTCTGTGGAGGTATCCTGGAAGTGTACAATGTCGTACGTAGTGACGTTGGAGACTTTTGGATAATAAGTAGAGAAAGAAGCTATCGGAGCACTGAACGAGAATACCGGCTCGGGATCGGCGTATTTGCGGATACGGAGGTTGTCAAACTCCTGAGTCTCAGCCGCTACGACATATCCTATTCTCAGATCATCCTCACTGGAATGGCTTGACACATAGACCAACTCGTCGTCGATGTAATACTCGGCCCCGGTGCTGAGAACGTCTATCCTGGCTCGATAGGTTTGGTCAGCAACCAGAGAAGTGTTGACAAATCCTAGAGGAACACCATCCTCGTATACGTAGAACTGCTCCCAATCGGCATACGCTTCCAGGGCGTAAACCATATCGGTGTACGACTTGCCCGTGTCGGTGTCAAAAACACCGAACATATAGTCCCCCCTGGATCCGATTCCGCTGATATCACTTTCGACGATGAACTCTCGTGGCCACTCGCTCACGGTCACGTAATAGTGGTTTCCCCAGGCCCGACTACCTGGCCCGACAATCCTCAACTTCCCATCGCTGATGGAGGTGTCGGAGCCGATCTCGTACGTGCCAGGGTCAGTTGCAGAAAAGGCGTCAAAAAACTCGAACACCGCCTCGCCATCGCTCTCATCCACTGCCATAGCGTTGCCATAGTACATAACCAACTCGGTGCTGCTCTCCGCCGGCAAGCTGGGAACCTTGA
This sequence comes from uncultured Anaerolineales bacterium, assembly GCA_964551295.1. Classification (GTDB taxonomy): domain Bacteria; phylum Chloroflexota; class Anaerolineae; order B4-G1; family B4-G1; genus JAFGED01. The sequence continues at coordinate 1,072 of CAZKDJ010000089.1, read as the reverse complement.
CCCACACCACAGCATTGATGGTTTCAGAGTAGCCCTCGGTCCAGTACGGCAAGAGCGTTCCTTGAGGATCGGCTTTGAACCGTACGTCAGAGAAATCGATGTTCATGCCATCCAGGTAGGGAACGCTTACCTGCAATTGATAGTCGGTCAGCGCACTCGTACCCGGGTTATAGATTGTCACCGTTTTAGCGTGCTGCCACCCAGGCGGCACATCGTCTAGCCAAACTGTATTGGCATCATGGTTCGCCAAAAAGATGTCTAGATTGCCATCCGCATCCCCCAAGGCCACCTCGTCGCTCTCTGCCAAGCCCCGGTCCATTCCAGAACCCGCCTGGGGTTTATCAAAAGGGGCACTCAACGCCGATGAAGAACCCTCAGCCGCAGACCCCGCCGCGTGCGCGACGCTCACGAAGAACGGCGCGGGCACGCTCGTCATCAGGATCGCCGTCGCCACCAGCGCGCGGCAGAACTTGTCCACGAATCGAGTACGGGTATATGGGGACATGGCAAAACCTCCTACATAATGTCACTCTAGAGCACGAACCGGCTAACAGAGAAAAGCTCTTGCATACAGGTGGGCTCTGTACCAAAACCCAAAGGTCGTTATAAGTTGCAGTAAATTGACAAGGAAAGATTGAGGGAAACCGATTGGCCTACCCTCCCTACGCCAGTCGAGGCGTATTCTACCGACCTCCGCCTATCCTGTCAAGCGAATTTCCGGTTTTTTTGCCCTCGACGGCACAAATCTGGAAAAATGCAACAGTGATTGCAACAATTTCGTCCACCTGATATGACACTATCAAACTACCCTCATCCTAAAGAACGCCCATTCTCGTCTATTTTCGCCATCTAGAAATCCCGTTCTGAAAACAATATCTCACGCAAAGGTGCCAAGACACAAGAGCTAAAACTTGGCAACTTTGGCGGTTCACCCCCACGTGTGTGGGGACAATTAGCTCTGTCATTTCCTGTCTCCTTTTCTCTGTCGGTTCACCCCCACGTGTGTGGGGACAATGAGACCTCTGACACTCCTCATACACCGCACATCCGGTTCACCCCCACGTGTGTGGGG
>CAZKDJ010000088.1:0-15592 GCA_964551295.1 uncultured Anaerolineales bacterium | reverse complement strand
TCGTCGGTGTTGTCAAGGGCTTGCTAACTGGACCCATTGCGTATGCAGACTACCCTTACTTTACTCGCGTCGTTAGGGATGTGGGGCGCTCCAGCACGATGATGGTGGTGACTGAGCGACACGATGAGATGTTCGAGTCCAGGGTGGCAAAAGAACTGGAGCAACGCTTTAAGGCTGGTGGTATGGGCATTAGTGCAGTGAAAACGACCGCTGATACGCGTAAAAGGATTCAGTTTCAATTTGATGCTATTATTACTGTCCTTTTGGTGATGATCTTTCTAGTTGTCGCAGTCGGTGGGTTGGGATTAATAGGCGCGATGATGCTTAACGTACTCGAAAGGACGCGCGAGATCGGGGTGATGCGTGCCATTGGGGCATCGCACAGAATCATAGTGAGCATCGTCGTCACTGAGGGTATTTTCGTGGGGTTGATCAGTTGGATTGTGGGGGCAGTGTTGTCGCTGCCGTTGAGCCGGTATCTGAGTGACACCGCAGGGATAATGCTTACGCAGTCGCCTTTTCATTATGCTTTTTCGATGAACGGGACCTTGGTTTGGCTGATTGTTGTGGTTGTGCTAGCTAGTGCAGCGAGCCTGTGGCCGGCATTGCGGGCAACGAGGATTAGTGTTCGTGATGCTTTGGTGTACGAGTGATCGTTAGGGGGTGTTTAGGGGTAAAGTGATGGCAATTCTCACCTTTCTCTTGCGCAAGTCAAAGCGGGTCGTCATTCTAGCTACCATTGCCGGTCTGGTGGCTGGCATTGGCAGTACCAGCTTGGTCACCATCGTGAATGAAGCCTTGAATAGGGATAGCGATAAGATGTCTTTGGTGTTGGGCTTTGCGGCAATATGCTTGTTGGTGTTTGTGACCAAAGCCTCGTCTCAGATGCTCTTGATTCGCCTGGGACAGGATGCGCTATTTGAGCTCCGTATGTACTTGAGCCGCCAGATACTGGCTTCTCCTCTCCGGCAGCTGGAAAAGATTGGTCCTGCTCACTTGTTGGCTTGCTTGACCGATGATGTGGCGACGATTACGAACACGCTCTTAGGAATCCCATACATCTGCATCAATGGCTCTATTGTCATCGGGTGCCTGGGATATCTGGTCTGGTTATCCCCTCCTGTTTTTCTGGCTGTGGTTGTTGTAATAGTTTTAGGCATCATCAGTTACCAACTCCCCATCGCAAAAGCTATGCAGTTCTTCAACCTGGCACGTGAAGACCAAGATGCTGTCTTTGCACGTTTTCGGGCGCTTACGGCGGGTATTAAGGAATTGAAGCTGAACCAGCGCAAGCAAGAGGCTTTCTTTGTAGACGAGTTGCAGGCTGTGGCTGAGGCTCATCGTAAGCATGGGTTTGCTGCAATGATAGTCTATAGCCTAGCGGGGAGCTGGGGGCAACTGTTGTACTTTATATTGATCGGCTGTGTGCTCTTTGCCCTTCCTCTGGTGGTATCGGTGGAGCATCCCATTTTGTCTGGCTACGTTCTTGTCGTTCTGTATATGATGAGTCCTATAGAAGTGATTATGGGCTGGTTGCCGGGTATCGGTCGCGCCAACGTGGCTATCAAAAAGCTCGAGTCGCTGGGATTATTGTTAGTCACGAGTGAGAAGCTGGTTGAACCGTTGCCATTGGAGGTTCAGTGGAGACAAGTAGAACTTGTCAATGCCGTTCACACCTATTACCGGGAGGATGATGGGAGTTGCTTTACTCTTGGCCCTATTGATCTGCACCTCCAACCTGGAGAATTGCTCTTCTTGATTGGAGGTAATGGCAGTGGAAAAACAACTTTGGCAAAGATGCTGGCAGGCTTGTACAAGCCTGAGGCAGGAAATATTCTGATGAATGGTGAACGTATTACTGATGAGAATCGTGTATGGTATAGGCAACACTTTGCCGTCGTTTTTTCCGACTTTTTTCTGTTTGATAGATTGCTGGGTCTGACTATGCCCGATCTTCAGAATCGTACACAGGAGCATTTGCACCAGTTTCAACTTGATCACAAGGTCACTATCGATGATGGCGTCTTTTCCACCACGGACCTATCTCAGGGGCAGCGAAAGCGGCTGGCGTTGCTCACAGCCTATTTGGAAGATCGTCCTATCTACATCTTCGATGAATGGGCCGCGGATCAGGATCCAATTTTCAGAGAATTGTTTTACAAGCAATTTCTCCCTGATTTGAAGAATAGGGGCAAGTGTGTACTCGTTATCAGTCACGATGATCGGTACTACAACTTGGCGGATCGGATAGTCAAGCTGGATCGTGGCAAGATTGAGGCTGTATACGACGAGTTGCCAACTAGATTTATTCTGTAGCGTAGATTTGGTCGACGCGTTGCTCTACGAACTGAAGGTGAGGAGGAGGCAGCTGAAACTTATATCGTCGGGGAAACGGGAGTGGCGCTACTTTCGCAACCTGTTGCTAGTAACGGTCTTGGCGCTTTTGTTCGCATTCTATGTGGTCATTCCAGTCTACGTGGCTAACCGAACAATGCATCCGACGCGGTTTTCTGTTGGGTCTGTCTCTCCGGCGGATCTGGGCTTGGAGTATGAGGATGTAACGCTTGTCACAAGTGATGGTTTGAAATTGTACGGCTGGTACGTCCCTTCTCAAAACGGCGCGGCTGTCATCGCCATCCACGCATACAATGGCAATCGGACAGGCGTAATCTATCATGCGGGCTTGCTTGCGCAACATGGATATGGGGTGTTGTTTTTTGATCTGCGTGCACATGGTCATAGTGAAGGAGATATTTTCCCCTTCGGATGGGATGCAGATGAGGATGTATTCGCGGCATTGGCATACCTGCAAGACCGATCCGACGTAGACCCTCAGCGTATTGGCGTATTGGGTCTTTCCATTGGCGCCGAGGTGGCTTTACAGGCTGCGGCCGACACTAGCCGGATCAAAGCCGTCGTAGCGGAAGGAAGTGGGGGGCGCACGCTGGAAGAGTGGTCCATTGCGCCTGATCCACCGGGTTTGATTAACGCGCCTGGATGCTGGGTATACTTTAAAACGGCCGAGTTGATCTCTGGTGTGCCCAGTTCCCCACCTCTGACAGAGTTGACCCCTCAAATCTCCCCCACTCCATTGCTCCTGATTTCTGCTGGTGGGGACAACGAGCTTAATCGGGTTTACTATGCTGCGGCGAACGAGCCTAAAGCTTTGTGGGAAAGATCCGAGGCTGGTCATATTGATGCCCTGTTTGCCCACCCCCACGAGTATGAAGAAAGAGTGATCACCTTTTTCGACCAGGCCTTGTTGGAGAGTGAGTAGATATCGGGAGTGAATATGAGGGATTGTCCAGACATCGGCGCTAGGATCGACATCGCTGCGGAAAATCAGCTTCATTCCCAAGAGGGGATTCTATCGGCCATGTGTGCAAGTTGAACTTTTTGAGTAAATGAACCACGTCAAACGTAAGGAGGGCTTGCGATGCCACAGTTGTTTTCAAAAAAGCGCGGCTGGCGTTATTATCGTAACTTGATCGTGTTTGGAGTTTCGACGCTGTCCATTGTCTTGTATTTTGGCTTGCCTCTCTTGCAAACGAACTATAAAACGCATCCTTTTCGCTTCCCAATCGGATCGGTTTCGCCCGCGGATTTAGGCTTGGACTACAAGGATGTGACCCTGTCTACGGAGGATGGCTTGACACTGCATGGATGGTACATACCTTCTACCAATGGTGCCGCCGTCATCCTTGCTCACGCTTTTAATGGCAATCGCACCGGGACTATATACCATGCTGCCCTTCTCGCTGAGCACGGGTATGGGGTATTGCTCTACGACACGCGAGCACAGGGTGAAAGCGAAGGCGATGTCTACACCTGGGGATGGGAGGATCATCTAGATGTTATTGCGGCACTGGAGTACTTGCAGAAGAGGCCAGAGGTGGACCCAGAGCGCGTAGGGGCCCTCGGCCTCTCGGCGGGGGCGGGAGCTGTGCTTCAGGTTGCTGCAACGACAGATGAGATCGCCGCTGTTGTGGCAGAAGGCGCCAGATGGCCCACATTCGGGGATTGGCGTGTTACTGCCGAGCCAGTGGATTATATTTGGATGCCCACGATATGGCTGATGTACAAATATGGTGAGGTGACTTTTGGTATCCCAAATCCTACGCCACTGAGTCAAGCGTGTTCACAAATCTCTCACACACCCATATTCTTGATTGCAGCAAAAGGCGATGCGGCCTTGAACCAAGCTTGTTTTTACGCAGCCAGTGAGCCGAAAACCCTGTGGCCTAGAGAAGAGGCCGGTCACCAGACTGACGCTCTGTTCGATTACCCCGAGGAATACGAGCAGTGCGTTATCGGGTTTCTTGATCAAGCGCTGCTTCGAGACGATTAGTGTGGTGAGGTGTTGAGCGTTGGATGGGTACTGACCACCTTGCTTATGTCAAATCTTGGGACGATCGTCCCAAGGATTTGGGACGTGTGTCCCGAAAACTAGGGACGCATGTCCCTAGACAGGCGGATGTGATTTGTGGTATAGTGGTCAAGGTTTGAAAACTATAAACCCGGGCGCAGACGTTTGTTTCCCCAGGTCGCTGCTACACATGAGCAAGAAGCGCCTGGGAAGTTGCGGCAGGATGTCGGAGTGTGAACTTGACAAGATGTCTGGAATGTGTAGAATACACACTATTGCGTTTGGTATAGCGACAAGGAGAGGCCGCGGATGAGGGCGACCATCCCAACTACACAACCTGAACAAGTGTGGAGCCGCACGGCTGCTCAATCCTTGTGCGAAACTTACCCGACCGGGGCGAGGGATTTCGGTATTCCTGCTGCCGGTCGGGTTTTTGTTTGATGTGGCTTCTCCGATGTTGGGGATTTTTGATTTTTCTTCAAATGTGCGAGGGGTTTTTGCTTCTCGTTGCGTGTGTATAGGGTAAAATAAGGAAGTGTCTATGGATGAAGTGAGCGATAAGCACAAAGATGATTCCCTCGCTTGCTGGTGGTGGCCAGGCCAGTGGTTGCGCATTGTATGGAGTGCATGGGTGGACCAGGAGTGGTATTGGCAAAACGTGCAGCTAAAACTTAATGACCGTCGCAGAGCGTGGGGGGTGTTTGCTCAATCCGTGTTTGGCGCGACTTTTGTCGTGACCCTTTTTCTTGTCCCTCTGATTATTGTGAGTGGGTCTGTGGGCAACGCAACAAGGCTATCCTTGTTTATAGCCGTGGCGGTTACAGGCGTCATAATGGCCTTTGGTATGGCAAAGGCCTTTGCTGGCGCAGCAGATGAAGGCGTGGCGTTTGTTTCTCTATTTGTTCCGGCGTATGTTATTCCCAGGTTTATTCAGGGATGGTTTCTGCAGGGTTTTGTTGGACAGTGGGTTGGTTTCTTGTTTTTGTGCATTGCTTTTGGTCTAGCCTATGGAGTGTATGAGGGAATTTCTCGGAGGACTGGTGTATCGATCAACGTCACTCCAGTAGTGATTGCCCTTATTGTGAACATGCCCTCGATCAGTGCTGGTGACAATGGTGAATATGGAAGTGGGATGGGCTTCTTCTTGATAGTAATTGAGTTGGCAACAGCCGTTTTGCTTGGTGGAGCATCAGCGGGCCTTGGCCTACGTTGGGTAACGCGAAAGAGAGAATAAAGGGGTCAGTAAATATAGGAGGCAGCAATGTTTTTTTCTGGTCTTTTCGGCAGCGCATTTTACCATGTTCTGACTTGTGTTCTTGTTTTGGCCATAGCAAGCACCTCTACTATCCCACTAACTCGCAGATTACCTGCGTCTGTTTCTGCTTATCTAGGTATGATGCAACAATTGGGGTTGCTGGAGTCTGTTCAACCCAATTCTGGGGGAGGATACCTAGCTGCACCTGTAAGTGAGTATGCCTTTTTGCCCCCTATTGGTCCCAATGGGGAACCAGACGGTTTTCTCTTTGAGGCTGACCCTCAGATTCTCCAAGATGGGGGAATCACTGAACCTCCTGCCATTGTAGATTCGCTTTCTGTTTCTCGTGTACAGTCTGCCTATGCAAGCACTGATGCGTTTTCTGATACGCTCGTTATCACCTTCACCATCAGAAATAGGCAGTCACCAGCTATACTGCCTGAGTTACCTGAGGGGGGAACGGTTACTGAGACGCTTGAAGCGATCTCGACCATTGACTTTTCTAATGATCCCAACGTAGTCTACAATGTTATCTTGACCGATGAGCTGTTGCCTGCCAGTGCTACCTTTATAGAGGCTTTTCCTTCTCCTGACCGGGCGGGGAATAGTCTTGTGTGGAACTTGGGGGCTATTCCACCTGCGGAGAGTGTCACTGCCACGGTGAAGGTAAAAATCCCGTCAACCGTGTCTGATTTCACAGAGTTGGATGTTGGGGCCACGGCCTGGGGAACGTTGGGCGGAACAGCGATCTCTGCTTCTGCTGCTCCTGCGAGCCTAGCCCCTGATGGTATGGGTGATTGGTTGATGTGGACGGTGGACGCTGATTACTATGATGCTTACTTGGTCCAAAAGGCTGCTGAATTGGGCAACGACTGGCAGCAGATGTTCGCGTACGTGCGTTCGTTGAAGTACGAGAGCTACAAAGGATCTCTCCGAGGTACGCGAGGGACGCTTTGGAGCAAGGCAGGTAACGCGATGGATCAAACCAGTCTGTTGATAGCAATGCTTCGGGGTAGTGGGATTCCGGCCCGTTACCGCCATGGCACATTGTCTACTGCACGGGCTCAAGAACTGATTTTGTCAATGTTTTCCCAGTCGCAGGGGACGATTGGACATGTGCCTTCTGATACTGAGGTGGCCGATCCTGTTAATTCCCCTGAGTTGTTGGAAGAGACTATGAACCATTGGTGGGTTGAGGTCTACCTGCCAGGGTTGGGATGGACTGACCTGGATCCATCTTTTGCTGACGCGACGCCGGGACAAACTTTCCATGACAGTTTGTTCACCGACGGTACAGATCAAATTGCTGAGGCACCAGATGCTTTGCGTCACAAGGTGACCATCAAGGTCAAAATTGAGAGCTATCATCCGTTAAATGTGGGAAGCAGTGGATTGTCTCACTCGTATCCTCTGGCCAAAACCTTTAATGCTGTGGAACTGGTAGGGAAGCCCGTGACGTTGGGGCATTATGTGAAAACAGACAGTCAGGTGGGTGCGGTCTTTTACTGGGTACAGCATACGTATACTCCTTACTTTGCACTAGGCAGTATGGATGCGGCGATTGAAGGCAAATCCTTTCAGGATATGGTGAGCAATTTCCCCTTTGGAACTTTTCTCATAACTGGTGAGTGGTTACTTTTTGATTTGCATGATGTGGATGGGAATGTTGAACACTACGAACGGGAAATTGCGGATCGGATTGGATTTGATAACCGTCAGGCCGGTGGGCGGATAGATGTTGGGGCAAACGTTGGAACCGATCCGTTGATAACGGAATTTGACATGTTCACCGCGTTACTTATGGGAAGTGATACTTTGCCATTGCCAGAATTGCTTCCGATGGCGTTTTCCTCCCTGCTTGCAGACACCTCTTACGAGAAGTATATGGAGTTACCCGAAAGTCCTCAGACTGCCGAGGACGAGGCGCTTATGCAAGAGGCCTTGAGTTGGTCGCGTGAGCAACTAATTCAGTACACTGGCTTGACCGCGCTTTCCCATGCATCCTATTCCACCTTTTTGAGGCGTAGCTTTAGTGATATTTTGCTCACTGATGCTTACCAAGACTCATCCAATATCATCATTGGCTCACATACTCTTCGGGTTGATGGTGAAGAGGTTGAAGGTATCATGGCTTTAGATCTGCTGCGATCCAAGCAACGAGTCGTCGCCGCGCCTGGCCAGGCACAGTTAGCGGAAATCTCGCTTCAGTTCTTGTGTGGTGCTTTTGACACGTTTACCGAATCACAGGTCCTCAAGGATATGTTGGGGGATGATTATCACGGCTCATATTCAGTGGCTGATGTGATGAAGGTTGCGAATGATGAGGGGATACCGCTGGTTACTCTCACCTCCGATACCCTGAGCACTCTAGATGAGTTGCCGCTCTCAGACCAAGCAAAAGCTCGGATCACTATGGCTCTTTCCGATGGGGATACAATGGTCATTGTGCCAGAGAGAATGGTGACCCTGAATGGCGATGAAACCATCGGTTGGTGGGAGATGGATGCGGCGACTGGAGAGATGGTCGGCGTAATGGAAGATGGTCTGCATCAGGGACTGGTCAAGTATGCTTTGCAGGTCATTCGGGGATTCTTATGGGGATTCTGCATCATGTTCTTGCTGCTTGTGGTCTTCAAGATATTGGCCCATTACATCGCGTGGGCTTTTTGGAAGATGTTTGGCGATGGTACTACCAGTAGCTGGGAGGAATTCAAAGATGGCGCAAACGCAATTCTTTCTGCTGCGTTTGCAGCGGGCGTGTTAAAGGGTGCTGGTTCGATAATTAAAGCCATCAATCCTGATTTGATCTGGTGGAGACTGCAACCTGTACTTGGTAGGACACTTACACCCCCTGCCAAGCAACCTGGGTTCATGTTAGGGATTTTCTTGGGAGTGGCAGCGGCTGTGTGGCTCTTTAACAAAATCTGTGACTTGCGTCCGGGTGGTCCGGACGATATTTTGGACCCCCCGCTTCCACCAGAGGTCTTTAGTCCCCAAATCCAGGCTCTTGAAATAAGCACTGGAAATCGGGCGCACGCAGCGGTGGAGGCCACGGGCAGCGGTTCTCTCCAGGTTATCGACGCCGCTCTCCAAGCTCAATATGGCGTTATTGCAGATTCACAGCAAACGATGTGGACATCGTCTGCTGCCAATGTTCTGGCATTCACTGATCTCGCCGCACCTTCTTCTCAACTTTATAACTCCGAAGGTATCCTTGTCGCCTCCGGTTCTATCCAGGCGAGCCCTATAATGTCTTCGTCTGTGGCAATTACCCAAGATCCTGTGCAAGTCGCTGTTGCAGGACAAGGGGTTGCGTCATTCTATGCGCCGGCTGTTTCAGGCCTCGCCGTTGGGGACAACTGGCTGTCGTACAGCGCGCAGCTCGATGCAACTCAACCCTATACACTTGAGCTTCGTAGCGCCGTTGTTACAGTGGATGACACAGATATTTATACGGGTGACTTTACTTTGGTTACGGCCGGCATGACGACGGTAGATGGTTCTGGTCACACTGCTGCACCAGAGTTTGCAGGGGAGACTGTTGTTCATATCACCGATGCAGGCTTGCTAGTTGGTCCGGCGACAGTGCTTGAAGGCAGTATGCCTTTAGATGTGGCTAATGGTTTTGCAGTGGATGGATACACTGGAACAATCACTGTCACAGAACACTCTGCTGTTTTTGATCAGATAGAATTGTCTGGTGACTTTGCCCAGGGTATGGCATTGTCTCTTGCCCCTGCACTTTCCACTATCTCACCTATGGAGTCGTCAACTTTTGGGGCGTTGATTGATTCCAACGTCAGCGATACTTTTACAGTTACCGTTGAGGCGCCTTTTGGGTGGAAAGCGAATGTAGATGTCGATGGTATCATTACCGCTACTCCTCCTCTAGGCATCGTGCCGGATGATTATACCATCTTGGTCACCGCGCGATCAGTGAGCGATCCTGCATTGATAGTATCTGCTGAACATGTCGTCACTGTAACGGCGTACCAGGGTCTGGAAGTCGACGTGGTTCCCGATCCTATATTCTCTGTGCCATGGGGGGAAACAAGTTCTGATCAGTCGTCAGCTGACACCAATAATGGTCAATTACAGCTCCTCGACGCTGCTTTCACGGTAAGCATTACCAATACCTCTACGGTGTCGCACACATTCCATGTGGAGGTTATGAATCTACCGCCGGGCTGGCTTATCCTTAGTGGGGCTGAAGGGCAAACAGAGACAATTATAACTTTACCTGCGGGTAGTGCAGGACTGGTCGGTCTGTATGTCTCGCCTACAGGTGACTCATTACCTGCGCCTCTGTCCGAATGGCCATTCGATGTCGTCGCCACAGCTATAGGTAGCCCCTCTTTGACTGATAGCGACTCCGACATCTTCACTATGCCAGAGATTGCCTTCAACCAAGTCACGGCAGAGCCGAGGTCTATCTACGTGGCACCGGATTCGCCTGCTGATTTCGATCTCTCTGTGCGTAACGTGGGCAACGTCACGGGCGATTTCCCCGTTGACGTTACTGTGCCTTCAGCTTGGACGGTCTCTAGCCTCCAATCCCCAGTCACGGTTTCTGCGGGTGACATCGTCTCTCAAACGATTGGTTTTACGACTTTCGGCTCGTCTATAGGTGACGATGAGATAATTTGGATCAAAAGTTCTGCGCCAGGCACGGCGTACACACAGACAACCAATGTGTTCGTCGCAATCCGTGCCCAGGAGGTGGTCTGCGCCTATGAGGCAGTCATGGAAGCGCCCGATAGCGACCCCGGCCTGCAGGCAGCCTTGGACGATCTACTGACCCAATTGGACGATTGGAAGGACTTGGGTGACTTGACCCAGCGCGACCGTGCTGTGGATGCCATCAACGCGGTGGTAGCCCAGTTGGAGAACTATCCGGGCCTGGCAGTGACCTCTCAATTGGCGGACATCGCTGCACAAATGAGCGGTCACACCGACCCTGTCGACCTGACGGCCGACCGCAGCGCACTGGGCAGCCTGCTCTGCGGCGAGCTAAAGCCGGTGCTGGGTGTGCTCTCCTCGTACAATCCATCCATGACGACCTGGCCCTCGGTGCTGGCCACGGTCCCCGGACGGACGGTGACGGCGACCCTGCGGGTGGTCAACCAGGGCGACGCCCCGGCCACGGCCCAGTTCTCGTTGGAGGGGCTGCCGGCCGGGTGGAGCGCGTCCCCGCCTGCACCAGTGGCGCTGGTGCCGGGCGTGGTGCAGCAGATCCCGCTGGTGATCACGCCGGACGCGCTGGGTACGGAGACCTTTTCCGTGACCCTGCAACTGGCGGAGTCGCCCGAGCTGCCGGTCACCCGGCAGGTGACGGTGCGCGCGGTCTCGGAGCTGGTGTCGATCACGGAGGTGGGACTAGACCCGAACTTTATGAACGTGGGCACCGGTACCACAGACGTGAGTATTCGCGTAGCCAACTCGTCGGGGATGAGGGCGTCGGCCACGGCCGACGTGCAGCTCACCGACGCCGGAGGCGCGGTGCGCAAGTCGCTGTCAGCGCCGTTCGTGGTCGCCGTTGGTGGTGGCGGGCCTTATGGGTTAGGCGCGTTGGACATCGATGGGCTGGAGCAGGGTGTCTATACATGCACGGTGCGCTTGCTCGATCCAGATGGGACGCTGATCCCGAATGCGGAGGGATACGCGCACCTGACCATCGGGCAGGATTTCAAGGTCGACTATGATTATTCTCCCCGCGTGGTAGCGCCGGGTAAGGCCGATGTCGAGGTGACGACGGTGATCACCACGGAGCGGACGGACGTTCCCATCACGGGGACAGTGCCGCCGCCGCTTACGCCCGTCGTCAAGTGGACGGGACAGATTCCCAGCGATAGCTATGCATCGTGGAACCAGGTGATCGCCATACCTGCTGTTGGCGATGTCAATGGCGATACCGTTCCCGACGTAGTTTACAATAGCTATAAGGATACCAATTGGTTTACCGATGGCATTCTTCGCGTGGTCAGTGGTGATGATGGGAGTGAGATTTTCAAGGTTACCGCTCATCGCACGATGCCCATGGGAAGTCCTACCATCGTTGATCTGGATAACGATGGCGCGCCCGAAATCTTGATACAAAGGAGCGGTGGGGGGCTATACGCCTTTGATAATACAGGTGTACTCAAATACACCAGCGTTCCTACTTTTACCGAAGATCCGCAGTTTGGTTTCTCACCGACCATCGCAGACTTGGACGAAGATGGATACCCTGAGATCGTCATTGGCCGTAATGTGCTCGACCATACATTGAGCCAGCTCACTGTGCTAGGAAATGGCGGGCAGAGTGGTGAGGGCCGGGCGATCGTGAGTGTCATGGCCGACGTTGATCTTGATGGTGATTTAGAGGTCATTGCTGGCAATACGATTTACTATGGCAGTGGGGGTATTATGGCTGAGAACACATCCATTCCTGATGGGTTCAATGCCGTCGGCAATTTCGATACCGATCCATATCCAGAGATCGTTGTGGTTGCAGCGGGCGAAATATACCTAATGGATAACCAGATGAACGTCATCTGGGGGCCGATGACAATTCCAGGAGGAGGCAGTGGCGCAATCAATGGGAATGGCGGTCCGCCAACGGTGGCTGACTTTGACAACGACGGTTTTCCCGAGATTGGTGTGGCGGCGCTATCGTTGTACATGGCTTTTGATACAGATGGCTCTGTAATGTGGCAGAACGTTACTGACGACCCGTCTGGGGTTACTGGTTCCTCTGTGTTTGACTTTCAGGGTGATGGACAATCCGAGGTCGTTTATAGTGATGAATACAATCTCTATGTTTACAATGGCGAAAACGGAGACATTGTTTTCCAGGTGCAAAGTCCATCAGCCACTGTGGTCGAGGCGCCGGTAGTAGCAGATGTGAATGGAGATGGCCATGCGGATATTATAATGCCGGCCAATAATGTCATTCATCCTGGATATACCGGTATCCGCGTTTTCGAGGCTCAGGATAACGATTGGGTGAGCACACGGCAGTTATGGCACCAGCACGCCTACGACGTGGTCAGCATTGACAACGACTTCCGGGTCGTGACGGATCCGATACCGAACTGGCTGGTGTACAACAACTTCCGCTGCCAGGCGCCGACGGCGAGCGAGCCGGACTCGTACCTGGTCGACGTGCGCCACGAGCTGGTCCCGACAGGAGCTACACTGCTCACGGACACGGTCAGCCCGGTACCAGTTTCGATGACGGAGGACGAGGTCTACTGGCGCTACGATCAGCAGGACCGCGAGCGGTTCAAGGTGAGCCAATTGACCCAGGTGCTTGATCCGTCGTTGGAGCCCGGGGAGGCCCGGCGTATCTCCGACGGCACGATCGTCGCCTATACCCGTGACGACAACACGACGGTGGTGACGCTGCCACCGCTCTACGTGGAGGCGCCGCACATCGTCGGGATTGCCCCTTATGAGATCACCGTGGCGCCGGGTACCTCTGCGGTGTACACGGTCACGCTGACGAATGCCTTTGAGACGCAGCAGCGCTTTGACCTGCAGGTGCTGGGTGTGCCTGGTTCTTGGGTGACGCTCACGCCGGCGATCACGCTGACGGCAGGGGCCGAGGTAGAGCTGCCGCTGGCGATCGATGTACCCGCTGAGGCGGAGGTACAGGACTTGCAGTTGCTGGTACGCGCGCTGCCTTTCGGCGGCGGTGAGGACGCGGCGGGGGCCGAGTTGCACGTGGGCGAGGGGCCTGACCTGACCGTAACACCCGCTCTGCAGTTTACCACGCACGGGGAGACGGTGACGTACACGCTGACATTGACTAACGCCGCTCCTTACGCAGAGGTGTATAGTTTCGCGGCCGATGGGCTGGCGGGCTTGCCCACGACGCTGCCTGGCGACGTGAGCCTGGCCGCGGGCGAGTCGGTCACTCGGACAATGGTCGTCACGGCGCAGGCGCAAAAAGGCACGATCCCCTTCACCGTGCAGGCGGATGGCGCAACGGGCCTTTCGGCCAGCGACGAGGCCGGCCTGGGCCTGTTGACCGGTCCGGACGTCCGGGCAGCGCTGGTGCCGATCACGGCCACGTGCGGCCGCGGGACGCCGGCAGTCTATACGGTGACGGTGACCAACGTGGGAAGTATGGAGGACACGTACGATCTATCCGCCGACGTGCCTGCCGGTTGGAGCTACAGCTTCCGGGCCAACGGCGTGGAGGTCGATGAGCTGACGCTGACGCCCCACGTCTTTAACGCCGCCGATCTGCAACTGCTGGTCACGCCGCCGGCGGACGTTGTGTCGTCCACGTACCCGGTGGAGGTCGCGGCGATTTCTCAGAGTGATTCGGATGTGACCGGCACGGCGGATGGCTTTGCCCGCGTGGTGCCGCAGGGGGTGCAGGTGAGCATCGCGCCGAAGAGCGTGACGATGGACCCCACCGGGTCACAGACGTGGGATGTCACTGTGACCAACACGGGCGAGGCTCCCGACACGTTTGACCTGGTGGCGGGAGGCATTGTCTCTTCTACGGCGCAGTTTGACCTCAATCCTGTCTCGCTTGACGCAGGTGCATCGACGGTGGTGGAATTGACGGCCAGCGATCTGAACTTTGCCCTGCCGCAGACCTATCCGTTTGCAGTCACGGCACGCTCGCAGGCCGATCCACGGGTGTTCAACTGGGATACGGCGGAGGTGACGTTTAGCGGCTTTGAAGCGGTGGATGTAGGGATCATACCGGTGACACAGACGATCACGGATACGTACGAGGCGACGTACCTGGTCGTGATCACCAACACGGGCAACGTGAGCACGGAATATGTGCTTGGTGCATCCTCCGACCCGGCGCTGGGTCTGGCGTTGGAGGTGGACGAGGTCTACATCCCGCCGCACATGGCGGCGGGCATCCTGCTGACGGCGCAGGCCAGCGAGGGTGGGACGTACGAGATCACGCTCCAGGCCGACTCGGTGAGCAGTTCCGCCACCGGTAGCGGTGTGGGGACGCTGATCGTCGTCATCAGCAATCGGCCGCCGGAGGCGGTGGACGACGGGGTAGAGACAGACGAGGATGTCCCTGTCATTGTCGATGTGCTGGATAACGATACCGACCTCGACGGGGACGTGCTCGCGGTTGATTCGGTAACGCAAGGTGCGCACGGCAGCGTGGTGAACAATGGGACGGACGTGACGTACGCGCCGGACCTCGACTACAATGGAGCAGACAGCTTCACATACGTGGTGACGGATGGCGTGCTCACCGATACGGCGACGGTGACGGTGACGGTACAGCCGGTTAACGACGCGCCGGCAGCAGCGGATGATAACGCTGTGACAAACGAGGATGCCGGAGTGGTCATCGACGTGCTGGATAACGACGAGGATGTGGACGGCGATAGCCTTTACGTGGACTCGGTAGTGCAGCCGGCGAATGGTACTGCGGTGGTTACGCTCGATTACGAGATTCTGTACACGCCCGGTGCGAATTACCACGGGGTGGATAGCTTCAGTTACGTCGTCTCTGATGGCGTGTTGACGGACACGGCGGTGGTGACAGTGACGGTGACGCCGATGCCGGATCCGCCAGAGGCGGAGGACGACAGCGCGACGACGCTGGAGGACACGGCGGTGACGATCGACGTGCTGGATAACGACAGCGACGTGGACGGCGATACCCTCTCCATCGACTCGGTGACGCAGCCTGCCAATGGCACAGTAGTGAACAACGGGACGGACGTGACGTACACGCCGGACCTCAACTACAACGGCGCGGACAGCTTCAGTTACGTGGTGACGGACGGGGTACTCACCGATACGGCGGTGGTGACAGTGACGGTGACGCCGGTGCCGGACGCGCCGGAGGCGGAGGACGACAGCGCGACGACGCTGGAGGACACGGCGGTGACGATCGACGTGCTGGATAACGACAGCGACGTGGACGGCGATACCCTCTCCATCGACTCGGTGACGCAGCCTGCCAATGGCACAGTAGTGAACAACGGGACGGACGT
>CAZKDJ010000087.1:0-15671 GCA_964551295.1 uncultured Anaerolineales bacterium | reverse complement strand
CGCATTGGGGTCAAGGTGTGGATTTACAAGGGTGAGGTGTTGCCCGAGGCCAAGGTGCAGGAGGAGCCCTTCGTCGTCTAGGCCGGTTTTCGGGCTCCCCTGGGAGACCCGAAGCAGGTGCCTGGGACGTTGGAGTTGGATCAGGGAGCAGGGGAATGTTACAGCCAAAACGGGCCAAGTATCGTAAACAATTTCGTGGCCGAATGAAGGGCCAGGCTACACGTGGGGTCACTGTGGAGTTCGGAGATTATGGGTTGCAGGCCGTGGAGCCTGCGTGGGTCACGGCACGCCAGATCGAGGCGGCGCGACGGGCGATCGTTCGTCACGTGCGTCGACGCGGCAAGTACTGGATCCGCATCTTTCCCGATAAGCCGGTCACGGCAAAGCCTGCCGAGACGCGTATGGGTAAAGGCAAAGGGGCGGTAGATCACTACGTAGCCGTGGTCAAACCCGGTCGAATTATGTTCGAATTGGGTGGCGTACCCGAGGACATGGCGCGCGAGGCGATGCGCTTGGCAGCTCACAAGTTGCCCATCAAGTGCCAGTTTGTCGCGCGTGAAGGGCTTTCTGCCGAGGAATAGGATTAGGTCACATGCAAGCATTCGAGATTCGCACTTGGGCTACAGAGGAATTGCAGGAGCAGTTGGACGACGCCTACCGACAGCTTTTTGCGCTGCGCTGTGATGCGGCTTCGGGTCGTCTGGCCGATACCAATCAGTTGAAGACTGTGAAGCGCGATATCGCTCGCATGAAGACGATCCTCCGTGAGCGTGAGTTGGGTGCCGAGTTGATCGAGACCGAGGGAGGCGAGGCATAGTGAAGGAAAGGCGTAAGCGACTGACGGGTCACGTTTTGAGTGACAAGATGGACAAGACGGTGGTGGTGGAGGTTGAGCGTCTCGCCCGCCATCCTCGGTACGGCAAGGTGTTGCGCATGCGGAAAAAGTACAAGGCTCACGATGAGGGGAACGACTGCCACGTTGGCGATGTGGTACGCATTGTGGAGTCGCGGCCCTTGAGCCATGAGAAGCGCTGGCGGGTGGAGGAGATTGTCAGGCGCACCGAGGAAATACCGGAGGTTGCGCCGGAGGTGCTGGAGGTTGAGCAATGATCCAGCAGGAGAGTCGTTTGAAAGTGGCCGACAACACTGGCGCACGCGAGGTGCTCGTCATTCGCGTGATGGGCGGGTCGAGGCGGCGGTACGGCCGGGTAGGGGACATGGTCGTGGTGACGGTGAAGCAGGCCACTCCAACCGCGCAGATAAAAAAGGGCGAGATCGCACGAGGCGTGATCGTCCGCACGGCCAAGGAATATCGCCGTCCTGACGGTTCCACTATTCGCTTTGACGACAACGCCGTGGTGCTCTTGGAGGGGGACGGGTTTAATCCCAGGGGTACGCGTATCTTTGGCCCGGTGGCCCGCGAGTTACGGGAAAAGGGATTTATGAAGATCGTCTCGCTGGCTCCTGAGGTGCTTTAGGCTGGAGTTGGCAGGTGAGGAGTATTTAGGTGAGCAATCACATCAAGAAGGGTGATACGGTAGAGGTTATTTCGGGCAATGACTTGGGCTTTCGGGGTGCGGTGCAGCGGGTGCTGCCCAAGAAGAACAGGGTGGTGGTCGCCGGAGTGAACATCGTCAAAAAGCACCAACGCCCCGTCCGCGCCGGGCGTAGTGAGGTACAAGCTGGCGTCATCGAGTTCGAGGCTCCCATCGATGTTTCCAACGTGATGCTGGTGTGTCCTCGCTGCGATGAGCGCACGCGTGTGAGTTTCGCTGAGCAAGAGGAGGGGAGCAAGGTGCGGGTGTGCAAGAGATGCGGCGAGGTCATTGACTAGGTTAGTTTGTTAGTTAGGAAGGCGAATTGATGCAACGTCTGCAAAAGCTTTATAACGAGGAAACGCGACCCGCGTTGGTGAAAGAGTTCGGATATCAGAACGTCATGCAGGCTCCGCGTCTGCAAAAGATCGTCGTCAACGTGGGTGTGGGTGAGGCGTTGGACAATGCCAAGGCTCTGGATCACACGGTGCAGGACATCACGACCATCACCGGCCAGCAGCCTGTGATTACGCGTTCGCGTACGTCCATCGCCAATTTCAAGCTGCGCGAGGGACGCGCGATCGGTGTCAAGGTGACGCTGCGTGGAGACCGCATGTGGGCGTTCCTAGATCGGCTGTGCAACGTGGCCTTGCCACGCCAGCGCGACTTTCGGGGTGTTCCCGATACGCTGGATGGGCACGGGAATTTCACGTTGGGATTGCGGGAGCAGTTGATGTTCCCAGAGATCGAATACGATTCAATTGACAAGGTGCGTGGCATGGAGATCAGCTTTGTCACCACAGCCGAGACAGACGAGGAAGGACGATGGCTGCTGGAGCTTTTAGGGGTGCCGTTCCGCCGCCGAGGCCGATAGGGCTCGGCGAGGCCGGTGAACTGAACAGGGGAAGTGAGATATGGCGAAAACGTGTATGCCGATTCGAGAGGAGCGACGCAAGTACAAGGTACAGGTGCGGAACCGCTGCAGGATATGTGGTCGACCGCGGGGCTATATGCGACGCTTTCAGCTATGCCGTATTTGCTTCCGGGAGCTGGCTCTAGAGGGCGAGATTCCCGGCGTTGTGAAGTCGAGTTGGTGATCATTCGCGAAACAGCGCGAAATAGAATGAGGTCTATCAGATGACGACAACCGATCCAATAGCTGACATGTTGGCACGCATTCGCAACGCTCAGATGGTGAATCACCCGGGCGTGAGTATGCCTGCATCCAAGATCAAGGTGGCGATTGCCAAAATCTTGAAGGACGAGGGATTCGTCGAAGGCTACGAGGTGACAAAGGATCATCCTCAGCCGCAGTTGGTGATCAGGATCAAGTATTTTGGTGAGTGGCGAGATCGCCACCCGGTTATCACCGGCCTGAAGCGGGTGAGCAAGCCTGGGCGGCGTGTTTATACGCGCGCGGTGAATATCCCCTGGGTGCGAAGTGGTCTAGGGGTTGCTATTCTCTCAACACCCAAGGGGGTGTTGACTGGTCAGCAGGCCCGCCGTTTGGGAGTGGGCGGCGAAGTGTTGTGCTACGTGTGGTAGGTGGAGGCGCATAATGTCACGGATTGGTCGCATGCCGATCCCTCTACCCGAGGGAGTGAAGGTCGATATAAAAAAGAATCAGGTAACGGTGACGGGGCCTAAAGGCTCTCTCGCTCGTGATTTTCATCCCGATATGGAGATCACGTTGGAAGACAACCAAGTGCTGGTGCATCGTCCGACCGATCAGCGGCACCACAGGGCGTTGCATGGCCTGACGCGGGCGCTGCTGAATAATATGGTGCTCGGCGTGACGAAGGGATTCCAGAAGCAGTTGGAGGTGCAAGGCGTGGGATACCGGGTTGATCTGCAGGGCGATCAGAGTTTGCTGCTGCAGTTGGGTTTCTCTCACGATGTGCGCATTGCGCCGCTCGAGGGGATTCAGTTTGAGGTTGATGCTCGCACCAAGGTGATCACGGTGAAAGGGGTCGATAAGGAGTTGGTCGGGCGGGTGGCGGCAGAGATTCGGGCTTGGCGGCCACCGGAGCCCTATAAGGGTAAGGGTATTCGCTACGTCGGCGAGTATGTTCGCCACAAGGCCGGCAAAGCTGGCAAGATTGCGTAAGAGGTTGAGATTATGCCAGAGATTGATCGTCGAGTAAGCCGTCTGCGGCGACACAAGCGCGTGCGCAGGCACGTGATAGGCACGTCGGAGCGCCCGCGGCTGAACGTGTTTCGCAGCTTGAATCATATCTATGCTCAGGTGATTGACGACGGTGAGGGGCATACGTTGGTTTCTGCTTCGACCGTTGACCCAGAGGTGCAGAAGCAGCTCAAGGACCTGGCAAAGACCGATCAAGCGCGCGTGGTGGGCAAGGTATTGGCGGAGCGCGCGTTGAGCCAAGGCGTCAAGCGGGTGGTCTTTGATCGAGGTGGGTACAGATACCATGGCCGTGTGAAGGCCTTGGCGGACGCAGCCCGTGAGGGTGGGCTCGAGTTTTAACGGAGGCAGAATGGCCAGAAGGAATGGACGAGATCGCAAAGCTTTTGGTGATCGAGAGGAACTGGACGAGCGCGTCGTTGACATCACCCGCGTGGCAACAGTTGTTAAGGGCGGGCGGCGATTTAGTTTTCGCGTGACGGCAGTGGTGGGTGATAATCGCGGTCAGGTAGGCATCGGCGTCGGCAAGGCGCGCGGCGTCCCTGATGCGATTCGCAAGGCGACCGAGCGGGCGCGGCGCAATATGCGCCCCGTACCGCTGGCTCAGACCACCATCCCGCACGAGGTGGTCGGGAAATGTAGCGGCTCTACCGTGCTGCTCAAGCCCGCGGCGCCGGGCGCCGGCGTGATCGCCGGTGGTGGCGTGCGGGCCATTATGGAGGCGCTGGGCGTTCACGACGTGCTCACCAAGTCGCAGGGGAGTTCCAGTGCGCTAAACGTTGTGCGGGCGACGATGGATGCTCTGAGCCAACTGCGTCACGTGGAGGACGTAGCCCGCGAGCGGGGTGTCCCCGTGGTCAAGGTGATGCCGTTCTGGAGGCGAGAGAAATGAGCGCTGCCAAGAAAGCTTCGAAAAAGGAAAAATTGCTGCGCATCACGTTGACAAAAAGCCCTATCGGCTACTCGTCCAGGCAGAAGCGGACGGTGCAGGCTTTGGGTTTGCGCAAGATGAATCAATCGGTGGAGCAGAAGGATACGCCCGTTATCCGGGGGATGGTCTCCAAGGTGGAGCACCTGGTGACGGTCGAGGAAATCGAGTAGGGGGAGAGCGGTGAAGTTACACGATCTGAAGCCTGCCGAAGGGGCAGTCAAGAAGCGCAAGCGCGTGGGCCGTGGTATTGCCGCCGGGCAGGGCAAGACGGCCGGGCGCGGTACCAAGGGCCAGAACGCGCGAAGTGGCGGCGGCGTGAAGCCTTATTTTGAGGGTGGACAGTTGCCCCTCGTGCGCAAGCTCCCGTTTGCGCGGGGTGTGGGTTTCCGCGATCCGTGGCGCGTCGAGTTCACGCCAGTGAACGTGGAGCGGCTAGGCGGTTTCCGCAAGGGCACCAAGGTCACGCCGGAGACGCTGGCTGAAGCGGGCATCATTCGGAGCGCCGATGAGTTGGTGGTGATCCTGGGGCGCGGCAAACTGACAAAGTCGCTGACGGTGAAGGCGCATCGCTTCTCGGCCGGCGCGAGAGAGAAGATCGAGGCTGCGGGGGGCACGGTCGAGGAATTGCCCTGGCAGCGAGGTGGTCGTCGGACGCGGTAGGCGGTTTGGAAACCAGTGACGAGTTGGGAGTGAACGGATGATACAGGCCCTGCGGAACGCGGTGACTTTGCCCGATTTGCGGCGCAAGTTGTTCTATACGCTGTTGATCCTCATTATCTACCGGATGGCGGCGCACGTGCCGGTGCCGGGAGTCGATCAGGAGGCTCTGTCGACTTTCTTGGCACAGACCACGGGTACCGGTCAGTTCTTTAACGTTTTGAATATGCTCTCCGGCGGGGCCATACAGCGATTCTCGGTGATGGCGAACGGTGTGCAGTCCTACATCACGGCGCAGCTCATCGTCCAGTTGCTGACGCCCATCATCCCGGTGCTGGAGCGGATGGCCGAGGAGGGGGAGTCGGGGCAGCAAAGGATCAATCGGATCATCTACTATGTCACCATCCCACTCTCGTTGTTGCAGAGCTTTGGATCGATTCAGCTGATCAATTCGCAGAGTGCGACGCCCATCCTGCCGGCCTTTGGTTTCGACACGCCGGAAAAGATCCTGCCCACGATCTCGGTCCTGCTGTCGATGGTGGCCGGTACGATGATCGCCATGTGGTTGGGCGAGTTGATCTCTGAACAGGGTATCGGCAGCGGCATCTCGCTGATCATCTTTAGCGGCATCGTGGCCGGTATGCCTCAAAACGTAGTGTCTCTCTGGGTACAGGGGGATGACAAGGGTGGAACGTGGTTGGCTGTACTCCTGTTGGCCATCGTCCTTCTGTTGATGGCCGCGATCATGTTCGTGATCGTCGTGGTGCAGGAGGGGCAGCGGCGCATCCCGGTGCAGTACGGCAAGCGGGTGCGGGGGATGAAGACGTATGGTGGTGGCAGCACACACATCCCGTTGCGGGTCAACACCGTGGGTATGATCCCACTGATCTTTGCGCAGGCTATTCTGACCTTTCCGGCAATCATCGCCCAGTTCTTTATCAACAACGAGTCGGTGGGCGAATTTGCCCAAGGGGTGATAAACTTTTTCACGCCGGGGCAGAGCGCGTGGTATATCCCGCTGTATTTTCTCGCCGTCGTGGGCTTTACATACTTTTACACCGACGTTATGGTGCAGCAGCAGGATTTGCCCGGCGCGTTGAAACGGCAAGGTGGCTTTATCCCGGGCATCCGACCGGGCAAAAAGACCGCCGACTTTATCAACTCGGTCTATCGGCGCATCACGCTGATCGGCGCGCTGTTTTTGGGCGCCGTGGCGGTTTTGCCTCTGATCACGGATTTGATC
The DNA here is from genome assembly GCA_964551295.1 of uncultured Anaerolineales bacterium. GTDB lineage: Bacteria > Chloroflexota > Anaerolineae > B4-G1 > B4-G1 > JAFGED01. The sequence goes on along the minus strand of CAZKDJ010000087.1, from coordinate 9,162 downwards.
CTGTATGCCACTTTGGACATCAGGACCAGCGTGTTGCTCATCACGGCTTCGGGTTTGCTGATCGTGGTTGGTACGGTGATTGACACGATGCGCCAGTTGGAGGCCCAGCTTCTGATGCGGCACTACGAAGGGTTCATCAAGTAGAGGGTGTGACGTGAGTGCCTTTGTCGTGATGCTAGGCCCGCCGGGTGCGGGAAAAGGGACGCAGGCCAAGTTGCTGGCCGAGAAGTTGGGCGTGCCCCACGTGTCGAGCGGGGATCTGTTCCGCGATCACCTGGGCCGCAAGACAGAGCTGGGGTTGCTGGCCAAGGAGTACATGGATCGCGGTGATCTGGTGCCCGACGACGTGACGGTCGGCATGGTGGTCGAGCGCATCGGCAGGCCCGATTGCCGGGACGGGGTCATCCTGGACGGCTTTCCGCGCACGTTGAGCCAGGCGGCCGCGTTGGATAGCGCGCTTGCCGAGCGGGGACAGGGCGTGACGGTCGTGCCGCTGATCCAAGTGGCGGACGAGGAGATTGTCAAGCGCCTCACTGCGCGCCGGGTTTGCCGGAATTGCGGCGCTGTGTACAACTTGGTCTTTAACCCGCCCAGCGTCGAGGGCGTGTGCGATGCCTGTGGCGGCGAGTTGTACCAACGGGACGATGACAATCCGGAGACGGTTCGCAATCGGTTGTTTACGTATTATAAGGAGACGTCGCCTCTGATCGGGTACTATTTCGCCAAGGATCTGCTGGCCGAGATCGACGGCGAGCTGGCGATCGAGGCGGTGCAGGCCGATTTGCGAGCAGTCGTAGAAGCAGCTGGTAAGTGACATTGATCGTTCTCAAGTCAGAAGCCGAGATTGAAAAGATGCACCGCGCTGGCCAGATCGTGGCCGAGGTGCTGGATACGATGCGGGAACGGGTCGCCCCGGGCGTGACGACGGCGGAGCTGAACGAGATTGCCGAGTCGATCATCCGCGGACATAACGCGATTCCCTCTTTTCTGGGATATCCACCGGGCAGCGCGCATCCTTTTCCGGCCAGCATCTGCGCTTCGGTGAACGAGGAGTTGGTGCACGGCATTCCCGGTCCGCGGGTGTTGAACGAAGGGGACATTATCAGTGTGGACGTAGGCGCTATTTTGGACGGCTATCACGGCGACGCAGCGGTGACCGTGCCGGTGGGAGATGTCAGTCCTGATACTGAGCGGCTGTTGGAGGTCACCGAGGCTGCGCTCTACGAGGGAATTGCCGCTGCCAAAGTGGGTAATCGCTCGGGCGATATCTCGGCTGCTATTCAGGCCTACGTGGAGGGACTGGGGTACAACGTCGTGCGGGAGTACACTGGCCACGGCATCGGCCGGCAGATGCACGAGGATCCTCAGGTGCCTAACTATGGCCATCCTGGGCAGGGTGTGCGCCTGCGCAAAGGGATGGCCGTCGCGCTGGAGCCGATGGTTTTGGCCGGCGAGAGGCACGTCCAAACGCTGGACGACCATTGGGCTGTGGTGTCGTGTGATGGAAAGTTGACGGCTCATTTTGAGCATACGATCGCTATCACCGATGGCGAGGCAAAGATTTTGACGCGTCGGGGAAGCTGAGCGGGTGAGTTTTTGGAGGTATGGGCGAGATGAGAGTATCACCTTCTGTAAAACGGCGCTGTCCAAAATGCAAGATCATTCGGCGGCGCGGTGTGGTGCGCGTGATTTGTGAGAATCCAAAGCACAAGCAGCGACAGGGATGACGACGGATAGGAGAGTGGAAGTATGGCGCGTATTGCGGGTGTAGACTTGCCGCGAAACAAGCGGGTAGAGATTGGACTGACATACATTTACGGTATCGGGCAGGCCACGAGTGGCGACATCCTCGAAAAGGCCGGTGTGAGCCCCGATACGCGGGTCAAGGACCTGACAGAGACGGAAGTTGCTGCGCTGCGTGAGGTAATCGACCGCGAGTATCAGGTGGAGGGCGATCTGCGACGTGAGGTGCAGCAGAACATTCGCCGCCTGATCGACATTGGGTGCTATCGCGGGTTGCGCCATCGCCGCAATTTGCCCGTGCGTGGTCAGCGTACGCGTACGAACGCACGTACAAAGCGGGGACCCAAAAAGACGGTGCCGGGCCGTGGCCGTCGGCGTGGAATGAAGAAGAAGTAACGAGGAGGATGAATGGCTCGTAGACAGGAAACTCGCCGTCGCGCAAAGCGCCGGGTAAAGAGGAACGTACCGCGTGGGCAGGCCCACGTTCACGCGACTTTCAACAACACGATCGTGACCATCACCGATCCGCAGGGCAATGTGATTAACTGGTCCAGCGGTGGGATGGTCGGGTTCAGAGGCTCGCGCAAGAGTACGCCGTTTGCGGCCGGGCAGGCCGCTCGGCAGGTGGCCAGGAAGGCCATGGATGAGGGAATGGTCGAGGTAGACGTTTTCGTAAAGGGGCCGGGCCCGGGACGTGAAGCGGCGATTCGCTCCATCCAGGCCGCTGGGTTGAAGGTGCGCTCTATCACCGATGTGACCCCGATTCCGCATAACGGCTGCCGCCCGCCCAAGAGACGTCGGGTGTAGTTTTTGAATACAAGCATACAGGATTAGGAGAGAGGAATGGCCAGATATACCGGCCCGGTTTGTAAGCTATGTCGTCGTGAGGGAGAAAAGCTGTTCTTGAAGGGTGAGCGTTGCACCTCGCCCAAGTGCCCCTTTGAGCGTGGGCGCGACTATCCACCTGGCGAGCATGGGCGTATGTCGCGGTTCCGTCGTCGTCGTCCTTCTGACTATTCGCGGCAGTTGCGTCAAAAGCAAAAGGTGCGACGCATCTATGGCGTGTTGGAGCGTCAGTTTCGACGCTACTTTCGTGAGGCGGAGTGTAAGCCGGGTCTCACCGGCGAGAATTTGCTTGTCTTGCTTGAGAGCCGGTTGGACAATATCGTCTATCGGTTGGGGTTTGCCAACTCTCGCTCTCAGGCGCGCCAATTAGTGCAGCATGGGCACTTTGTCGTGAACGGTCACCGCACCAACGTCCCGTCCTGCATCATCCATCCACAGGACACGATTGTGGTTCGGGATGGGAGCCGCAAGCGCACCTACTTTAGAGAGCGCGCCGAGCAGTTGGATGAAGGATCGGTGCCGACGTGGTTGAGCTTGGATGCAAAGAACATGACGGCCCGTATGGTGCAGGTGCCTGCACGCGAAGACATCGATCTCACGGTGGACGAGCAATTGATAGTAGAGTATTATTCACGCTAGTAGGACTTGGCGTATTCTCTGTCGATCAGAGGGTGGCTGAGGAACAGGAGGCGACGGTTGTCATCTATACCAGTCTTGCCAAAAGTTGAAACAGACGCGGTTTCCCAAACCTATGGCCGGTTTATCATCGGCCCGCTGGAGAGCGGCTTTGGGGTCACGTTGGGCAATGCGTTACGCAGGGTGTTGCTTTCTTCGTTGCTCGGCGCAGCGGTGACGTCGGTTCGGATCATCGATATTGCGCACGAGTACACGGCTATCCCGGGCGTCCGGGAGGACGTGATGCAGTTCATTCTTCAAGTCAAGCAGTTGCGCCTAAAAATAGAAAGCGAAGAGCCGATGCGTATGTCCCTGCCGGTGCGGGGGGCGGGCACTGTAACCGCTGGTGATATTCAGATTTCGCCAGAGATCGAGATTCTCAATCCGGATCTCTATCTCTTTACCGCAGACGATGCCAAGGCCAGCGTCGATATCGAATTCACGGTCGAACAGGGCCGTGGCTACATGCGAGCCGACGAGCGGGGGCGTATGCCCATCGGTGAGCTGCCGGTAGACGCGATATTTAGCCCTGTCCGTCGTGTGGCCTTCGACGTCGAGCGGGCGCGAGTGGGGCAGATGACCAACTATGACAGCCTGACGATCGAGATCTGGGCTGATGGGCGACAGGCTCCCTTGGATGCGCTCAAGGATGCCGCACGCACCTTGGTGGCTCACCTGCGCTTGGTCGCTGGGCTTTCTCTGGAAGAAGAGGAGCCAGAGGAGGAAGAAGAGGGTCTGCCGCGGGAGATTTACGAGCGGCCTATCGAGCAACTTGATTTGAGTGTGCGCGTGTTCAACGCCCTTCGACGCACTGGGATCACAAGTGTGGGCGAAGTGCTGGAGATGTTGGCGCTGGGTGATGATACGTTGTTGACTATTCGTAACTTTGGTCAGAAATCACTGACCGAGTTGAAGGATCGTCTCCAGGAGCACGGCTTTATGGATGAGATCGAGGGTGGAGGTGAATAGATGCGACACCGTGTCGCTGGTAAGAAATTGAACCGCTCTTGCGGTCACCGTACGGCTCTGCGTCGCAACTTGGTTTCGGCGCTGTTCCAGCATGAATCTATTGAGACGACTGAGGCAAAGGCCAGGGCGATTCGCGGGCAGGCGGAGAAATTGATCACGCTAGCCAAGCGCGGCCTGGCGTCGGAAGAAGAGAACCCAGCACAGGGCATGCACGCTCGCCGGTTGGCTGCCAGCCGTATGGTCCGCTGGGTGGCAGATGCCGAGGGCACGCGCGTGGACGTCGTACAAAAGCTCTTTGACGAGATCGCGCCGCGCTACATGGATCGACCGGGTGGCTACACTCGACTTTACAAGTTGGGACCGCGCAAGGGCGATGCCGCGCCGATGGCCCTGTTGGAGTTGGTCGGGGAAGAGTAGCCGAGCCGGCGCGCCGATGCGGGTACGGGGAGTCGTCGCCTACGATGGAACGGAGTACAGCGGGTTTCAGCGCCAGACCAATGCGCTGACGGTGCAGGAGGCTCTGGAAGCGGCACTGGCTCGGATAACCCAGGAGACTGTCACCGTTCTGGCAGCGGGTCGTACTGATGCCGGTGTACATGCCGTTGGGCAGGTCGTCGCATTCGATACCGCTTGGCGGCATGGGTTGGATGATCTGTGGCGGGCGCTGAACGCGGTTTTGCCCGCCGACATTGTTTTTTTACAGATCGAGGAAGCGGCGCCGGACTTTCATCCGCGCTACGACGCCCGCAGCAGGCGGTACCGGTACACGGTACATAACGCGCCGGTGCGCGATCCGTTGACCCGGCGGTATAGCCTACACGTAGCTGCGTCACTGGACGTGGCGGCGATGCAGCGGGCAGCAAGGTTGCTCGTGGGCACGTACGACTTTGCTGCTTTCGGGCGGGCGCCCAAGCCGGACGGTACCACGGTGCGGCGCGTGTTGGCGGCAGAGTGGGGCAGAGATGCCCCGCAGTTGCACTTTGTTATCGAAGCAAACGCCTTTCTCTATCGGATGGTGCGCAGCATCGTCGGCACCTTGCTCCAGGTAGGACGGGGCGGGATGGCGGTTGAGGAGTTTTCGGCGGTGCTGGCCTCGCGCGATCGAGATCGGGCCGGGCCGACGGTCCCTCCACATGGCCTGTGCCTGGTGGAGGTCAAGTACTGACATTGCAAGGCGATTTTGTTTAGGAGAGAGACTGTGGTAAAGACCTATGTGATAAGGGAAGAGGACGTCCAGCGGGATTGGTATGTGGTGGACGCTCGCGGGCAGACGTTGGGCCGCCTGGCGGCTCAAGTGGCGCACGTTTTGCGGGGCAAGCACAAGCCCATCTATTCGCCCGCGGTGGACACCGGCGATTGCGTGATCGTCGTCAATGCTGACAAGATCCACGTGACCGGGCGCAAACTGGATGAGAAAATCTACTATCGACACTCGGGATATCCAGGTGGGATTAAAAAGATCACGCTGCGCAACCTGCTGAAAAAGCACCCTACACAGGTTGTCGAGCACGCGGTACGGGGTATGCTGCCCAAGAATCGCTTGGGGCGACAAATGTTCCGGCACTTGAAGGTCTACGCTGGCCCGGAGCATCCCCACGCAGCGCAGCAGCCCAAGCCGTTGGAGCTAGTATAACGCACAGGAGAGATGGCAGATGGAGTATTATGAAGCAGTTGGACGGCGCAAAACCGCTACCGCTCGCGTGCGGCTTTTTCCCCAGGGCGATGGTTCTGTCGTCGTCAACGACAAGCCGATGGAGCAGTACTTTCCCCGGGGCGTGGACGTGCTGACCCTCAAGGGGCCGCTCCAGGCGACGGGGACGGAACATCGTTTTAACATCAGCGTCAAGGTGAAAGGTGGCGGGATCAGCGGGCAGGCCGGGGCGGTCCGGCTGGGCATCGCACGGGCGTTGCTGAAGGCGGACCCCGATCTGCGGCCCATCCTGCGCAAGGGCGGCTACCTGACCCGCGACGCGCGGGCTAAGGAACGCAAAAAGCCCGGGCTTAAACGCGCGAGAAAGGCCCCCCAATACACGAAACGCTGAGATGGCTACTTAATTCCGCAATTTATGTTGCAAGCAGCGAGGTTGTTGCTAACCTCGCTTTTTGTTACCGCACCATAGCATAGGCGGCTAATGCATCTCGAAGGTGTTTTTCGTGTTTAAGATGAGGAATCAAGTGCTGTAGCAGTCTGGCTACCTCACGGCGGCGGTGTATGTTGAGCCCCCAGGTGTTTTCATTGCGGATGATACCTGCCGCGTTGACATAGCCTGCTGGAACTACGATGGTGGGTTCCGAAAGTGAGAACCCTTGGGCTGTCAGGTGTTTCCAGGTATCCTTTTGAAATCCTGAATCGTAGCTTTGAATATCCAAGCGCGCGCTGTGTTTACCTTGACAATGTGCCATTGTCAAGGTAAACACAATCCTGATTGAGCCATCGGCATCTATGTAGCCGGCGAGGAAAGCGAAGAACCGCAATACCGCAAAAGTCACCCTGTCGAGCGTTTGAGAACGCCGATGCCCACCGCCGCACGGCGGTTGAAACCGCGTGCTATGTGGGCCCCAACCGCCCTGCGGCGGTTCCGCCAGTCGGCGGAGGCCGACTTTGGCTAGGGGTAGCCCGCGAATTCATTCGCCGGGCGGCTTGAGCACAAGCTTCTCCGATGGTTAGCCGACCCTCCAAATTCAAGAGCAACAGGGTTAGTTTTGCGCTATTGCGAAGAACCATTCATCGTCGGCCAGTACCCAATCTGGGACGCAATCCTTTTTGGGCAGGAGAAATTCGAATGTTCTGTTCAATCGGACTTGCATAAAAACTCGTCCATCTGGCGTTCTATGTTCGTAAACATGACCGTAGCGGCTGAACAGCTCGCGCATCAGTTTGACTTGTTCTTGGCGAGTGGTCGTCATGATCACCTCGATGGACAGCTCTGCGCGGCGCACGGTAAGATCGCCCAGGCGGAAGCCGACGAGGTAGGCTTTCTCCAGCGGGTCGCCGCTAAAGTCGTGGCGCGGGTAGCGTTCGCGCCAGGGCGGGCGGGATTTGATGTCGTACCTGCTCATCTTGCGGCTCACCGTCGCCGGGCTGCACCCGTGCGCCTCGGCGATGGCCTCCACGGTTAACTCCTCTTCCTCGTACAGCCGTCGTAGCTCGTCCTGACCCAGATCGACGGCGTTGTGCGCCCATGGCGTTCGACGCTCGATGCCGTATTGAATCAGCTTGTTGCGTACCGCGGTCTCGCTACAACCGAGCCGTTCAGCGATAGCCGCTATAGAGAGTTGCTGACGTTCGTACCACTCCCGAGCCAGCTTCTTGGGCAAGTCGATTTCACGGCTCAATTGTGCGTTTTCCGATGGCGTGCGACGGGGGATGTCGTATTCCTGCATGCGGCTGCGGACGGTGTCCTCGCTGCAGCCCAAGCGGGCGGCCATCTGGGGGATGGAGAGGCTCTGGCCCCAGTAGAGTTCGACCAGCGTCTTGCGTTCGATCACAATCCTCTTGCCCAAGCGAATCGCCTGGGAGCGCGAGCGCATCGGGATGTCGTATTCTTTGAGTCGTCTGCGCACCGCAGTCTCGCCACAGCCGAGTTTCCGGCCGATGGCCCGGGGGATCAGGCCTTGTTCCAGGTAAAGGTGCTCCAGGGTTTCTTTGGGGATGTGCTTTTGGCGAGCGGGCATTGCTCGATACCCTCCTTTGTGGTATGATGCCGCGCAGGGTATTATAGCGTAGAACGCTTGTTCTGCCAAAAAGGAGGACCGATGTCAATCACCATCGTTGGCCTTGGACCGGGAGATCCCCGCCATCTGACGCGGGAGGCGTGGGGGGTGCTGGAGGCGGCGAGCGAGGTGTGGCTGCGCACGGAGCGCCATCCTACCGTCGCTGGGTTGCCATCTTGCTTGACAGTGCACACCTTTGATGCGCTTTATGAGGAGGCGGAGGACTTTTCGCAGGTCTATGAGGCCATCGTCGCCGAGGTGCTGCGCCTAGGGCGGCGGCCCGAGGGCGTGGTCTATGCCGTGCCGGGCCATCCGCTGGTGGGAGAGGCGACAGTGACTCGTCTGCTCTCACAGGCTGAGGATGCAGGCTTGACCGTGCGTATCGTGGAGGGATTAAGCTTTGTCGAGCCCACGCTTACGGCGCTGTGGATCGACGCGCTGCCGGGCTTGCAGATTTATGACGCGGTGGCGGTGGCGTCACTCTACCATCCGCCGCTCAATCCCGATCTTCCCGCGTTGCTGGCCCAGCTCTACAGCCGGGCGCTGGCTGCCGACGTCAAACTGACGTTGATGAACCAGTATCCCGATGATCACGAGGTAGCGTTGGTGCACGCCGCCGGTACTTCCGATCAGCGGATCGTGCGCCTGCCATTGTACGAACTCGACCGCCAGGGCGTCGAACACCTGACCACGCTGTACGTGCCGCCCTTGCCCGGCGTGACCGGCTTTGAGGGGTTGCAGGGTACGATGGCTCACCTGCGCGCGCCCGACGGCTGCCCCTGGGATCGCGAGCAGACCCACGAGAGCCTGCGCGGGACGCTACTGGAGGAGGCGTACGAGGTGGCGGCAGCCATTGACGCGGGTGACGTGCGCGCGTTGCAGGAGGAGCTGGGTGATCTGCTGTTGCAGGTCCTGATCCACACCCAGATTGCCACCGAGGAGGGCGAGTTCAAGATGCCCGCCGTCATCAGCGGCATCGACGGTAAGCTCAAGCACCGCCATCCCCACGTGTGGGGCGGGCGGGAGGTCAGTGGGACGGGCGAGGTGCTGCGGCGGTGGGAGGAGCTCAAGCGCGAGGAGAAGGGGGGGGAGCGGTCGGTATTCGATGGCGTCCCGGCGGCGCTGCCCGCGTTGCAGCAGGCGGATACCTACAGCCGCCGCGCGGCCCGCGTGGGCTTTGACTGGAGCGGCCCGGACGGCGTGGCCGACAAGGTG
>CAZKDJ010000086.1:0-15927 GCA_964551295.1 uncultured Anaerolineales bacterium | reverse complement strand
CCGGGCTTGAGCGTCGGGTCGCCGGGCTGCCAGCCGGACGGCATCACCTCGCCCGTGGCCCGGACGTGTTGATAGGCCTTGATCTGGCGGATCAGTTCCTCCGGGTTGCGGCCCACCGGCGGGGTCAGCACTTCGAACGCTTGGATGACGCCATCGGGATCGATGAGGAAGCGGCCGCGGACGTTCACGCCGGCCGCTTCGTCGTACACGCCATAGACCGTGCCGACACGCCCGCCCTGGTCGGAGAGCATCGGGAAGGGAATACCGCCTTCCACCATCTTGGATAGCTCTACCTCGTTCCAAATCTTGTGCGAGAACCGGCTGTCGGTACTGACGGATAGAACCTCTACACCCAGCTCCTTGAACTCGGGATACTTGGCGGCAACTGCCGCCAGTTCCGTCGGTCAGACGAAGGTGAAATCGCCGGGGTAGAAGCAGAGTACGACCCATTGACCTCGATAGCTCGATAGCTTGACGTTCTTAAAGCCCTCGCCGGCGACGTAGGCCGAGGCTTGGAAATCAGGTGCTTCCTTACCTATGCGTGCTGTGGTCATTTTGCTCTCTCCTTTCTTTGATGGTGGAGCGCTCTCTGCAGGGGCCTCCTCTGTAGCTAGAGGCCCCGCCGCGGGTTCTACGCAAGAGTCCATCTCTTTAGCCATGGTTTGTCCTCCTATCATGCGGGACCGTATCTTTCCGCGAGCTTGTATGGCCAGCGTGGCCGTTTGTAAATCCCCCCTGGTTTAGCTCTAGAACGCTAGGTGTTGCCCTATGTCATTTTGTGCATCAACTCCCTTCTGGCTTCTTGTAAGTCGGATTGGCAATCCGGCCTACAGCAGCGACTTTGGATCGAACTCGTTTTCCAATAGCCGATCGACGTGGGCAGATACGTCCACGTCTTGCGCGATGAGCTGCCGGATGGGACGCGCGCGCTCCTCGTCGTTGAGCAGGATTGCGCCCACGATTCGCCCGTCGCGCAGTACGACCTTGCGGTAGCGACCGCCTGCTACGTCAGTGTGGCGCAGTCGCGTGTACTCATCCCCCTCGACCACCGCCTCGCCCAGCGTGGTCAGCTCCGCCCCGGCGACCTTGAGCGTCGTCGAGGGGATTGTGCCGGTGTAAGTGACGCTACTAGGGGCGACCATGTTGGCCGCTGCGATCCGCGCTTGCTCGATGGCAGGCGGGATGATGCCATAGACCACACCCTCGAACTCGGCCGCGTCACCGGCGGCAAAGACGTCCTCGGCGCTGGTTTGCAGGTGCCCGTTCACGACAATGCCTCGGTTTACCTTCAGGCCCGCTTCCTTGGCCAGGGTTACCTCGCTGCGAATGCCAGTCGAAAAGAGCACCAAATCGCCGGCGACCTTGGCTCCGTCCTGGAGTTGGATGCAGTCGGCGCACGGCACGCCCAGGATGGCCGTGGTCGTCGCGCCGGTGACCACGTGCAGTCCTTGCGCTTCCAGCAATGCCTGCAACACCTGCGCGCCTTCCTCGTCCAGTTGGCGCGGCAGCAGATAGGGGAAGAACTCGACGACGGTCACATCCAGACCGGCGGTGTGCAGCGCCCGCGCCGTCTCTAGCCCCAGCAGCCCTCCGCCGACGACGATGGCGGTATCGACTTTTCGTGCGTACGCCTTGATCGCCAGCGCGTCGTCGAGCGTGCGCAGGGCAAAGACGCCGTCCTTTTCCGTCCCCTCGCAGGGGGGAATAAAGGGCCGGGCGCCCGTGGCCAGCAGCAGGCGGTCGTACGCCTCCCGGTTGTCATCTGCAAGTGCGATCTGGCGTGCCGCCGGGTCTAACGCGGCGACTTTGGTTCCCAGGTGCAACTCGATGCCACGCTCGGCATACCATTCCGCCGGGCGGAAGGTGAGCGTGCCCTGCTCGATCTTGCCGGCGATGAACTCCCACAGTTGGGGGCGGCGATAGTAGGGATACGGCTCCGCGCCGAAGAGGTGCACCTCGGCGTCGGGGTCGGTCTGCCGAATAGCCTGTGCCGCCGTCGCGCCGGCAACGCCGCTGCCGACAATGACGTGTTTCATCATCGATCTAGCTCACTTTTTCGAACATGTCCTTACCCACGCCGCAGTCGGGGCAGACCCAATCGTCGGGCAGGTCCTCGAAGGCGACGTCGTCGTTCTCCGCCGGATCGTAGATGTATCCGCATACCATGCATTCCCACTTTTCCATTTCTGTGCTCTCCTTGATATTGGTTTTGGGGTAGGGGCAGTGCATTCCATCCCATAAGGGCTCTGGTGTGCGGGTGTTTGTGGAATGTGCAGTGCCCTTACCGGCTAGATGTAGTCGGCCTCCAGGTTGAGGGAGACCAAGACATCCCAACCGTCGATCTTGACCTCGTGGACGGGCAGGGGAGGGGTGGGTGGGTACTTGGTTGGCTCCTGGAGGATTTCACCCGTCTCTAGATTGAACTTGGCATAGTGGCAGGGGCAGACGATCGCGTTACCCTCGAGGTCGCCCTTGGCCATGGAGCATTCCCGATGAGGGCAGCTCTCGTCGCAGGCATAGAGTTTGCCGTCGATGTTGAGCAGCAGGACGCGCTGGCCCTTGACCCAGACCGACTTGCGCTGTCCGGGCGCGATTTCCGATAGCGTGGCAACTTTGACAGATTCTCCCATGTTTCACTCTCCTTTCTCAGAATTGTGATAGTTCGGATCTGCTCAGTCTTCTTTTGATGCACAGTCGGGGCAATATCCACGGAAGATGACGTTGCAATCCACGATGTGAAATCCATGCGTGTGCTTGGATGGTAGCGTCGTGGCCTCTTTATTGTAAGGCACGTCCTCGACGCGCCCGCAGCCCAGACAGATCAGGTGAGCGTGGTTATCTGCATTAAAGTCGTAGTGGCGCTCGCCCAATCCCAGATCCAGTTCCCGGAGCACGTCCATCTCTACCAGTTCGTGCAGGGTGTTGTAGACGGTGGCGTGTGACATGTCGGGCATGTCCTGGCGCACGTAGGTGAATATCTGTTCGGCGGTGGGGTGGGAGTCATGATCAAACAACGCCTGGATAATGGCCCGGCGTTGCGGCGTCAGTCGGCGCCCTTGGGCTTTGAGTTGCTCGCAAATACGGTCTACTGAGGACGGCATAGCAAATCTACTTATTTATAACGCCTATTAACTAATAAAAATTATAACAGACTGGAATCTGTATGTCAAGTACCTGCGAGAATTTTAAGGTTTCGCCTGGCATAGGAACCTTGCCAGTCTTGACGGCGTGGTGCTTTGGGCTACAATGATATTGCGATGGTGTCCACCGTAAAAGCCTTGCGCCGCATTCCGCTCTTTGCCGAGCTCTCCGATGATGCGTTGGTTGGCGTTGCCGACGTGGTGCGCGCACGCACGTATGAGTCGGGCGAAACGATCATCTTTGAGGGTGATCCTTGCCAGGCAGCCTATTTTGTTGCCCGAGGCCGGGTGCGCGTTTACCGCCTTTCTCCCGCCGGGCGCGAGCAGGTGTTGGCGTCCCTGGGGCCGGGTCAGAGCTTTAACACAGTGCCACCGTTTCAGCCCGAAGGCGTCAACCACGCAACCGTCGAGGCGCTTACTGAGGTGACCGTATACGCTTTTTTCTCTGCCGATCTGCGCCGTCTGGTGAGTGAAACTCCAGAGTTGGCGCTCGCTCTCTTGCAGGACTTTGCTGGTCGCCTGGATCATCTGACCAACTTGGTGGAGGATCTGGCGCTGCGCACGGTGCGCGGCCGGCTGGCGCGTTTCTTGCTCGAACACGCGAATGAGAAGGGAGCGGTCCGTCGCTGGACGCAGGACGAGATCGCCGTGCGCCTGGGCACGGTGAGAGACATGGTCGGGCGCACGCTGCGGGCCTTTGCCGACGCGGGCCTGGTGCGGATGGACCGGCAGCGCGTCGTGCTGCTCGACCGAGAGGGGTTGGAGGCCGAGGCGTACGGCTGAGGTGGAAGTTGTAGGGACGGATGGGTTGCGGTATAATGTGGCCCGTTCGTCATTTTATCCTATGTAGGAGGTTCCAGAAAGGCCCGCAAAATCACCGATGATTGTATGGCTTGTGGCATCTGCATGGACGAATGCCAGGATGGCGCGATCAGCGAGGGAGATCCCATCTACGTGATCGATCCAGCAATGTGCACCGATTGCGGCAGTTGCCAGGAAGTCTGTCCTAACGACGCCATTATTGAGGTCTAGGCGAAAGTCCGGCGCTGCGAATTTTCATATGCGACTTTTGTCGTAGACAAGAGACCGCCTTTCTGCTAGAGTGGTAGCAGAAAGGCGGTCTTTTTATGCAAAACTGGGCTTTACCCGAGGTCAATCTTGCACTGTGCGATCGGTGTGGCGCTTGCGTGGCTGGATGCCCTGCTGGTGCGGTAGTGATGGGGAAGGAGGGACCTTTTTTCGTGCGGCCGGTCGATTGCACCTACTGCGCCGTGTGCGAGACGATCTGCCCGCGAGGGGCGATCACGTGTACGTATGAAATTGTGTGGGAGACGGAGGATTGATGTGGCGGTCAGGCAAATTGTCAAAATCGACGAAGAACTGTGTAACGGCTGTGGCGCGTGTGTGATTCCCTGCGCCGAAGGGGCCATCGAGTTGGTCGATGGCAAGGCGCGAGTGAGGGACGAGACACTGTGCGATGGCGCGGGCTTTTGTATCCCCATCTGCCCTACCGGTGCGTTGAGCATCGAGGAGCGCGAGGTCCCCGATTTCGACGAGGAAAAGACCGAGATGTTGATGGTAGAGCGTGGAGAGGTCTACATCGCGCAACGTTGCTTCCGTTGCCAGACCGGCGAAGATCAGTCGCCGCTGCTGCCCGTCCGCCACAAGGGGCAGAGCCTGTGGGTCTGTACGCGCTGCCTGCCGGCGCTCATTCATGGATAAGGAGAAGTTACTTTGCCTTTGGTAGGAGGCAGCTAGTCCCTCCCCCCCCTGGTGGGGGAGGTTAGGTGGGGGGAAAGCATCAATGGTAGACGTTTATCTGTACGGAAAACTGCGTCGCTACGCCGTCGATCCCCGGCCAGATCAGGACAGTGTGGTGTGGCTGGAACCTCAACCCGGTGAGACGGTGGGGACGGTTCTGGAGAGGCTGGGCATACCACCCGATGAGATCTGTCACGTCTTTTTGAACGGGGCGCTGCTCTCCACGCACAACGCTATGGCTCCCTGGCTGCGCTATCAACGAGTGGACAAGGGCAACGAGCTGGATACATCAGTGCGGGCAGGTGACCGGTTAGGGCTCTTTGCCCGCGACATGGGGCTCTTGGTGGTGTGATGTACGACGAGTTTAGCGTGGACTATGACCGCTTCGTGAACTGGCCGGAGCGTCTGGCGGCTGAGCTGTCCTTCATCGAGGGGCGGTTGCAGGCGGTGAGAGCGCGCCGCGTGTTGGACGCCGCCTGTGGCACGGGCAGGCACGCCATCGCGCTGGCGCAGCGCGGATACGAGGTGGTGGGATTCGATGCGAGCGCGGGAATGATCGAGCGGGCGCGGGCCAAGGCGCGCGTTGCAGGCGTGGATGTACGATTCGAGGTGGCCGGCTTTGGCGAGTTGGCCGTGCGGATGGGAGTCGGCTTCGACGCCGTGCTCTGCCTGGGTAACTCGCTGCCTCACCTGCTGACTCCTGCCGATCTATCGGCGGCGCTGGTCGACTTTGCCGCTTGTCTGCGGCCCGGGGGCCTGCTGCTGATCCAGAACCGCAATTTCGACGCCGTGCTGGCGCAGGGCGAGCGGTGGATGGGACCACAAGCGCATCGCGAGGGCGAAACGGAATGGGTGTTCCTGCGCTTTTACGATTTCGAGCCTGACGGCCTGCTGACCTTTAACGTGTTGACGCTGCGACGAGAGGGGACAGGCGATTGGTCCCAGCACGTAGCGACCACGCGCCTGTGGCCGCTGCGGCAGGGCGAACTGGCCCCCGCGCTGCAGACCGCCGGGTTTGGAGAGGTCTCCTATTGGGGTGATATGCAGGGCGGCTCTTTTGATCCGGAGAGTAGTGGGAATTTGGTGGTGGGTTGTAGGTTGGTAAACTAGTAGACTGGTAGTTGGCACATTGGTTCCCAGCTACCGGTATACCGATTTACCAATTACCAATCTACCGATACGAGGAGGAACAATGAGCGAATACATTGACAACCAGACTAAGCGGAGAGAAGCATTGAAGCATGTCATCCGCCAGCTGCACGAGGGAAAGTCCGTTGACCAGGTCAAGGCCGAGTTCGCTGCGCTGCTGGAGGGTGTGAGCGCCTCAGAGATCGCGGCGCTGGAGCAGAGCCTGATCACCGATGGGATGCCGGAGATGGAGATCAAGCGGCTGTGCGACGTGCATGTGGCCGCGTTCAGGGACGTGCTCGATGCCCAGGAGAAACCGGAAAGCGTCCCCGGTCACCCGATCCACACCTTCCGCGCCGAGAATGCCGCCGCTGCGCAGGTGCTCGACGCGCTCGATGCGGCCATCCAGGCGGGCCAATGGGAACAGGCACGCACCGAACTGCAAACCCTACGCGAGTATGACAAGCACTATCTGCGCAAGGAATACCTGCTGTTCCCGTTCCTGGAAAAGCACGCCTTCTCCGGCCCCGCGTCCGTGATGTGGGCCATCCACGACGACGTACGCGCCGGGTGGAAAAAGCTAGATGAGCTATTGGCCGACGCACCCGATGCAGCCCAGGTGGTGGAACCCTTTGAGCCATTGGCGACCGCCATCCGCGAGATGTTCTACAAGGAGGAGAACATCCTCTTCCCTGCCGCCTTGCAGATGTTGGGCAGCGAGGAGTGGGCTGCTATCCACGTCCAGGAGCCCGAGTTCGGCGTCTGCTACGTCGAGGCGAGCGAGCAAGCGGCAGTGCAGCCTGACGTGGCGGTTCCCACGCCGCTGGCTGCAGGCGATGGACTGATACTCCTCCAGACCGGCGCGCTGACCCCGCAGCAGGTCGCGCTGCTGCTGACGCATTTGCCCGTGGACGTCACTTTTGTGGACGAGAACGACGCGGTGCGCTTCTTCTCGGCGACGAGAGAGCGCATCTTTCCGCGCTCGCCGGCCATCATCGGGCGCAGCGTGCAAAAGTGCCACCCGCCCGCCAGCGTCCACCGCGTGCAGCGCATCCTGGACGACTTTCGCGCAGGCCGCCGCGACGAGGCCGAGTTCTGGATCCAAATGGGGACCAAGTTCATCCACATCCGCTACTTTGCCGTGCGCGACGAGCAAGGTGCGTATAAGGGGACCGTCGAGGTGAGTCGGGACGTCACCCATATCCGCGCGCTGGAGGGGGAGCGGCGGCTGCTGGATGAGGAGGAGTGAGAATCCGGGTTTCTGCAAGAAACCCGGATTCTAGAGGAGAGCATTATGCGTATTCTGGCCATCATCAACGGCGAATACGGCCAGCGGCACGTAGAAAATATCCGCCAGCACGGCCCACCCGATTGGCAGGTCGAGGTGTGGCAGGCTCCGGCGGCGCTGCCGCCCGTCATCGACTATCCAGAGGATCTCCTCCCCGATTCACTCCCCGCTGCCGACCTGCTGCTGGTCTTTGGCGAGCACAAGGGCGTGGCGGAACTGATCCCGGAAATCGCCAAGATGACGGGGGCCAAGGCCGTCATCGCCCCGGTGGACCGGGAGGAGTGGCTGCCGCGCGGGCTGGCGCGTCAACTGCGCGTCTGGCTGGCCGATATGGGGGTGGCCTGCGTCACCCCCAAGCCGCTGTGCTCGCTCACCGAGACGCATTACAACGTCCGCCGCCACCGCACCGCGTATGACGATGCGATGATTGCCGAGTTCGCGCGCCACTTTGGCCGGCCCGAGTTGCGTATCACCGTCGATCCCGGCACGCGCGCCATCGCCACGGTAGGCGTGGTCCGGGATGCCGTCTGCGGCTGCGCGCGCGCTGTGGCCCAGGGGTTGGTGGGTATCTCTGCCGACGACGCCGAGGAGAAGGCCGGCTTGCTCCACCATCACTATCCCTGCTTGGCTGGGATGGTCAGAGATCCCGATTTTGGCGACACGTTGATGCACGTCTCGGGGAACATTTTGAAGGATGGGGTGGGGGAGCGGGTCAAGGCGCACAAGGAGATCGCGTACATCACGCCGGGAAGGCGGAGTGAGGGGTAAGAGTTACCGAGGAGAGAAGCGGTAGCCCTTGCCCCACTCGGTGAGGATGAACCGGGGTTCCTGGGGATCGGCCTCGATTTTCTGGCGCAGGCTCCAGATGTACCATTTGACGCCTTGAGAACCCGCTGAAGCGTGCCTTCCCCAAATGGTATCGGAGAGCAATTGGGTGGACACAATGCGCCCGGCCCGTTCGGCCAAGAAAAGGAGGAGATTGTATTCGATCGGGCTAAGGAGTACCTCCTTGCCGTAGGCAAACACCTCTTGCTCCGTCCGGTTGATAACCAAATCGCCGTTTGCGAATCGCAGGATGGTTGGCTGTGCGGGGGGCATGCGGGCTCGCCGGAGGGTGGCGGCTACACGGGCCAGTAGTTCTTCCGTCCTGATGGGCTTTGTCAGATAGTCGTCCGCGCCGCCCATCAAGCCGGTTACGATGTCGTTCTCCAATCCCAGAGCGGTCAGGAAAATGATGGGCACAGCTGATGTCTTACGCAGTCGCCGGCAGACCTCCCAGCCATCCATACCAGGCATCATGACGTCCAGAATCACCAGGTCAGGGGCGGTTTGATGGAACAAATCGAGGCCTTCGCTTCCACTTTGGGCTGTGAAAATGGAATAGCCTTTTGACTTAAGCAGCTTGCCTATCAGCCTGAGCATGGGCTCGTGATCGTCTATGACCAGGATCGTCTCAGCCATGGCAGCTTGCATCCGAGCACCATTCTCGAATCTTGGACATGTGACGATTTTCGCAAAAGGCGCAACTGGGCTTGATCGTGGAATCTATTCGAACAGCCGGGCGATTTCGTCTAGCTCAAAGTGCGGAATCGGCCGAGCGCCCGTACCGCTCTGCAGCACGACGCCTCGCTTCCGTTCGACCACTTGGCCAATGTGAGCTGCGGCGATGCCGGCCTCCTTCAGCGCCGATAGCACTGTGTCGGCGTCCTCCAGTGCGACAGCCAGCAGCAGGGCTCCGGAGGCGATCAACCCCAGCGGGTCCAGACCCAGCCGCGTGCACAGGTCCCGCGTCTCTAGCAAGATCGGGATGGCGTCCTCCTCTACCTCCAGCCCGACCCCGGCGGCCTCGGCCAGTTCCAGTAGTCCGGTCGCCAGACCGCCCTCCGTCGGATCGTGCATCGCGTGTACCTGGCCTGCCGCCGTCGCCACCCGCGCATCCCGCACGACGCTGATCCCTGGCTCGTGTAGAAACCCCCGACACCGCTCCAAAAAATCTCTATCCAATCCGTTCAATCCGCTTAATCCGTTGATTTCTCGCGCGATAATGGCCGTCCCCTCCACGGCAATCCCCTTGGTCACCAGCAGCGCATCGCCCGGCCGGGCGCCGTCGGGCCGCACCAGGCGGTCGGGGGATACCTCCCCCAGCATGCAGCCGACGACGATGGGCCGGTCGAGCCCGTGGGTGATCTCTGTGTGGCCGCCCACCAGTGCAATCCCCAGCTCGTGGCAGGCGTCAGCGATTTGGTCAAAGATGGCGTCCACCAGCGAGGGTGTGGTTTGCCTCTGGGGCAGCAGCAGCGTGGCCAGGAACCAGCGCGGTGTCGCGCCGGTGCAGGCGACGTCGTTGGCGTTGACGTGCACAGCGTACCAGCCGATCTCGTCGCTGGCAAAGGTGATCGGGTCGGTCTTGGCGATCACATATTTGTCGCCAAAGTCGATGACGGCTGCGTCCCGTCCGATCCCCGGTCCCAGCACGACGCGCGGATCGGAGGGCGCGTGGTCCGCCAGCAGGCGGGCCAGGTGGTCGGAAGGCAGTTTGCCCAATGGGTACGGTGTCTGCATAGGGTTTGATGGACTACGGATAGTCGCGCAGCACGAGAGGCAAGAAAACGCGATTGTTTACGCGTACCGCGTTCGGCACCACGACCTGGTCGGCATTGCCGCATGCGTCCGTCACCGTGAGGGTGACCGTGTACGTGCCAGCGGCGGTAAAGGTGTGACTGACCACGGAGCCGCTGTCTGTGCCTCCGTCCCCGAAATCCCAGCTCCCGGTGATGGGAGCGCCGTCGGTGGTGCTGGTGTCGGTAAAAACGACCGACGTGTTGACGGGCACGGTGACGGAGGTGGGCGTGAAGGCGGCGACGATGTTGGGCGCCTGTGCCGTCGTTGTGATAGGCGCTCCCCACGGGCTGATGATTCCCTCGGCGCTGCTGACCACGCGGTAGGAGCTGTTGACGAGCGTGCCCTCATTGGCCCTGACGGTGAACGAGACGTCGATCGTCTGGTTGGGAGGCACGGTGAGGGTGCTCCAGGTGACCACGCCGCCGCTCTGTCCACACGTGCCACCTTGGCACCTGAGATAGTCCGTCCCGCTCGGTACGGCGTCGGTGATGACCACGGAGGTAGCCGTCACGTTGCCCGTGTTCGAAACGCGCAGGGTATAGGTCAGCGGCGTGCAGGCCACGGCGCTCGACGCGGCGGTCTTGCTGATAGAGAGAACGGGGGCCAGGACCGTCAGTGTCGGCTGGGCCGTGTGGGCGAGGCCGCCGCCGGTGCCGGTGATGACAAGCGTATAGTCGCCCGGCGGCGTCGCCAGCGTGGTCGTGACCCGCAGCATGCTGGTGATGGCAGGGGTGATGGGACTCTGGCTCCAGGCGGCGGTGGCGGCGGACGGCAATCCACCCACTGCCAGGGAGACCGAAGAAGTAAAGCCATACTGGGCCGACATGCCGACGGTGTACGTCGTGCCGTGACCTGCGGCGACGGTCTGCCACGTCGGCGTGATCCCGAGGGAAAAGTCGGAGGGGGAAGGCACGCCCTGCACGGCCCCGGCGGCGTTCAGCTTGCCCCAGCCCCAGTAGTCGTTGGGCGTCGATCCGCCGTAGGAAGCGTGCTCGGTCCAGGAATCAGTGATGGCGCTGGTGCGCACGATCTGCGTCACCTGGGTGGGCGTCAGGGTGGGGTTCTTTTGCAGCATGAGGGCCACCGCCCCGGCCACGTGCGGCCCGGCGGCGCTGGTGCCGCCGAACCACTGGTATTTGCCGATAGCGCTTGCGCCGCTGCCCCTCGACTCGGCGGCGACCACCTCGAACATGCCGCCCGGCGCGGCGATATCCAAGGCGCGCGCGCCGTCCACCCGCGACCCCCGGCTGCTGAAGGAGCTCAGATCGCCCACAGAGACGCTGTCAAAGCCCGAACGGGTGGCGTAGGAGGCGACGGCTATGGCGCTGTCGGCCGTGGCCGGCCAGCACACGGTTTTGGTCTCGTTGGGGTTGACCCAGGCCAGCCCGCCGGACCACTGATAAGAGTTGTCGGTGACGTAGGCGTACATCGTCACCGGAGTACCCGATGGGTTGCTGGCCTCGACAAGCCAGTTTCCAGAGGGGAGTCCTGCGGCAATGTTGATCCATAGATCGTACTTGGCCGTACCCCGGCTGGAGGTCGTGCGCCGGTACCAGATGGTGTCGCTGCCCACGGTTACGAAACCCCAGTTATTCGCCGAGGTGGCTGGCAGTGTCACGCTGATGGTGCCGGAGGGATAGGTGAGGGTGAACGGGACGTTGACGCTCGGGGCGCGCCACAAAAAGTTCATAAAGGCCCAGGGCTTGAGGGTGAGGCCGGGCATCTGGGCGGTAAAGACGTGAGTGCCGCCGGCTGGGATGACCTGTGTGTCCTCCTTGCTGCTCCCGGCCAGGTTCCCGGCCGGCACCACCTGCACCACGCCACCCGCCGACTGCGTGTCGATCATCTGCTCCATGTTGGAGCTGCCGTCCATGAACTCGCCCCACCACGTGCCGAACTCGTAGAGCATCACGTCCGCGCCGTTGTTGGCCGCCCAGGGGATGTAGGTCGTCTCGGGAATGACCGGCCAACAGCCCGTGCGAGAGACGAGCAGCTCGGCCTCGGGCGCCACGCCGATAAAGCGCCGGTTGGGGACGGCATGGGTGCCAGAGATGTTGACGATATTCCCGCCCAGCATCACGCCGGCCACGCCGGTCCCGTGACCGGCGATGTCGCTATCCGTGAGATACAGGTCCACCCCGCGCGTCCGGGTCACCGGCGGCGAGCCGCAGTTGAGCGTGGCGTACACCTTGCTCGTGCCCAGCGCGATCACCTGCTCGTTCGTATCGAGGGCGTTGTCCAGGTCGGCGTCGTTGACCACAAAGATGCGCTCCCCGAAGGTGGGCGCGGTCTCGGTGTAAGTGGAGGGACCATAGTCGCGCACGCCATTGTTGTTCGCGTCGTTGTAGAGCCAGTCCACATCGGCCTCGAAACCCGGCACGCCGACCGACAGGGCCGCGGTGCCCGTGATCTCGAAGAAGCGCAAGGTTTCGGTGGGAAAGTTGCACGCGCTGCTCGAATCCAGATCCACGCACTCGCTTCCATCCCCATCAAAGGTAAAGTTGACCGGATCGTCCCAGTTGTACGTCCCGCCGTCGGCGTTCCAAAAGTCGGGATGGTAGACGTCCACGCCGGTGTCAAAGTTGGCGATGCGCACGCCCTTGCCACGGATGTTCTGTCCTGCCCAGTCCTGCGTGGCCCACACCTGATCCGCCCCGACGAGGGGCACGCTGACGTCCAACGGGCTGGCCGCCGGCTTGCCGAGCAGCTCGATCTGCACCACGTCCGTCCTTTGCGAGAGCGGCTCCATCTGCGGCAAGGGCACGGTGACGCCGTAGATGGACCCCACATGGGCCAGCTCTCCGTCCAGACGGTGGAACGCTACTCCAAGCTCCGTCTCCAGGGTATCGACCTCCTCTGGCGTTAGTTCGAGATCGAAGCGGACGCTGACCTCGACGGCTTGCTTGGCGTGGACGTCGGCCTGGATGATGTCCAGTTGCGCCTCAGGGGCAGGGGGAATTTCGCCCAGTTCTTCTCTCGCGAGGATGAGTGCCAGGGTGGACCCCATCTTTTCCCAGGCAACCTCGGCCGGGGCGGCGTTCGATGGCTGGAGAAGCCAGAGGACCGAGAGCAACAGTCCTACCCCCAAAACTACAGTGCCAATGAGCCTTTTCATCGCAATCTCCTTTCGAGCAATTCGATCTCGTGCGTTTCACGTTGATCGGGCAACGATGGATCTGCTGAGAGGTGTAAACGCGCAATTTGTATGGATGGAGTCGAGTGGGGTGTGGATGAGGGTGGACTTTTCTCCCCATTATCTTATCCTACCAGAAGGCCATTGTCAAGCGCTGGCCTTGGCAGTATAATCAGAGTAGGAGGGCTGAGATGAAGAACCAAGAAATAACCGAGGTATTCGACGCGATGGCCGATATGCTGGCCATCCAGGGCGAGAGCTACCACCGCATTATGGCCTACCGGCGGGCGGCGGAGAACGTCGCCGCGCTGGGCCGTCCCGTCGAGGAGGTCAGTCAGGCGGGGGAGCTGGAGGACATACCCGGCGTGGGCAAGACGCTGGCGGCCAAGATCGACGAGTGGCTGCACACGGGGCGTCTGGAGGCCTACGAAAAGCTCCAGGCCCAGGTGCCGGCCGGGGTGGTCGAGATGTTGCAGGTACCTGACGTCGGCCCCAAGAAGGCCGCGCTCTTCTGGAAGGAGCTGGGGATTACCAGCGTCGATGCGCTCGAAAAAGCCGCGCGAGAGGAACGCCTGCGCGAATTGCCCGGCATGGGGGCCAAGAGCGAGCAGAAGGTGCTGGATGGCATCGCGGCGCTCAAGCGGCGCAGCGGGCGCACGCTGCTGGGCGTGGCCTGGCCCCTGGCCTACGCGATGCTGGCCGAGCTGCAGGAGGTGCAGGGTGTGGTGCAGGCCGCGCCGGCCGGCAGCCTGCGCCGTATGCAGGAGACGGTGGGTGATCTGGACCTGCTGGTCGCTTCCGATGATCCCGGGCCGGTGATGGCCCGCTTTCGCAAGTTGGATCAGGTGGCGGAGGTGCTGCTCAGCGGCGCTACCAAGACCTCCATCCGCACCCGGGAGGGGTTCCAGGTCGATCTACGCGTGCTGGAGCCCGCGCGTTGGGGCACGGCGCTGCAGTACTTTACCGGCAGCCAAGCGCACAACATCAGTCTGCGGGCGCTGGCACTTGACAGGGGGTTCTCTCTCAGTGAATACGCCCTCAAGCGCGAGGACGGCACGGAGGTGCTGTGCGCCTCCGAGGAGGAGGTGTATGCGGCGCTGGGGCTGCTCTTTATCCCGCCGGAACTTCGCGAGGATCGGGGCGAGCTTGAGGCGGCGCTGGAGGGCCGTTTGCCGGAGCTGATCGAAATGGGCGATCTGAAGGGCGACCTGCAGTTCCACACCACCTGGTCCGATGGTCACCAGAGCCTGCTGGAGATGGCGCAGGCGGCAAAGGACTATGGTCTGGAGTACGCCCTTGTGACCGACCACTCGCACAGCCTGGGCGTCGCCAAGGGGATGACGATTGACGATCTGCACCGCCAACGAGCCGAGATCGACGAGGTCAATCGCAAGATGGGGCGCGGCGGCTTTCGCCTGTTGGCCGGAGCTGAGGTCGAGGTGCGCGCCGACGGCACGCTCGATTTCCCCGATGAGGAGTTGGCCCAGCTCGATCTGGTCGTGGCGGCGGTGCACACGGGTTTGCGCCAGGATCGGGAGCAGGTCACGGCGCGCACGCTGTCGGCGATCCGCAATCCCCACGTCGACGTCATCGCCCATCCCACGGGACGCTTCATCGACGAGCGGGAGGGGGCCGACCTGGATATGGACGCGATCTTTCGCGCTGCCGCCAAGACGGGCACGGCGCTGGAGGTCAACGCCTATCCCAAGCGGCTGGACCTGCGCGACGCGCACGTGCGGCGGGCGATCGACCTGGGCGTCAAGCTGGCGATCAGCTCCGATACCCACGACGTGGAGGGCTTTCGCTGGCTGCCGTTCGGGGTGGCGACGGCCCGCCGGGGGTGGGCGCGGGCTGAGGATGTGATCAATACCTGGAGTGTGAGCAAGCTGTTGAAGCGGGCGGCGAGAGAGTGAGTCGGCGGGTCAGCGAATCGGCGAGTTGGCACGGTGTAGGCGCAATTTCGCCCGTGCGTTGCACGGCAATCGCAGGGTCTGGAAACCGATAATTATCGATATGAAGAACTTTTGGTTGCTCTTGTCCTGTGTGATCTCGGTTGGTCTTTTACTTTGGGGCACCTTTGTCGGCGCTGCGGCGCAAACGACGGCATACGTGTGCTTCTGGTCGGACCAGGGGCCGGTGTGTGTCGAGCGGGCGGTCCCAGAGGAGAGCGGGGAGGCGCTGATGCTGGCGCTGCTGGCGGGTCCCACGCCCGAGGAGCGCACGCGGGGGCTGTGGTCGGCCATCCCGGAGGGGACGACGCTGGACCGCGTGGAGGTGGGGAGCGATGCCACCGTCGTGGTCTATTTGCGGGTGCCCCAGGAGGCGTTGAGCGATCTCGACCACGGCGCGTTCGAGATCGTCGTCCGCCAGGTCGGTGGGACGTTGGAGCCCTTGCAGTGGCGCGACCTGCGCATTCAGACTTGGGACGCGCGCAAAGAGGCGTTCGTGCCGCTGGCTTCCTTCCTGCCCGAGACACCTTCTCTGCGCAAGGAACCGCTGCTAGATGGCGAGGGAGGGCTGGACGGTGCGCCCGGCTACGTAGGCCAGCCGCCGTCTGCCGGACAGGGGCAGCCGCAGGGGGCGCTCAGCGGCAAGACGGTCTACGTCAGCGCGGGACACGGCTGGGAGTGGACCGGCTCGGCCTGGCGCACGCAGCGCCCACCGTATCCCACCGGCGGCTACGCCGGCCCCATCATCGAGGATCACAACAACGCCGAGGCGGTGGACCAATACCTGCTGCAATACCTGTGGAACGCCGGGGCTACCGTCGTCCCTGTCCGCGAGCGGGACATGAACGGCGCCGAGGTGATCGTGGATAACGACAGTCCCGCGCCGGGCACGGGGTACGCCGAGAC
>CAZKDJ010000085.1:0-16060 GCA_964551295.1 uncultured Anaerolineales bacterium | reverse complement strand
TGTGGTTCACAGGCCAGTTGGCAAGTTAAGGACCAATATTGGATCTACTGAGACTGTAAAAATCTACCAGGGGCTGTACCACGAGGTGTTCAACGAGCCGGAACGCGCCCAGGTACTCAAGGACGTGGAAAACTGGCTCGCAGCGCACGTCTAGCACAGGTCGTGCGACTTTTGAGAGAAGTCAATTTTCTGGAGGCACGCTGTGAAAAGGATCGTTGTGCTCGGACTCGTCGTACTCTTTTTGCTCTCGGCTTGCGCGCAGCCCACGGAACCGCCGCCTACGCAGACGCCAGAGCCGCCGACGAACACGCCCGTTCCGCCCACCGATATGCCGGTGCCGACCGGGGTCCCGCCGACCGCTACGCCGATCCCTATGCCTACCGAGACCCCGACGCCGACGCCCACCCCCTTGCCGGAGAGGACGGTCTTTCGGGACGATTTCGGGGCCGACCTGCAGCCGGGATGGGCGTGGATCGAGGAGAATCCCGACAAGTGGTCCCTGGTCGAATCTGATGGCTCCACCTGGTTGCGCATCGTCGGCGACAATGGTCCGACCAACAGCCTTGGACGAGAGGCTCCCGAGGGGGATTTCGCCATCACTGCGCACATCGTGGCCGAGCCGCGCCAGAACCATCACCAGGCCGCCGTGTTCATCCAACAGGATGAGGCGAACCAGGTCCGCCTGAACCTGGGTTATTGCGATCATTGCGGCTTGGCCGAAGGATACGGTTATTATATGGACACCGCCACCGGCGGCGACTATGGGACGCTCGCCGTGTCCAGGCCCGCCGACGAGACGGACATCTACCTGCGTCTGGTTTACCAGGGTGGGAGCGTCGCCGGGTACTTGCCACGACGTATGGCGATTGGCGAGAGGTTGGCTCCGTCGCGGTTTCCTTCGTCCCCGCCCGCGTGGGCTTGAACGCGACCAATTCCGTGCCACCGGACTGGGAGGTGGAGGACATCGAGGCCCGATTCGATTATTTCGAGATCACGCTGCCGTAGCGTGTCAGGCATGAGAAACAACCTCCCCCCGCGTTTTTTTTTGCGGGGGGAGGACTGGGTGTCTGGGAAAGAGAGGGGTGTTGACAGCAAGTGACTATCTGGTTATACTCACTCACGAGGTGAGCCGGATGTGGGGTGATGTCTCTTGAGGAGGGCGGCATGAGGAGAAACCTGTCTGTTTTGATAGTGGGCGTGCTCCTGCTGGCGGCTGTACAGGCCGGCCTGGCTCAGGCTGCTCCGCTGATCATCATCCATCGCCCGCCGGATGCCGCGTCCGCGCCGCCCGAGGTACGCACCTACGTCAGCGTGATCGACCGGGAGGGCGCCCGGTCAGTCGAGGGCCTCACAGCCGAGGATTTTGTAGTGGAGGAGGATGGGGACGTCGTCGAGGACAAGCGCGTCTCCTACGAGATCGCCGGCTTGGCCGTCGCCATCGTGATCGACAGGGGCGGCATCTCGGCCCCGGGAGACGGGCGCATCGCGGAGGCCGCCGGCCTGGCGGAGGAACTGATCGACCGGCTCAGTGCGCCTGGAGGGCCCGGCGACGACGGGGTGACCGTCATCGGAATCGGCGAGGAAAGGATGGACCCGTTGGAGGACTTTACCTTCGATCCGGTGGACACCGGGCGGGCCAAGAACGCGCTGATACCGATAGTGGGCGAGCCTGTGACGGGCGGTACGCCGCTCTATGAGGGGTTGGACGTGGCGCTCGGTCTGCTGACCGAAAACGCGGATGCCAGGATTGGCGAGGCGCTCTCGATCCGCCGCAAGGTCCTCGTCGTCTTTTCCGATGGCATTGACCCGGACTTTTCCGAGACGACGCGGTACGACGACGTCATCCGTAAGGCCCTGGAGGCGGACGTCTCCATCTACACCATCGGCATGGGCAAGTCCGGCCGAGAGTTCAGCGGTGCGGATAACCTGAAGCGATTGGCCCACCAGACGCACGGCGTCTACCAGTTGCACGACGGCGACGAGCCCCGCGGACAGGTGCTGGACCTGTTCGACCGGTTGGTGACCCAGCGGCAGCAGTACGTGATCGCTTACGAGACGCGCCTGCCGAAGGGAGGGCACACCCTGCGCGTGACGGTGCGCGTCGGCACCGCGGCTGCGGAGGCCGAGGTGCCCTTTCAGGCAGTCTTGCAGCCGCCACAAATTTCTCTGACCGCTCCAAGTGACGGCGACGCGTACACGGTGCCCATCGCGTATGACGAGGCGGCCTGTCTCTACGTGTCCACCAAGCGGGAGAACTTTCGCTACGATACGCCCACCGCCATCTCGCTGAGCGCCGAGGTGACGCCCGTCGACGGCGCCCTGCGCGATCCGGCGCAGGTGCGCTACTTTGCCAACGGCGAGCTGATTGGCGCGGGCACGACGCCGCCGGACTATACGATCACCTGGGACGTGACCCATGTCGTCACGCCGACGGAGCAGGTCCAGGCGCGCGAGTTCACGCTGGTGGCCAAGACCGAGGATGCCTGGTTGGGCGAGCAGATGGAGACTGAACCGGTGACGATTGGGGTCACTTGGGAGGCTGCGAAGCAAACGCCGTGTGTGGCGTGGGAGCGCAGGGTAAACGAATCCTGGTGGATGGTCTGCGTCGCGGGTGTGCTGGGGCTGGGGCTGTTTGTTTTGCTCATCATGCTGATCCGCACGCGGGGCGAGCTGGCGCGCAAAGTGGTCGCTACCACCTCTAACGTGGTCAAGGGGGTCACGAAACGCCTGGGGGGTATGCCGGGCGGGCCGGGCAAACTGGTCGTCGTCAAGGGGGCCAACGTGGGACGCGAGTTTCGTATTTCGGGACCCGTGGTCAAGGTGGGGCGCGATCCGCAGTTCTGCGACTTTGCGCTGCACGATGACTATGCCTCCAATCCTCACTTTTCCATTCGCATGGAGCAGACGCGTTACTTTATCGTCGACGAGGGCAGCACGAACGGCACGCGGGTCAACGGTGCGATGATCTCTCCTAAGCGGTTGGTGCCGCTGGAGCCGGACGCGATCATCGAGGTGGGCAACACGCACTTGCAGTTCAAGCGTGTTGGGGGCGCGACGCGCCGCTTGCAAGATAGCGACGTAGAGCCGCCGTCTGCCCCTGAGCCGCCACCGGTGCAACCGCCCAAACCTCAGCAGCCGGCGTAGCCAAGCGCAGCGCAGCCGAGTGCGGAGCCCATGCCGGCGCTGATCACGCCACAGAAGCCAGCCCGACCCAAGCACGGCGGGCCAACGGTGAAACTGGTCGATGATGAGGAGGCAGGGCCTAAGCGCGGCGGACCGACGGTGAAGCTGACGGGTGAGGAGCCTGAGCCTCGGCGCGGTGGGTCAACGGTGAAACTGACCGAGGAAGCGGAGGTAGAGCCTCGGCGCGGTGGGCCGACGGTGAAGCTGACCGATGAGGAAGCGGAGCCGGGACAGGAAGGGGCGTCGACTGTAAAGCTGCCCAAAGAATAAAACGGCGTCACGCGTATCTGCCGATGATGGGTAGCTGGATGCGGCGCTGTCTATTTGACGTTTACGAGCCTAGCGATACAATATCCCAGTCATCAGCCTTATTGTCTCGCTTTGACACTCGATTGGGAGAATCATGACCGTCTGTTCTGCGTGCGGGGCTGAGAATCGCGATAGAGCCAAGTTCTGCAATGTCTGTGGGGAGGCGCTGGTTTCGCCTGTCGAGATCGGAGCACCAAGCGTAAAGACGGAGCTCCTCGTGGGCGCGTGGCCTCCGGGTGCGCTGCTGCAGGAGCGGTACGAGGTCGTGGAGCTCGTGGCCCGCCAGACTGACCATGCCACGTATCGCGTTCGTGATCACGGGCGTTGCGCTGCTTGTGGGGCGGAGGTGCCGGGCGACGGTGGGTCCTGTCCCGAGTGCGGGGCGGAGTTGGCCCAACCCGTCGTCTGCCTGCTGCACGAGTGGCTGAAATCGCCCGAGTTGGTTCAGGGGACGACGTTTGAGTGTGCCGGACGCACGTTTGTGGTTGAGGCCGAGAAGGCCGTCTCGGAGAGGCTGCCGTTTGTCCACGGTGTGCAACTCGCGGTTGGCCTGCAGTCGATGAAAGGCCCTGATCTGGCGATCAATCAGGATAGCCTGCTGGCGCTGACGCTGGCGCCTGTATACGAGGGACGCCCCACGCCGGCTGTAGGGTTCTTTGCCGTGGCCGATGGGATAGGAGGACAGCAAGCGGGCGAGGTTGCCAGCCGGATCGCCGTGCAGACGGTGGCCCAGGAGCTCGTCTCCGGTGTGCTGATGGCCGAGTTAGGCGGCGATGTCTGCCTGGTCGAGACGCTGATCAAGATCGCCGGCGAGGCCATCACCGAGGCCAATGCGCAGATTTATGCCGTGGCGCAGAGTCACGGCAGCGATATGGGCTCGACACTCGCTCTGGCGTTGGTGCGCGATGATTTGGCCGTCATCGCCAACGTGGGCGATAGCCGCGTCTATCATTGGCGCGATGGCGCGCTTTGCCAGATGTCCACCGATCATTCTCTCATCGAGCGATTGGTGGCGACGGGCGAGGTCGAGCCTGAGGAGGCGGCTGACCATCCGCAGAAGGGCGTTCTCTATCGCAGCCTGGGAGATCGGTCCACAGTGGAGGTGGATGTGCTCAGCTTGCAGTTGGCACCCGGCGATCGGTTGCTCCTGTGCTGTAATGACGTGTGGGAGAGTGTTGGAAGTGCAGGGCTGGAGGAATTGATGTTGCTGGAATTCGAACCGCAGCAAATCTGCGATCAGATTGTCCGGCGCGCTCTGGAATCTGGGGCGTTGGATAACGTGAGCGCAATCGTGGTTAGCGTGACGGATTGATAAGTATTTAAAAGGAGGTGTGGTCAAATGATATGTCCAAAGTGTGGGAGTGCCAATCGTCCAGGTGCGCGTTTCTGTAAAGGGTGTGGCGCGGTGTTGGGGCAAGCTGCTCCTGCGCCGCCACCTCAGGTGACGCCGACGCGTCCTCCGTCGCAGCCTGTGTCGCCGCCGACGGTACCATCGCCGTCCTTGCCCCCGTCGCCGCAGGCGCCGCCGTGGCCTGTGCCGCCCTATGTACCCGCACCGGCTCCTTCCGCTGTGCGGGATTCCGGCGGCGCCGGACGGGTGATAGGCGGGATCGGGCTTTTTGGCGGCTACATCCTGGCTGTCCTGGGTGCGTTGGCCGCGTTGGGAGCCTTTGTGCTACCCTGGTTCCCGACCGGTGACACGGGGCTTGATACGGTGTCCAAGGCGCTTGAGCCGGGCGGTGACTCGATGTTTCTCCTGTGGGGGTTGGTGCCTCTGGGGGCGTTGGTGTTGCTTTTGCTCAGTCTCGTCGGCATCGTGCTGGGGTTCTTGGGCAAGGGACGGTCGTCTGGACTGGCGCTCCTTTTGCCCCTGTTGATCTTTTTGCCCGGACTGTGTGGTTGTCTGCCGCTTAGCTCGCCTGTGATCACCTCGCTGATGACGACCAACTTTGACATCAACAGCTTGAGCGGTGCGCTGGCTGGATTGGGACAGGGATTCTGGATCGCTATGATGGGGCTAGGTATAGCGCTCGTCGGCGTTCTGGCTGCGTTGATCGGCGGGCTGATCCGACGGCGATAGTTTAGCCTTCGCAAGGTTCGGGGTCAAGGAGAATTTGTATGGGTGGAGAAGTGCAGCTGACTGTGCAGACGAACAAGGACACGTTTCCCGCCACGGGGGGGCAGCAGTTGACGTACGTGCTGATCGAGGCCTTGCCCACTGGCGTCGTGACCGACGTAAAGATGCCGCTCAACTTTAGCCTCGTCCTGGACCATAGCGGTTCGATGAGCGGGACCAAGCTGGATAACCTCAAGGAGGCGGCCAAGCTGGCCGTCAACCAGATGGGCCCCCAGGATCTGCTCTCTATCGTCGTCTTTGACGACAAGGTCAAGGTCGTCGTGCCCAGTCAGCCAGTGTCCGATGGTGGGGACCTGAGGAAACAGATCGACGACATCCGCGCCGGTGGCGGCACCGCGATATCGCGCGGGATGAAGGAGGGCCTACGGGAGCTGCGCGAGGGCGTGGGACCTGAGCGGGTCAGCCGTATGCTCCTCCTGACCGACGGCGAGACCTTTGGCGATGAGGACGTGTGTCGCCGGCTGGCGGCGGACGCCGGCAGTGAGGGTATCCCCATCGTCGCGCTGGGGTTGGGTGAGGAGTGGAACGAGCAGCTCCTGGACGATATCGCCGATACGGCCGGCGGTACCTCGGACTTTATCCCGGAGGGCCAACCCGACGTGATTCTGCGCACGTTCGAGCGCCAGGTGCAGGCGGCCCAGGCCACCGTCGTGCAGAACACGGATATGATCTTGCGCCTGGTGGGCGGCGTCATGCCACGAGCGGTCTGGCGGGTGCAGCCCCTGATCGCCAAGCTGGGGCACCGCGCCCTCTCGGATCGCGACGTGCAGGTCACGCTAGGCGATATGGAGCGCGACCAGGGGCAGAGCGTGCTGGTCGAGATGCTGGTGCCGCCTCGCCAGCCTGGGTCTTATCGCATCGCCCAGGCGGAGGTGAGTTACGACGTGCCCGCGACCGGTTCGATGGACGAGAAGGTGAAGGCGGACGTGGTTCTGAATTTCACCGCCGATCCGGCGCTGGCTTCACAGGACAATCCCTACGTGTTGAACATCGTCGAGAAAGTAACGGCGCACAAGCTGCAGACACGGGCGCTGGACGAGGCGGTGGTGGGCAACATCGCCGGTGCGACGCAAAAGCTCCGTGCCGCCGCTACCCGCTTGCTGGAACTGGGCGAGGATGATCTGGCCCAGACGGCGTTGGATGAGGCCAAGCGTTTGGAGGAAGGCGAGGGACTGTCTTCTGGAGGGACCAAGAAACTGCGCTACGAGACGCGCAAGTTGACGCAGAAGCTAGATGAGTAGTTAGGAGCTGTTACGTTGAGAAATTGGTAGATTGGTAGACTGGTAATTAGTGCTTTACTCAAATCAATTCACCAGATACCAATTTACCAGTGTACCAACTACCAGTATACTGAATTCAGGAGGGATGTCATGCCTGCATGTCCGAATTGTGGTTCACAGCAGCCCGAAGGGGCCGCATTTTGTGATGAGTGTGGTGCAAAGCTTACGGGGGTGGCTCCGGCAGCCGCCCCAGCGCCGCCTGTACTGCCTACGCCAACAGCCGTGGCTACCACGTGCCCCGTCTGCGGGGCATCGGTGGCCGCCGGCGAGTCGTTCTGCGATAACTGCGGCGCGGCACTGGGCCAGGCGGCTCCTGCGCCCGCTCCGGCACCTGCCCCTGCCCAAGCTGTAGCCGCTCCGCTGCCCTGCCCCTCGTGTGGGGCTCGACTCGAGCCTGGCAGCAACTTTTGTGATATGTGCGGCGCAACCGTAGGAGGAACTGCACAGCAGCCCCAAGCGGCAGCACCGCCGCCTCCGACACCGCCGCCCGCGGTCCCTGCCCCACAGCCACCGGCGGCGCAGCCTCCATCGGTGGCAGAGCCTCCGCCGGCTCCTCCCATTGCGGCCGTGCCAGGCAAACTGGTCGTGCAGGGCACCAACGCCACACTGCCCTTCCCGGCCGGCAAAACCGAGATCTTTATCGGGCGGGAGGACCCCGTCAGCGGTGTCTTTCCCGAGATTGATCTGACCGATCACGGCGGGGACGAGGGGGGCGTTTCGCGGAAGCACGCGCGCATCTTTGTCCAGGGCGATCAGGTCTATATCGAGGACTTGAACAGCACCAATTACACCTACGTCAACCAGCAAAAGATCACACCAGGGCAGTCGTACCCGCTCAACGATGGGGACGAGTTGCGCTTTGGGCGGGTGAAGGTCAATTATTACGCATAGCGCGTGAAGCACGACGCGTCTCGGTACGCAGAGTGCGGAGTACGGCCGGTTGTCTGCGTTCGGGAACAGACCATGACGCTTGCAGTGAGCCAAGTTCTCCAAAATCGTTATCGCATCGTTTCCCTCTTTGGACGGGGCGGGATGGGGGCGGTCTATCGCGCTTGGGATACGCGCCTTGACGTACCGGTAGCGCTCAAGGAGATGACCGCGCAGCCTGGGCTTGATTCCCATACGCTGGATCAGCTCCGCCAACAATTTCGCCAAGAGGCGACGATCCTGGCGCGTATGGATCACCCGCACCTCGTGCGCGTCACCGACTTTTTTGAGGAGAGCGGCAGCGTCTATCTGG
Organism: uncultured Anaerolineales bacterium; assembly: GCA_964551295.1. Taxonomy (GTDB): domain Bacteria; phylum Chloroflexota; class Anaerolineae; order B4-G1; family B4-G1; genus JAFGED01. The sequence goes on along the minus strand of CAZKDJ010000085.1, from coordinate 7,911 downwards.
TCATGGACTTTGTCGAGGGGGAGAGCCTGGCCGACCAGATCGAGCGGGAGGGGCCGCTGCCCGAGCAGCAGGTCGTGGCGTGGGCGGTGCAGTTGCTCGATGCGTTGGAATACTGCCACAGCCGGCAGGTGATTCACCGGGACATCAAGCCGCAGAATATCATCATCTGTCCCGATGGGCACGTAGAACTGGTGGACTTTGGCCTGGTCAAGTTGTGGGATCCAAACGATCCGCAGACGCACACGGCGATGCGTGGCATGGGAACGCCAGCTTACGCCCCGCCGGAGCAGTATGGCGTTCAACCTGGGCACACCGATCCTCGTAGCGGTCTTTACAGCCTGGGAGCGACGCTTTATCACGCTTTGACGGGAGAGCCTCCGGCCACTGCCGGCGACCGGATGGCCAACCCTGATTCGTTTACGCCGATGCGGCGTTTGAATCCCCAGGTCGGTGTGCAAACCGAGGCGGCGGTGATGCAGGCGATGGAGCTGCCCTTGGTCAAGCGCTTTTCGAGCGCCAGAGAGATGGCGCGGGCGCTGGAGGGCAAGTCGTCAGCGCTGTCGCCCGACAGGGTACCGGCGCGGGCCGCGCCGGCCGAGGTGGCTGCTCCTGCTGCGCTCCGGCGGGTACCAAAGTGGGCCTGGATTGCTGGGGGAATGGCTGCGCTGATTGTGGCATTGGCCGCGTTGGCGGTCGCCCTGGCGTTGGCCTTGGGCGGGGTAGGGAGGGTCGCAGCTTGGTTCAAGCAACCGGATCCTTCGACGCCTGAAGTGCGTACCGTGCTTCTCGGTCCTGTATCCACGTCGGGTCCGCAGGTTCTGGCGACAAACATGCCATTGCCTCAGTCACGGGTGACCATATCGCCGGAGAGTACCGATCAGATGGCGGAGCTGACCCGGTTGGGCAAGGGTGTTCTGGAGCGAACGGCGTATGCCCCCGATGGGAGCCTGCTGGCCGTGGCCTCGTCGCTGGGGGTGTATCTTTACGACACCGAGACGATGGATCAAGTGCAGTTCTTTGAAACCCGCGCTTGGGCCAACGATGTGGCTTTTTCGCCCGACGGGATGCTGCTGGCTTTCGCGACGCGGGATAATGAGATACAGCTCAGACGGGTGTCGGATGGGGCGTTGCAGCGTACGCTGGAGGGGCACAAGAGCTGGGTGGCGAGCGTGGCCTTTTCCCCCGACGGGGAGATGTTGGCTTCGGGTTCCTGGGATGACACGGTGTGCCTGTGGCGGGTCCTCGATGGCCAGCTTGTGCGCCTCTTGGAGGGGCACGCGGGGGATGTGACGGATGTGGCCTTTACTCCCGATGGGCGGATCGTGGCCTCAGCCTCGGACGACAAGACGGTGCGGCTGTGGCAGGTCTCGGATGGGGTGCTGTTGCACGCGCTTGAGGGGCACGAAGGGTACGTGAGGGGAATGGCTCTATCACCCAACGGGGAGACGCTGGCCTCGGGATCGGACGACGGGACGGTGCGGCTGTGGCGCGTGTCCAGTGGCAAGCACTTGCGCACGTTTGAGGTGGAGAGTAGCCTGGGAATGAGCTGGGTGAGAGACGTGGCTTTCTCACCTGATGGAGAGATGCTGGCCACAGGGTCTTGGGATAAGAGTATAAGTCTCTGGCGCGTATCCGATGGCGCGATGGCTTATCGACTGGACGAGCATACAGGGTCGGTGACGGGTGTGGCCTTTTCGCCCGATGGAGAGGTGTTGCTCTCGACTTCGAGCGAGGGTGCAGTGCGGCTGTGGCAGGCGTCCGATGGAAAGCCGCTGCACACGCTGACGGGTTTCACGGACTCGGTGGATTACATTGCCTTTTCCCCCGATGGCGCTACGTTGGCTTCGGCGGCCAGTTACAACACGGTGCAGTTATGGGCTGTGGACGGGATGGATTCGCGCGTGCTGGCGGATGACGCGGGCGATACCACGGGCATGGCCTTTTCTCCCGACGGGGCGCTCCTGGCTGCGGCGTCGTGGAGCGAGATCGACTTTTGGCAGGTACACGACGGCAGCCTGCTGCGTACACTGAAGAGAGATCAGGTCAGCGGGGTGAAAAGCTTGGCTTTTTCCCCGGACGGGGCGGTGTTGGCCGTAGGATTGCTGGAAGGCGCCGTGCAATTGTGGCAAGTCTCTGATAAGGCGCTGCTACATACCTGGCAGGCTCACACAGATGACGTGATCAGTTTGGCTTTTTCCCCCGATGGCAAGCTGTTGGCGACGGGGTCGGCCGACGAGACGGCGCGCGTGTGGCAGGTCTCTGATAGGACCCAGGTGCTCGAATTGAACGACTATACGTTTTGGGTGTCGAGTGTTGCCTTCTCGCCAGATGGCTTGCTCCTCGTCACGGCGTCTTGGGGTGAGATTGGCCTCTGGCGAGTCTCGGATGGGGTGCTGGTGCGCGCTCTCGAAGGGCACAAGGGACAGGTGCAGCGCGTTTCTTTCAGCCCGGATGGTGAGTTGCTGGCCTCGGCTTCGGACGACGGCACGCTGCGCGTGTGGCGGGTCTCCGATGGCGCGCTGCTGCGCCTGCTCAATGCGCACGCGAGCGAGGTCAGCGACGTGGCTTTCTCGCCCGATGGGACACTCTTGGCCTCCGGGTCGTCGGATGGCACGGTACGGCTGTGGGGGGTGGCGGAGTAAAGTCGAATATGCAGATGGAGGTAGGTTGCAATGTCACCAGTCTGCCGCTCGTGCGGCAAGGAATCAAGGAAGCCTGACGCGCGCTTCTGTGCGGAGTGCGGGCAGCCGCTTTCCCCTGATGCCGCCCTGGATGAGGCCCTTGTAGTGGTAGAGTCGCCGGAAGAGGTTCAGATGACCGCCGATGTCTCGGCGGAGAAGGACGTGCCCGAACAGGCTCCTATGGAGATAGAGCAACCGGTGGAAGACGTTTCGGAGGAGGAACCGCCGCCGGATGAGACGCAGCAGGCACGCCCGGTGGAACTGGGGCTGCCGGAGCCTCCACGTCTCATCATCCGCGAGCCGGGGGAACCGCAGTGGGAGGTGGTGCTCGACCGGGACGTCTTTACGCTGGGCCGCAGGTCGGATAACGACATCGTTCTGTCGCCCAACTATGTATCCGGTCACCACGGGCGGCTGGAGAGGCGTGACGGCGTGTGGCACTATATAGACCTGGGCAGCACCAACGGCACCTTTGTCAACGGCCAGTATACGCCCAGCGCCGTCCTCAATGAAGGCGACATCCTGCGTATCGGTGACCCGCAGGGCAACTCTGTCGGTATGACCTTCCGCACCGCCGAGTCGGCAGCGCCTGTCTCCAACGTGGTCAACGTGGGGGCGACCGACCTGGGAATGAAAGAGTCGGTCGTCATCGGGCGCAATCCGCAGGCCGACATTCCCCTGGCGTCCCCCATCGTCTCCTGGGGACACGCCCGCCTCGATCTCACAGACCAAGGCCACGTCCTCACCGACCTGGGCAGCACCAACGGTACCTTTGTCAACGGCGAGCGGTTGACGCAGTCTCGCCTGCTGCGGCCGGATGATGTGGTGCGCATCGGCCCCTTCACGCTGGTGTACGAAACGACCGGTTTCCAGAAATACGCCGCCACCGGCGGCGTGCGGCTGGATGGCATCGGGCTGATCCGGGATGCAAGAAATGGGCGGGGGATGAAGCGCATCCTCCACGGCATCGACATATCCGTTTACCCGCGCGAGTTCGTTGCCATCGTGGGCACCAGCGGCGCGGGCAAGAGCACGCTCCTGATGGCGCTCAACGGGTTCGCCCGTGCCACCGAGGGCCAGGTGCTGGCCAACGGAGAGGACCTGTACGATCAGTTCGATCTCTACCGCACGCTGGTCGGCTACGTGCCGCAGGATGAGATCATTCACAACGACCTGACCGTAGACAAGGCGCTGCGGTATGCGGCCCAGTTGCGGCTGCCCCAGGATACCTCCGCCGCAGAGATCGAGCGGCGTATCGACCGGGTGCTCGAACAGGTGGAGATGGTGGGGCAGAAGGATCAGGTCGTCAGCAGCCTGAGCGGGGGGCAGCGCCAGCGGGTCAGCATCGCCGTCGAGTTGCTGGCCGAGCCGAACCTGTTCTTCCTCGACGAGCCCACCTCCGGGCTGGACCCGGGGCTGGAGAAAAAGATGATGCACACGCTGCGTCGCTTGGCCGACGGCGGGCGGACGATCCTCCTGGTGACCCACGCCACGGCCAACATCGTGCAGTGCGACCACGTGTGTTTCCTCTCCCAGGGGCGCATGGTCTATTTTGGGCCGCCCGAGGAGGCGCTCGAGTACTTTGGCGTAAAGAGCGGCGACTTTGCCGATATCTACGCCCGCTTGGACGATCCCGACCCGCGGGTGGCGCGGGAAAAGGCGCTCCGAGGTGAGGAGGCGTTCAAGCAATCGGCGCAATACCAGAAATACGTGGCCGGCCGGCAGCAACTGCTGCCCCAGGTGCAACAGGCTGCAAGCAAGGGGCGGTCGCGGCCCCGCTCCAAGGTCAGCTTGTTGCGGCAGTTCTTTGTGCTCACCCGCCGCTATTTCGACCTGGTGCGGCGGGACAAGCTGCTCATGGCCGTTCTGTGGGTGGTGATGCCCATCATCGGCGCGTTGGTGTTGCTGGTCTCGGACAGTAACTGGCTGGTTGGCAACACCCGCTCCGAGATCAGGAGCATGCTGCAGGCCGAGCTGGCAGAGACGGGCAAGAACATTGCTGTCTACAACGTCGTCGGCGATACGCAGATCCTCCTGTTCATCATGACGTTGGCGGCGGTGTTGCTGGGGTTGTTCGCCGCCGTGTACGAGATCGTGAAGGAGTGGCCGATCTACCAGCGGGAGCGCATGGTCTCTGTGCGCGTTCTGCCCTACATCGCCTCCAAGGTCGTGGTGTTGGGTTCCTTTGCGCTTATCCAGTGCTTCCTGCTGATGCTCGTGATTGGCATCAGGGTCGGCTATCCTACGGAGGGCGTCATATTTTCGGCGTTGGTAGAGATATACATCACCCTGGTTTTGGCGACGTTGACGGCGATTTTGATGGGGTTGCTGATCTCGGCCATCGTGCCCAACGCCAATTCGGTGATCTATATCGTCTTTCTGGTGCTGTTCTTTCAGATGATCTTTGCTGGTGTGCTCTTCAACCTGCCGGGCGTCACGGAACACCTTTCTGCTCTGACGCTCACGCGCTGGACGATGGAGGGGTTGGGTACGTCGGTGGATCTGGATAAGCTGGGCATGCGCACGACGTTCCGGCTTTTGCCCGGCTCCATCATTGAACAGGTCGGAGTCGAGGTCGAGAAGCTGGCCGACGATTGGGAACCGGGGAACGAGCCCGTTATCGTCACAGAGACGGTCACAAAGACAGTGACGATCGAGCCGAGGCCGATGAATATCCAGGACAAGCAAGAGTTCCGTATCCAGTATACCCGTTCGGCGGGCCATTTGCTAAGAGCCTGGTTGTTGTTGGTTGGGTTTGGACTTTGCTTCAGTTTGGGCATAGCGGTTGTATTGGGACGAAAAGATGTGAGGTAGGACAATGCGTACATGTGAAGCATGCGGTTTCGATGGCAATCGGGACACGGCCCAATTCTGTGCCGAATGTGGTGAGGCGCTGAGCGTCCAGGCACTTCTCTCAGTAGGTAGCGTGCTGCACGAGCGGTATCGCGTCGTGCGGGTGCTGGGTAAAGGTGGCATGGGGGCCGTCTACCTGGTCGAGGACACCAAGCTGTACGGCAAGTTGTGGGCGATGAAGGAACTGCTGGAGCGGTTCGTCGACGCTGGCGATCGGGCCGAGGCCGTGGCCCAGTTTCAGCAAGAAGCCAAGCTGCTGGTCGGCCTGCGCCATCCCAACCTGCCGCAGATCGTGGACGCCTTCGAACAGGATGGGCGGCACTATCTGGTGATGGAGTACGTCGAGGGGCAGACGCTGGAGGAGATGCTGGAGCAGTCGCCGGAAGGTGTGTTTACGGAAGAACAGGTGCTGGAGTGGGCCGGACAGATTTGTGACGTGCTGAACTATTTGCACGCTCACGATCCGCCCGTCATCTTTCGCGACCTGAAGCCGGCCAACATCATGGTCACACCTGAGGGTCGGGTCAAGCTGATCGACTTTGGCGTGGCGCGGTTGTTCGATCCATCCAAGGGGACGGACACGCTCAAGATGGGCACCGTGGGCTACGCCCCGCCGGAGCAGTACGCCGGACAGGGGCAGACGACGCCTCGTTCCGACGTCTATGCGCTGGGCGCGACGCTCTACGAGTCGCTCACCGGAGACAATCCCGAGGCGCACCCCTTTGTCTTTACCCCGGTGCGGGTCGTGAACCGCAAGGTCTCGACGCAGACCTCTCTGACCATCGACAAGGCGGTGCAGTTGGACCCCAACGATCGTTTCCCGTCCGCCCTGGCGATGAAAGTGGCCTTGCGAGGGAAGAAAAAAAAGGTGCGCTGGCCGCTGATTGCGGCCCTGGTCGGCGGGCCGCTGTTGCTGGCGGGGATCGCAGTCGGCGCTTATTCCGCCTTTTTCTGGGGGCGGGCTGGGGATGAGATCGAGCCGACGACGGGCGCCGTCGCTGTCGTAGAGACCGACACGCCGACGCCATCGGCGACGCCCACCCAGATTCCAACCAGCACACCCCTCCCAACGCTGACGCCGACGGCGACGCCGCTTCCGACCAACACACAGACGCCGACGCCCACCCTCACCCCCACGCCCACCCTCACCCCCACGCCGGTCCCGACGGCCAGGCCGACGCTAAAGGTTACGGCAGAACCAACCTCGGAACCGACTTCGCCAGGGCCGGTCTTGGGAGCGGGCGCGATCTTGTACACCATCGAGACCGACATGGGGTATTACCTGGCCCAAACGAGTTCGACGGGCACGAAGGGCGAGTTGCTGGGTCCAACGACCTACGATAACTCGACCTGTTCGAGTTCGGGTGTGGCAAAGACGCTGGAGGGCGACGCGTTCAATTTGTACTGGGGGTACCGCTGCGGCGTCGCCAAGCTGGTGGAGTGTGACTCACCGGATGGTCAGTACAAGATCATCCTCTGGAGGGAGGGCAAACAATGGTCGTTGAGCGTCCGCCAAGTGTCCGATGACTTGTTGGTGGGTCCATCATACGCGGGGGAGGACCTCTCCAACGAGCTCAAGATCACGTGGTCGCCCGACAGTCGCAACTTTTATTTCGGGCTCGACAGGGAGTTGCATCGGGGCAGCCCGCTCGAAGCCGGCTATCAGGCCATAGCCAGCGATGTCTACCAGCCAGCTCTCTCGCCGGATGGTTCGATGATGATGTATCTGAAGCCAACGGGTGCGGCGGGAGGCTACGACATCATGGTGATCAATGCCACAGGCCCGCGCAGCGAGCCGGTCAACGTGACCAACGCGCCTGAAATAGAGAAACTGTGCCCGCGTTGGGCGCGTTAAGTCTATGGCTCCCAAACACTGCCACCTCTGCGGCCGCCGATTGTGGGGGCGCGGCTGGGTTTATGCGGCTGAAGGAGACTCGGCCGAGCAGGCCATCGTCGTCTGCCGGCGCTGCCACCAAGGCGCGCCGCGCTGCGACGTCTGTGGTATACCGGTGGGGGACAATCACGTAGCACTGCCCGACGGTCGGCACATCTGCCCGCGTTGTCACCAGACCGCCGTTTACGATCAGGCGCGCGCGCGCGAACTGTTTGAGCGCGTGGCCCGCGTCGTCGCAGACGACCTGGGCCTGGGGCTCAATGTGGGCACCGATTTTACCCTGGTGGATCACCAACACCTGCAGCGGCTGGCGGCGGAGGCGCCCAATGGCTTACCCACCGCTCCCTCCAAGGTGGTGGGACTCTTTGCCCGCAAGGGGCACAAGCGGGTGATGTCCCTGCTCTCTGGCCTGCCGCAGATCCTCCTCATCCAGGTCGCGGCCCACGAGTGGGCGCACGCCTGGGAGGGAGAGAACTGCCCGCT
>CAZKDJ010000084.1:0-16527 GCA_964551295.1 uncultured Anaerolineales bacterium | reverse complement strand
TCGATGGACGAGCTGCGCCACGACATGATCGAGGTCACCAAGCAGATCCGCTGGATTCCACCGTTTGGGCTGGACCGCGAGCTGGACTGGCTGCGCAACATGCGTGACTGGATGATCAGCAAGAAGCGCTACTGGGGTCTGGCCTTGCCCATCTGGGAATGCAAAGCCTGCGGCCACTTTACGGTCGTGGGCGACGCGAAGGAGTTGAAGAAGCGCGCCGTCGCAGGCTGGGACGCGTTCGAGGGGCACACGCCCCACAAGCCGTGGATTGACGCCGTCAAGATCGCCTGCCCCGAATGTGGTGCAAAGGCGAGCCGCGTCCCCGATGTAGGCAATCCGTGGCTGGATGCGGGCATCGTCAGCTTTAGCACGATGCAGTACCGCACGGACCCGGACTACTGGCGGCAGTGGTATCCAGCCGACTTTATTAGCGAGTCCTTCCCGGGCCAATTCCGCAACTGGTTCTACAGCCTGCTGGCGATGGCCACAGTGCTGGAGAACTCTCCGCCCTTCCTGACCTGTTTCGGCTACGCCACACTCACCGACGAGCAAGGCCGGGAGATGCACAAGTCGTGGGGAAACGCCATCGAGTTCAACGAAGCCGCCGACAAGATGGGCGTGGACGTGATGCGTTGGCTGTACTGCGCCCACAAGCCGGAGAACAACCTGCTCTTTGGCTATGGCCGGGCGGACGAGGTGCGCCGTCAGTTCCTGATCCCGCTGTGGAACGTGTACTCGTTCTTTGTGACCTACGCCAACATCGATGGGTGGGAACCCGGCAAGTTGATAGACTGGGAAACGAACGCCTCCGTAACCAACTTACCCTTCTACCAATCCACCGGCCTGCTGGACCGCTGGATCATCGCCCGCTTACATCAAATCATTGAACAGGTCAGCGATCGCCTCGAAAACTATGACGCCTATGGCGCGACGCTGGCAGTGGAGCCTTTCCTGGACGACCTGACCAACTGGTACGTGCGCCGCAGCCGCCGCCGCTTCTGGAAGAGCGAGCAGGACGCCGACAAGAACGCGGCCTACGCCACTCTGTACCACGTCCTGACGACGCTCTGCCGGTTACTGGCTCCTCTGACGCCTTTCGTGACGGAGGTAATGTACCAGAACTTGGTGCGCTCGGTCGATGCCGACGCGCCGGAGAGCGTTCACCATACCGAGTGGCCAGAGGCGGACGGGGCGGCGGTGGACGAGAACCTGCTCGCTCAGATGGCGCTGACCCGGCAGGTGGTCACGCTAGGTCACTCCTGCCGCGCCAGCGCAAACATCAAACTGCGCCAACCGCTGGCCGGCGCGCTCGTTCACCTCGAATCCGACGGTGACGGATTGGATGACGAAGAATTGCTCGATCTGATCCAGGATGAGTTGAATGTCAAAGAAATTAGGTTCGTGAAGGCGGTAGAAGAGCTGGTGGCCTACCGGCTGCTGCCGGACAACAAAGTACTGGGACCCCGCTTTGGGAGCAAGTTTCCGGCCGTGCGGAAGGCGCTGGCGGAAGTAGATCCCGCCGCGGCGGTAAAGCGTCTGAAAGCCTCTCTCTCGCTCCACCTGCATGTCGCAGGCGAGGAAATCGAGCTGGCGCCCGAGGAGGTGCTGATACAGGAACAGCCCCAGGAGGGACTGGCGGTCGCCTCGGAGCACGGCGTGACGGTCGCGGTAGATACCATCCTGACGCCCGAGCTGGCGGCGGAGGGGTTGGCCCGCGACGTGATTCGCCGCGTGCAGAATCTGCGCAAGGAGGCCGGCTTTGACCTGGACGATCGCATCGTCACCACGTACCAGACCGAGGGCGAGTTAGTCGCAGCAATCGAGGCGCACCGCGACCTAATCACCGCAGAGACCCTGAGCGTCGACCTGCGCGCTGGCCCGCCAGAAAAGAGGGCCGTAGCGGGCGAGGATCAGATCGGCGGATATGCGTTGGTTTTGGGCGTCCGCCAGGCATAGTTTCGGCAAGATCGTTTGGGATATCTGCGTTATCCGGTCTCAAAAGCCCTTGCCAATTCAGGCCGAGTAGGGTAGAATACGGCCACTTGGAGGGGGGAGGGCTAGGAGAGAGAACGATGTCTTTTTCATACGAAAAAGCCAAACAGGAGCTGTTAGAACAACAGGCCAAGCTCGTCGAGCAACTGGAGCAGCTAGAGTCTTCCAAATACGAGAGCATCGGCTACAGCAACCACATCGCCGACGATGCCACCGACGCTTTCGATCAGGCCGTGGACGAGACGCTAAAGCACAACGCCGAGATCTCACTCGAAGAGGTAGAGCGAGCACTGACCAAGTTTAACGATGGAACGTACGGTCTGTGTGAAGCGTGCGGCGCGCGGATCGACCGGGCGCGCCTGGAGGCGCTGCCTCACGCCCGGTACTGTCTCGACTGCCAGTCGCGCCGCGAGCACAGGTAGAAAGGGCATTCATTGAAACGGTCAAAACCAGAGTTCTTGATCTTGCCGGTCACGGCGGGACTGGTCTTGATCGCCGATCAAGTCACCAAGTACCTCGTGGCGACGCAGTTGGAGGTGGGCCAGTCCGTGGACCTGATACCGTGGCTGGCCCCCATCTTTAGTATCACCCACGTGACCAATACGGGCGTGGCCTTTGGCATGTTCCAGGGCCTGGGCAGCCTGTTTGCCATCGCCCACGTCGTCGCCGCCGTGGCGATCATCATCTACTCCCGCCGCCTCCCCCCTGGTCAATGGGTCCTGCGACTGGCGCTGGGCCTGGCCCTGGGTGGCGCCGTCGGCAACCTCATCGATCGGGTATCCCAAGGGTACGTGGTGGACTTTTTCGACGTGAATTTCTGGCCGCTGCAGGACTTTCCGGTGTGGAACGTGGCGGACAACTCGATCGTCGTCGGCGTCGCACTGCTGATTGGATCGTTGATGTGGGAGGAGTGGCAAGAGCGGCAGAAGCGGCCCCAGCAGCAGGCGGCCGAGGGTGGCTGAGAACGACGTATCCATCCTCTCATTCGTCGCCGAGTCCGGCGGCGAGAGGCTGGACAAGGTCATCTCCGCCCACGCACTAGACCTCAGCCGAGCGTCAGTCCAACGCCTGATCAAGGACGGCGCAGTCACCGTCAACGGGCGCCCCAGCAAACCCAGCTATCGCGTACAAACGGGCGACGAGATCGTCGTCCACGTCCCCATCGAACCTCCCGAGCAGGTCCTGCCGGAGGACATTCCCCTCGACATCGTCTACGAAGACGACGTCCTGCTGGTAATCGACAAGCCGGCAGGGATGGTCGTGCATCCGGGGGCCGGTCACTCCAGCGGCACGCTGGTCAACGCAGTATTGGCCCACTGCCCCCACATCGCGGACGTCGGCGGGGCGGATCGAGCCGGGCTCGTCCACCGGCTGGATAAGGACACCTCCGGCCTGATCCTGGTCGCCAAGGACGACGCCACCCACGCGGCACTCCAACGGCAGTTCAAGCGCCACCGAGTGGCCAAGACCTACCTGGCACTGGTGGAGGACCAGGTGCAACCCCACGAGGGTGTCATCGAAGCGCCTATCGGACGCGACAAGCGGCAGCGCAAAAAAATGGCCGTCGTGCGCCGCGGGCGCGAGGCCCGAACGACGTACCACGTCATCGAGGTCTTTGCCAGCCACACGCTACTGGAGGTACATCCCCATACAGGCCGCACGCACCAGGTGCGCGTGCACCTGGCATGGTTGGGTTATCCCATCGTCGGAGACGCGGTCTATGGCCGCCGCCGCCAACGGCTGCTCAAGAGCCGCCACTTTCTCCACGCCGCGCGACTGCGCATCACCCATCCTGCCACCGGTGAGGAGATCGCGTTCGAGGCACCGCTTCCACCCAAGCTGGCCAACGTGCTGGAGCAGTTGCGGGGACGGTAGATTGGGAGCCGAGCGACAAGTTACCAATGTACCAATTTCCTGACGACTGGAACTTGCATATAAAGAACATTTGTGCTATTATCCAGATGAACTACCAAGACTGACAAGGAGCGAAAAATGCGCGCCATTACCGTTGCAACTGTACAGATGCAGCCCGAGCTGGGCAAGACGGAGGACAACCTGCTCAAGATGAGCGAGCTTATCACCCGCATCGCCAGCGAGCAGCCGGTGGATCTGATCGTCTTTCCCGAGTTGATCACGACAGGTTACGAGGTCGGTCCGCGCTTCCCCGAGCTGGCCCAGCGTGTGCCCGGCCCCACCATCAACCTGATCGCCCAAAAGACAGGCGAACTGGGCATACACGTCGCTTTTGGCATGGTGACCAAGGAAAAGGTCGAGAGCATCATTTACAACACCGCCGTCGTGATCGGCCCCGAGGGGGATGTGGTGGGCCAGTACAACAAGATCCACCTGCGGGGTGAGGAGCAGATCGCCTTCCGCCCCGGCTACCGGCTCAGCGCCATCGAGACCAACTTTGGCATCGTGGGCCTCATGATCGGGTGGGACCTGGCCTTTCCAGAGGTGGCGCGCAGCCTGGTACTTGAGGGCGCGGAGCTGCTCGTCGTATGCGCAAACTGGGAGCAGCCCAACGAGGAGGAATGGGCAACCTACCTGCGAGCGCGCGCGTTCGAAAACGCGGTCTTTGTGGCCGCGGCGAACCGCGTGGGAGAGGAACCCTCGTACACCTTCTGCGGTCGGAGCAGCATCATCGGCCCGCGTGGGAAAATCTATGCCACCATCAAGACGCCGCCCGAGCCCCCGCGGCCCGTCACCACGCCTGCCACGGCGCCGACCGAAACCAAGCCCCCGGCCCCGCCAGAGGGATACGCCGTGGCGCGCATCGACCTGGACGAGATCCGCCAGTACCGCGAAGAGACGCAGATCCTCCAATGCCGCCGGCCGACGGCGTACCGGGCGCTGGTGAAAAAGTACTAAAAGTGCCCCGTTCGTAGCGAGGCACTTAGCACAGCGGAGTGCCACACGCCACGAGTGCCACTCCGCTGCGCCCCCCCACCTAACCTCCCCCACTATGGGGGAGGAACTGACTGCCTCGAAAACATGTGGGATAAATTGGCAATTTGCCCTACATCGCCCGGCATGTTTTCGTCATTCAGCGTTCTCGGTAGTCAACCCGTAGCCAAAGGGGAACAGCGGCTCGCCGGAGCCCACGCCCAACGGGACCTGCTCCATCGACCGCGGCCAGGTGTATGCCAGCTTGCCAGTGAAGGGATAGTCGCCGAAAAGCACATCGGCCACACCTTGCCCCTCAGTGCCCGGCAGCCACGCGGCGACCACGGCGTTGCAGGCGTCGAGCTGCTCGGTGATAATCAGCGGCCGGCCGGAGATGACGACGAGCACCACCTTGTCCGCCACCTCCCGGACGCGCTTGATCGCCTCAACGTCGGCCTCGGAGAGCGACAATTCAAAGTCGTCGCCCACGCCCTCGGCATACGGTTCCTCTCCCACGACAACGATGCCCGCGTCGGCCCGGTTGTAGTCCTCGTTCTGAACAAAGTTGCCCCCCTGGTTGTAGCGCACGACGGTGCCCTCCACAACCGTATCCTCGATAGCCTGCAGAATGGTCGTCCCCGGTGTGATGGAACCCAGCGCCCCCTGCCACTCGATTGTCCAGCCGCCGCACTGCATGCCGACGTCGTTTCCACCCGACCCGGCCACAAAGATCACGGGGGCATCCTTGGCCAGTGGCAGTGCGTCCCCCTCGTTCTTTAGCAGCACGAGCGACTTACGCACCGCCTCGCGCGCCACCTCCCGGTGCTCCTCGGAGCCGACGAGGGGCAGGAGTGCCGCGTCGGGAAACGGCCGCTCAAAGAGCCCCAGCCGGACCTTGACGGTGAGGATGCGTCGCACGGCGTCATCGATGCGCGCCATGGGCACGTCGCCGTTCTCGACCGCCTCGGTCAGCGTGTCGATAAAGGTCACATAGTCGTAGGGCGCCATCACCATGTCGACCCCAGCGTTGATGGCGGTGGCCACGTCACTGTAATAGTTGCCCGGTATCTGGTCGATCCCCGCCCAGTCGGAGACGACAAAGCCCTGAAAGCCCAACTCACCTTTCAGCACGTCCGTCAGCAGATACCTGTGGGCGTGCATCTTGGTATCCTGCCAACTGCTGAAGGAGACCATGACGCACAGCGCGCCGTTGTCGATGGCCTCGGCGTAGGGGGGGAGGTGCACGGCGCGCAGAGTCGCCTCATCCACCTGCATCACCCCCTGGTCGAGCATGTAGCGGTGCCCCATGGCCATAGCGTCGGAAGTCCCCCAGGCAGTTCCTCCATCGCCCACATAGTGCTTGGGCGTGGCCAAGACCGTGGTAGGCGCGCTCAAATCGGTCGCTCCGTCCACGTTCTGCTGGCCGCGGATGTAGGCACTCGATAGCAGCGAGACCACCTCCGTATCCTCGCTGAAACCCTCATACGTGCGCCCCCAGCGGATGTCCTGGGGCACCGCCACCACCGGCCCAAAGTTCCAATAGATGCCCGTGGCGATCATCTCCCCGGCGGTGACCTGGGCCACCCGCTCCATCAACGCCGGGTCGCGGGTCGCGCCCAGACCGACGTTGTGCGGAAAAACGGTCGCCCCTTTGACGTTGGCATGACCATGCACGGCATCGACGCCATAAATCAGCGGAATACCAAGGCGCGTCTGGAGCGCATACTCCTGGAAGCCGTCGACCATGTCGGCCCAATCTGCAGGCGTGTTCAGCCGGGGGGATCCCCCACCCCCACTCAGCACGCTGCCGACGTAAAAATTGGCGATATCCGAACCCCGGATGCTGTTCTTTTCTACCTGGGTCATCTGCCCGATCTTTTCAGCCAGTGTCATCCGCGCCAGCAAATCCTCCACTCTGGCTTCGACGGGCGCAGCGGGATCCTTATAATCGTAGGTGCCCCCCGTAGGGTCAATCGACGCGGTCGTAGGCGTACCGCCGGTCGTCACGATCGCCGTCTCCTCGACGGTGATCGTGACAGGAGCAGGGGTAGCACAACAAGCTGCAAGTACAACACTGCAGACGAGCAGCAAGCTCATCGCCATCCCAATCCTTTTACGCATCGCTCACACTCCTCGAATAGTCAGCTGGCGGGTAGGCGGCTGATGTGCCCCTCTATCAATGCCACCTTGATCTGTGTAAACATCTGCAAATCGGACTCTGTGTTCAAGCCGCCGCCAACCTGCCCTACAATGAGGTCTATGCGATTGAAAATCGCACATTTTCATCATTGAAGGTACCCCTTGGGTCATGATCAGTGCCTCCTGATGAGGTACTAGGGTTGGGAAAACACATAAAGCGAGAGTGACTGGGCGGGTAGCGTGATCTCGTCGCCGCTGGCAATCTCTTGCGTGCCGATCATCTCGGCCTCGTGCTGCGCGTCGAACAACCACACCTCGGCCGGCCCCTCGATCTCGAAACCGTGTACGACCAGCGGCTTGGCCTTTTCCTCCGGTCCCAGGTTGACGACAACGAGCGTCAGAGCGCCGCCGTCGCGTTGCGCGGCGTAGATGGATACGTCTGGATCGTCGGACGCGGCGTACACCAGCTCGCTGCCGAAGCGCTGATAGATCTGGTACACGTAATAGGTCGGGCGCACTTCGGACGATCCCAGCAGGCCGAACCCGCCTACCGTGGGCGGCGATTGGAGCGAAAAGTAGGCCACGATGTCCACCTGCTGGCGGATCAAGCGCCCCAGCACGTCCGCCCACCAGATGGCGTTGTAGAACGAGTCGGGCGTGGCCTCGCCGCCAATAGCGTGGCTCCAATGGGAGTTGACCTCGCCAATGGCTACCGGCAGATCGCGCCCCGTGGTCTCTTGGATCACGGCCCGCAGATTGGGGATGATGGTATCCCACTCCCGGCTGTTGGCGCGCAGTTCCTCGATCGTTGCCGGAGAGGCGGTTCTGCTCCTAGGGAAAGGATAGCGGTGCACCGCCACGATGTCCACCATGTCGCCGTTGGCCAGCAGGAACTCGCGCAGCCAGTCGCGCCCTTCGTTGTCCTTGGGATCGGTATCCGGATTGCCCGTAAATTGGTTCGTGTTGGGACCAACCAACACGATGTCTGGATCGATCGCCTCCATCGCCCCGGCGATAGCGCGCCAATCAGCGTTAAGCTGGTCGATACTATAATCGGGAAACAGGTTGGGCTCGTTGCCGATGGACCAGTAGCGGATGTCGTACTCCTGCTCCACGTTGGCATACCGCACCAACTCGGCCGCCGCCTCTGGTGTGCCGTCTAGCAGGCGCACGCAGACGTGGGGCTCGGCACCCATCATCTCGGCCAGGTCCATCAACTGGTCGATGTGGTAGGGCCGCAGCGCGTTTCGATCCCCCCACTCGCCGCCCGGATAGCGCAGGAATGTGATGCCGGATTCCTGGGCCGCCGGCCACAGGTCATAGGGGACGACGCTCCACGGGCCAAAGTTTGCGCCGTACACCAAGGGGTTGATCGAGACAAGCTGCTGACCTGCATCCACGTACAATGTCCCCGGAGCCGGGGTGGGAGCCGCCACCGGCTCGGCCGGACAGGCACAGGCAGCAAGCCCCAACAGCAACAGACAGACGTTGCTCGAAAGCTGCAAAAAGCGCCACTTGCTGAGATTCGTCATGGTCACCTCCAACCCGAACCAGAGAAACCTCCCAACCCAATAAAACACCCGCTGCAATCAAAAGAGTGTGACTAAATTCAGTTGATTTGAGGTCCTCGCCTGGCGATAAATCACCAGGCTCAAAGACGCAAGCCCGCTGAAGCGGGCTATTTGAGGGCGATTTATCGCCCTTCGCTCCCTGACCGTCAGGCCAGGCCTTAGCCCGATGACGTGCCTTCGGCATACATCATCGGGCAAGTAGACAGGACAAGTCCAGGGCTTCTCAACCGATTTTAGTCACACCCCAATCAAAAGCACAAATGGATTGCGCGGGCAATGGGACACGGTCGTCAATCGCAGAATTTGGGCAAAGATGTCAACTCAAAACAACCTCGACGTGCACATCGGTCTGGTCCTCTGCGGGCAGGGGGACGACGTCACCCGCCACCGGCCGACCATCCACCGTGAGCGAGACCGCGTTCCCCTCGCCGGCACGCTCCACATCGATGTGATACGTCACCCCCCGGAAAATGCGCGTGGCCTTAAAACCCGGCCAGTCGGTTGGAATCACGGGGGCGATCCTCAAACCGTAATAGGTCGGCTGGATGCCCAGAATCCATTGGGTGATGGCCACATAGTTCCACGCAGCCGTACCGGTGAGCCACGAGTTCTTGGCCTCGCCGTGAGTGGGCGCATCGCGCCCGGCGATCATCTGAGCGTAGACGTACGGCTCGCAGCAATGCACCTCGCTGATCCCCTCCCGCGCCGACGGATTGATGCGCATGTAATAATCGTAGGCCTGGTCGCCGTTCCCGACCATCGCTTCGGCGATCATGATCCACGGGTTGGTGTGGCAAAAGATACCCGCATTCTCCTTGTAGCCCGGCGGATAGGAAGAGATCTCGCCCAGGCGCACATAGTACTGCGTAAACGCCGGCTGCTGGAGGACGATGCCGTGGGGCGTCGCCAGGCGATCCTTGACTGAGGCCAATGCCGCCTTGGCCATCAGACCACCCTCGTCAGAGCCAATGCCGGCCATAGCGCACATCCCCTGCACCTCGACAAAGATCTGCCCCTCCTCACAAGCGCGAGAACCGACCTTCTCGCCAAAGGCATCGTAGGCGCGCAGAAACCACTCGCCGTCCCAGCCTTGCTCGCGCACAGTGGCCGCCATCCGCTCGGCGGCTTCCAGGTACGACACTTCTTCACCCTCGTACTTGCAAGTTTGCAAGTTCGCAAGATCGCAATTGGCCAGCACGCCATTTGAGGTTAGAGATTGGAGATTGGAGATTTGCGCCAGCTCCTTTGCCGCCAGCACGAACAATCCGGCGATAAAGACCGACTCGGCCACAGTGCCGTCCATCTTGAGTGGGGCAACCTGGAACGACTCGCCCGGCTCATCGGAAAAGATGTTCAGGTTCAGGCAGTCGTTCCAATCGGCCCGCCCGATGAGGGGCAAACCGTGCGGCCCCAGACGATCCAGCGTGTATTGGATGCTGCGCTGCAGGTGCTCGTACAGCGGCTGCTCCGTGCCCGGGGTGTTATCGTACACCACCGGCTGACCCAAAATAGACCAGTCGCCCGTCTCTTTGATGTAAGCGGCCACGGCCAGCGCCAACCACAGCGGATCGTCGTTAAAGTCACCACCGACGGCATCGTTACCCCGCTTGGTCAGCGGCTGGTACTGGTGATACGCTCCACCCGTCTCTAACTGGGTCGCGGCCAGGTCCAGAATGCGCTCCCGCGCCCTTTCTGGCACCTGGTGCACAAAGCCCAACAGGTCCTGGTTGGAATCACGGAAACCCAGGCCCCGCCCGACGCCCGACTCGAAGAAGGAGGCCGAGCGCGACATGTTAAACGTCACCATGCACTGGTACGCGTTCCAGATGTTGACCATGCGGTCCGTGTGCTCGTCCGGCGTCTCCACCTGGAGCATGCCCAACAGGCGGTCCCAATAGGCGCGCAGCGCATCGAACACCTCGTTCACGGCCTCTTGGCGCAGGTACCTGGCGATGATGGGCTTGACCGTCTTTTTGTTGATCGTCTGGCTGTCGGGAGGATCGAACTTTTGATCGCGAGGATTCTCGTAATAGCCCAGCAAAAAGATGACCTGACGCGTCTCGCCAGGGTCTAGCGTCAGCTTGACGTGATGGGAGCCGATGGGCGCCCACCCGTGCGCCACGGAATCGAAGGACCGCCCCCTTTCCACCGCCGCCGGGCTATCCCAACCGCGATACGGGCCCAGAAAGATGCCGCGCTGCGTATCGAACCCGGCCAGCGGCTCCGAGCAGGCAAAGAAGGCAAAGTGATCCCGCCGCTCACGGTACTCGGTCTTGTGGTAGATGACGCCGTCCTCGATCTCGACTTCACCGATGTTAAAGTTGCGCTGAAAGTTGGTCGCGTCGTCCCACGCATCCCACAGGGCAAACTCGACGCTGGAAAAGATCGAGAGGTCGGCGGGGGTCTCGCGCCGGTTCGTCAGCGTGAGCTGCCAGATCTCTAGGCTCTCGCCCAGGGGCACAAAGTATCTGGTGTGCGCCTCAATCCCCTCATACGTCGACCCGATGATGGTGTACCCCATCCCGTGACGGCAGCCATAATCCTGCAGATCAGGTTGGGTGGGCTGCCACGAAGAAGACCAGAACGCGCCAGTTTCATCGTCTCTGAGATAGACGTAGCGACCGCCGCGGTCGAAGGGGACGTTATTGTACCGATAACGCGTGACACGCCGGAGACGCGCGTCACGATAAAACGAATACCCGCCGGCTGTATTAGAGATCAGCCCAAAATAAGCCTCACTGCCCAGATAATTGATCCAGGGCAGTGGGGAATCGGGTCGAGTGATAACGTACTCACGACTTTGGTCATCAAAGTAGCCATAGCGCATAGACTTTTCCCTGAAGAAGACCGACTACTTTCCGACCGAAGGCGCAACCACGCCGTGCATGAATGCCCGTTGCCCCAGGAAGAATATGGTCACCGGCAGCACCAGCCCCATGATGGCAGTCGCCTGAATCATGTTAGGCTCGAAAGTATACGTCTGATTGTAATACTGAATGGCGATCGAAATAGGCTGCAGATCCGGTACGGACGCGAGATAAACGAGCGGCGCAAAGTAATCGTTCCAGGCAAACACAAAGTGGAACAGCACGACGGCAATCAGGACCGGAACCGCCTGAGGCAAGATTACCGAGATCAGCGTGCGAAGGGGGCCGGCGCCGTCGAGCATGGCCGCCTCGTCCACATCCTTGGGAATGCTCATAAAATACTGGCGCAGTAGAAAGACATTGTAGGCATTGGCGAAAAAGTGCGGCACGATGAGCGGGAGAAACGTTCCGACCCATCCGATGCGCGAGAAAAGAGCATACGTTGGAATCAGCGTAACCTGCCCGGGGAGAATAATCGTCCCGGTCAGGATTATGAGCAGGATGTTCTTTCCCGGAATCCGGAAACGCGAAAAACCATACGCCACTAGAGTACACGATACCAGGGTGCCGATATCACCCACGATGGCGATGATGAGCGTGTTGCGTATTTTTTGCAGGAAATCAATCTCTGCCCAGGCCCTGGAAAAGTTGTCAAGTTGAAGATTGAGGCGGTAAGCGGGCTGCAAAGTGCGCCACTCGCCCTCCCACTCAATCAGCCCGGCGTCAGGGTTTTCCGGGTTGATGAAGAAGCTCGTCCCGCGTCTAGGAACGACGAGCGCCCATTGGCGCGTCTCACCGTCCTTTTCTACCTCGTAATAGTCAAACTCATCGCCCGGTTGGATCGTGACCTCTTGCTCCTTTTCTGCAAAGACATACTCATAGGTGACCTCTTCGCCTGTATAGGTATAGGTCGCTGACAGTGGAAGGAGCGGCTCCTTAGGATCGGTGATTTGGGCCCTGTTCTTGAATGCGGTGACGATCATGTAGGCAAAGGGGCTCAAGTATGCCGACAAGAGCATAAAGGCAAAAAGGGTCACACTGGAGGCCGCCAGCAAGAAACGCATCCGTCCCGATAGTACAGGCGTGCGCGTCTCGTGTGAAGGGGATGATTGGTTAGTCATTTATCCTTCCTCCGCAGCATAATAAACCCAGTACTTTTGCGTTCCAAACATGATGATCGTCACAGTTAGCGCCAGGATAAACAACACCCAGGCCAGGGTCGACCCATAGCCCATGTTGGAGTAAACAAAAGCCTGCTTGTACAGATACACGTTGTAGAAAAGGGTGGCCTCGTCAGGATTGCTATTGGGCCCCCCCAATATCCACGCCAGAGTGAAATACTGAAAAAGGCCAATTACCAGAAGAAGCGTGTTGTAAAAGATCATCGGTGAAACCATCGGGATGGAGATACTCCAAAAAGTGCGAAACCAGCCGGCACCATCCACGCGCGCCGCCTCGTAGAGTTCGTTGGGCACGTTCTGCAGCCCGGCCAGCGTACGTATCAGCGCATCGCCAACACCCCACAGGCCGACGAGGACCAAAGCGGGGTAAATCCACGACGTGGAGTTCAGCCACTCCGGGCCGGGGATGCTCAACAATTCCAGAAACCTGTTGAGCCAACCCGTCTGGGTGTTCAAGAACCCTCTCCAGATGTAGGCCACAGAGACTACGGGTACGATAAAGGGCAGATAATACAGGGTGCGGAGGAACTGCTTGATCCAGAGATTCTTGGCATTCAGCATCACGGCCAGTAACACCGGCCACAACACCCCAATCGGCAGCGCGATAATCATAAACCGAAGGGTGATCAACAGGGACTTGCGCACCTGGGGGTCCCTGAAGAGCTGGATATAGTTGCTAAAGCCAATGAATTGTAAGCCTTCGGTTCCGCTGCCCGCGCCGAGCTGAAATCTGGTGAACGAAAAAAACAGGGACGCCCCCATCGGTAGCAAGTAAAACGCCAGCAACCCGATGATCCAAGGAGAGATAAACAGCAATCCCCATCTCGTCTCACGCCGAGATAGACCACTCGCTTTCCCTCGTCCGCGGCCGGCCCTCCTGGCTCTCCACTTTGATATTGATTCTATAATAGCGGCCATAACTGATCCTCCAAAAACCCAGGGAGGGCATGGGGCCAGCACGGTTCGGACATGCCGGCCCCATGCCCTCGGTTCGGGCGACAGCCTCGTTGTCTGCAACAATTCTGCTTTCTGTCGCTCGAAGGTTACTCGTTACGCCTAAGCAGCGTCAAAGATCGCCTGTAGATCGGCCACCAGCTCGTCAACCGCGGCATCTACGTCAAGATCGGCTGTGCCGTCAATCGCCGACTGGAAGGCCTTGACCCGATCGTCCGCCTGGGCAAAGTTGGGCATATTGCTCTCGTGGTTGGGCACGTCCACATAGTCCAAACCAGCGAGGAAGGTGTCCCAGTTCACCCCCTGCGGGAACTGCTCATCGAGTGTGGCGAAGAACGCGGGCTGCAGGCTCTGGACTGCCGGCAAGGCGCCCCATACGTTGGTCAGCTTCGCGCTGTTGGCGATTTCATAGACGACCCTGACGGCCGCCTCGGGATGCTCGCTCCCGCTCATGACACCGACCATGTCGGTGTGCAGCTTGCAGGTGATGTTCCCCTCGTAAGACGGCGTACAACCGGCATTCCAGTTCGCCTCGGGAACACAGCAGGTAAACCACGTGTGGCAGTGCGCCATGGCCGTCAGGCCGGAGCCAAACGGGTTTCCAGCCGCCAGCAGGTCACTGTTTTGGTATGGACCGTTGGGGGCAAAGTAGTCTTCCCACATGCCCCTGTAGTACCACTTGAACGCCTCGCGCCAGTGGTCGGGGCACACGGCGGTTTCACCATCGTCGGCCACGAACGAGCCGGCGCCGAAGAAGGTGCCCCACCCACGCGGATCGGTCCACTGGTGGTGGTAACCGAACTGCACGACGTTCTCGGGATCAAAGCCCGCGCTGGTGGCGTCGTTGCCATTGGCATCCACTGTCAGCTTCATGGCCAACTCTTCCATCTTTGCCACGGTCCACTCGTCACCGTCGGCGTAGGTCTCGCCGTACACCTGGGGCGGGTAGTCGAGGCCGGCCTCATCGAACAGATCATAGTTGACGAAGAGCGCCGAGGGGTAAACGCCGATGGCCAGACCGATCAGGCCCTGCCCCGGCATCATCCACCCATCGATGGCACCCTGGCTAAAGTCGCTCATGTCGTAGATGTCCAGATAGTCCTCCAGGTCCAGCCAGATGCCCACGAACTCGTTCGAGCCACGCACGCCAACCGGCCCGACGATGTCCGGCGGATTGCCGGCAGCGATCTGGGTCTTGAGCGTGTCAAAGGCGACGTCGTTGGCAACGATCTCGTGCACCAGGTTGATCTCACCTTGGCCAGCGTTGAAGAAATCAACCCACTCGTCCTCCGCCGGAACCTGCTCCGGTTGCGTGCCCGTGCCCAAGCCGATGAACCAGCGAACCTCGGTCGCGCCTTCCGGCGGCACTGTCACTACGACTTCCTTCTCGACCTCGACTTCCTCCTTCTCGGTCACGAGCTCGGTGACCTTGACTTCCTTCTCGATGACCTGCGGCTCACACGCGCAACCAGCGAGGGCGGCGCCTGCGGCGGTCAGGGCACTCAGACGAAGGAAATCACGGCGACTCAGTTTCTTGGTTTGCATTTTTCTATCCTCCTTGATTTTGTTGAACGGTTAGTAAACTACGTCCTGTGTAGAGTCTCGTCCCACACAGATTGTCTGAGCCTAACCCCATAGGAAAAATAGGGTGGCCCACTTGCGTTCATTCGATCACCGAATTCTCACCACCTCCTTTCATCGAACTCCCTTGCGTTGTCATTTCGCAAACCTCAATTTAGCGCTGAACCACAGGAATTTCTAATCACCAACTCTGTCGGCAAGATAATGCGGTGAGGAAGCATCTCCTCGTCAGAATCACCCTGCAACAAGTTCAACAGCAAATCAACCGCCATCGTCCCCATCCGCTCGATCGGCTGACGCACAGTCGTCAGCGCGGGTTCGATCACTGAAGCGATCGGAATATCGTCAAAGCCTATCAGCGCGACATCCTGAGGGGTCTTCATCCCCACCGCACGAATGGCTTTCAGCGCCCCCATCGCCATCACGTCATTGGCGGCAAAGACAGCCGTAGGCGAAGCGGATAGCAGTCCCTGCATCGCTATCATGCCACTGCGCTCAGTGAAATCTCCTTCGGCAATCAGTTCGTCTTTCACCGGGATGCCATGTGCGAGCAGCGCCTGACGATAGCCTTCCAACCGATCCTGCCCAGCATTCAGCCCCAAGCGGCCGGTGATCGTGGCGATACGTCGATGCCCCAAGCGAATCAGATGCTCGACCGCCATACGGGCACCACCGACATTGTCACTATCGACATAATGAACCAGCTTATCTGGATGCCGTCCTATGGAGACGAGCGGCACCCCGCAGTGCAGCACATCGGGAATCAATGGATCATCTAACAAAGAAGAGGCCACGATCACACCATCGAGATAACCGCTACGCAGAACCCGCTGACAGTCCGCTTCTTGACCTTCGGGATCCGTGAACAACGAGAGCAGCAGTTGGTAATGGTGATTGTTGCAAGCTTCGGTAGCACCGCGCAATAGAAGAGGAAAGAAAGGGTCGGTAAAGACCTTTGTCACGGCCTCAGGAATAACCATACCTATGATTTGGGTGCGGTTGGTTACCAGGCTGCGAGCAACCACGTTGGGCTGGTAGCCAGACTTGCGTATCGCTTCCCAAACCCGTTCCTTGGTTTCGGGGCGCACATTAGGTTGGTCATTTACCACGCGAGAGACTGTGGAGCGGGACACGCCAGCCAGTTGGGCTACTTCTTCCAATGTGGGGGGCATGGTTCCTCCTGGGAGCGTTCTCAAAAGCGAGCCCTAAAAACCCAATTTCTGGACCCAAATTCGCCATAGGACTCCAGATTATTGGGAGCGCTCTCAAGAACAATATACCACGAAAAAATAGGCTTGTCAAGCATTTGATCAACGTGCCCGCACGCAGACGTTTGACAAGACTAATCTTTTGTGG
>CAZKDJ010000083.1:0-16535 GCA_964551295.1 uncultured Anaerolineales bacterium | reverse complement strand
AGTGTTTGCTTGGATTGACTTGCAACTTCTTTCCACTCTGGGTACAATGTATACATCCCCGAACAGGAGGCGAAGATGAGTGCAAGTACCGAGCGCGGCATGCTCTACCTGGGCAACGCATACGATCTGAAAAAGAGCAAGATCACCGACACTCCCGTCCTCTACAAAGCCCGGCACCTGACGACACACGGCGTCATCCTCGGTATGACCGGCTCTGGCAAGACCGGCCTGGGGATTATTCTGCTGGAAGAGATTCTGTTGCAGGGACTTCCCGTTCTGGTCCTCGATCCCAAGGGTGACATCGCCAATCTGCTGCTGACCTTTCCCGAACTGCGTCCGGAGGACTTTCAGCCATGGGTGGACGTTGAGAGCGCGCGGCGCAAGGGGCTGAGCGTCGAGGCATATGCCGCTAAGGAGGCCGAAAAGTGGCAGAAGGGGTTGGCGGGGTCGGGCATCACCGGCGAGCGCATCGCGCAGTTGCGCCAGGCGGCCCAGTTCACCATCTTTACCCCCGGCTCCAGGGCCGGGCAGCCGGTGGACGTGCTCCACTTCTTCGACGCGCCCCAGGTCGATTGGGACGTGCACGAGGAGGCACTGCGGGAGCGCATCGGGGGCATCGTCTCGGCGCTACTGGGCTTGGTGGGCGTCGACGCCGACCCGCTGCAGAGCCCGGAGCACATCCTGCTGGCGCGCATCATCGAGCACGCCTGGCGCGCCGGGGATCAGGTCGATCTGCCCAAGCTGATCCGCCTGCTGCAAAAGCCGCCCTTCAACCAGGTGGGCGTTTTTGAGCTGGAGACCTTCTTTCCAGAGAAGGATCGCTTCACGCTGGCCCGGACGCTGAACAACCTCATCGCCGCGCCGGGTTTCGAGGAGTGGCAGGAGGGCACGCCGCTCGACGTGGAGACGCTGCTGTATGCCGACGCGGGAACTGCGTTCCCGAAGCGCCCGCGCGCCAGCATCTTTTACATGGCCCACCTCGACGACGCTCAGCGCCTCTTTTTCATCACCCTGTTCCTTGAATCGGTGCGCGACTGGCTGCGCGCGCAATCCGGTTCCGCCGATCTGCGGGCGCTGCTCTACTTTGACGAGGTGTTTGGCTACTTTCCGCCGTATCCCAAGAATCCGCCCACCAAGACGCCGCTGATGGCATTGATCAAGCAGGGGCGCGCCGCGGGCCTGGGCGTCGTGCTGGCCACGCAGAACCCGGGCGATTTGGACTACAAGGGGCTGACCAACGCGGGCACTTGGGCGATCGGCTCGCTGCGGGCGGAGCGGGACAAGGAGCGCGTGCTGGAAGGTCTCGAGGGCGCCGTCGCCGAGGTCGGGTCGGAGATGAATCGGAGCTCGCTCGACGACGCGCTGGGTGCGCTCAAGCCGCGCGTCTTTTTGATCCACGACATCCGCGAGGGCGCGCCGGTCTTTTTTCACACCCGCTGGGCCATGTCCTATCTGGTCGGGCCGCTGACGCGCAAGCAGGTGCGCGAGCTGGCCGGGCCCGTCGCCGAGCCTGCTCCTCCGCCGACTGAGGCGACTGCCGCTGCCGTTCCGGAGGGGGCCGCCATCGTTTCGGTGGCCGAGGAGCGTCCGCCGGAGGCCGTGCCCGAGGGGTTGAGCGCGGCGCCGTCCACGCTCCCGCCGGACGTGCCACAGGTTTTTTTGCCCCCGACGACGACCTTCGAGTGGGCGCTGCGGGCGTACGAGGAGCAGGTGAAGCGGTCGGTGCTGACGCAGGATCGCGACCTGGTTTATGCGCCGCGGCTGTTGGCCTTAGGGGCGGTGCGCATGGTGGATCGCAAGCGCGACGTGGACCATCAGGAGACCGTGGCGCGGCTGATACCGATCTTGGAAGGCAGCCTGGGGGTGGACTGGGAGGAGGGAGAGGCCATGGTGGATCGGGACGAGTTGCTGTCCAAACCGATGGGGGAGGGACTCTACGAGCCGGTGCCCGGCGAGTTGGCGCGTGCGCGCGATCTGAAAGCCCTGTCGAAGGATTTTGCCGATTACCTCTATTACAACACGTCGGTCAAGATTCTGTACAACCCGGCGCTCGATCTATACGGCCAGGTGGGAGAGAGCAAGCGCGACTTTCGGGTGCGCTGTGGGGAAGAGGCGCAGGAACGGCGCGATGACGAGTTGAAAGAGGCGCGGGAGGCCGTGGAGGACAAGATCTCCAAGCTGAAGGAAAAAATGCGTCGCGAGCAGCGGGAACTGAGGACGGACGAGGCCGATCTGGCGGCGCGAAAGCGGGAGGAGGTGCTCGGAATCGGCGAGTCGGCGTTCAACCTGCTCTCCGGGAGGCGCACCTCATCGGCGCTCTCCAAGGCCAGCCGCAAGCGCAGAATGACCCAGCAGGCCAAGGCCGACGTGGAGGAATCGATCGACGCGATCGAGGACTTGGAGCAGCAGGTGCAGGATTTTGAGGCCGACTGGAAGGATCAGGCCGTCGAGATCGAGGACGCCTGGGCTGACAAGCTGGAGGAGATCGAAGAGTTCGAGGTCAAACCCCGCCGTACCGACGTGGCGGTCGAGTTCTGCGGCCTGGCTTGGATGCCGATTTGGCGGGTGACGCTGGAGGATGGCGGCCAGGTCGATCTCCCCGCTCGGGGGGAGGGCCGCGTCGCTGTTGGTAGTTAGCCACGTAGCGCAGCGGAATGGCGCTCACGGGACATTCCGCTGCCGGTCTCTCTCCCGTGGCGGGGGAGGTTAGGTGGGGGCGGGTTGATGCCTGGTATGGATGGGCCGGGAAAAAAGATCCTGTGCATCGACGGCACGGCGCACGTGCGCCAGTTGGTTCAACGGCTGCTTTCCGCCGACTATACCATCTTGGAGGCCGACGACGGCTTGCAGGGCATCGATCTGGCGGAGACCGAGCGGCCCGACCTGGTGCTGGTCGACCTGCACATGCCGGGCCTCACGGGATACGAGGTCGCCACCCGCGTCAAGTCGATCCTGCCGGGAAGCCCCGTCATCGCATTGACCGCCGACGTCACCGATCACGTGCGCGAGCGGGCGCTGGCCTCGGGGTGCGATGGGTACCTTTCCAAGCCGATCGATCCGGACGGCTTTGTGGAGCAGGTAGAGGCGTATCTATCGGGCGAGCGCGAGTTCCTCGAGGATGATAGGTTTCGCCAGGTCTATCAACGCACGCTGGTCGCGCGCCTGGAGCAGAACGTTCGTGATCTCACCGAGGCGCTCGATCGCAATGCCAGGCTGAACGCGGAAAACGTGCAGTTGCTCGAAAAGGCGCAGCGCCAGGCTGGCTTGTTGGAGGCGGGCGCTCGCGTCAGCCGCAGCATCACCTCTATACTCGACCTGGAGCAGTTGTTGAGTGCCACCGTCGACGCCATCTGCGGCGAGTTTGGCTTCTACTACGCCGGGGTGTTTCTGGTGAGCGAAGAGGCGGGCCGCTGGGCGGTGTTGCGCGCCGGCCGTGGCGAGGCGGGGAGGAAACTGGTGGCCGAAGGGCACAAGCTGCAGGTGGGGGGCGATTCGATGGTCGGTCTCGCCATCGCGCAGCGCCGGGCGCTCATCGCTCCGGACGTGGCCCAGGAGCCGGTCTATTTTCAGAACCCCCGCTTGCCCGATACCCGCTCCGAGATGGCGCTGCCGCTGATCCTGGGTGCTGCGGAGGGAGGCATCCGCGCCATCGGCGCGCTGACGGTGCAGTCCACCGAGGAGGCCGCCTTCGGCGACGACGACGTGGCCGCCCTGCAGATCGTGGTCGATCAACTGGCGGTGGCCATCGGCAACGCGCGTGCCCTCGCCGACCTGGAAAAGACGCACCAGGAGCTAGCGCGCACACGGACCTACGAGGCGATCGCCAACGCCACCGGCGAGGCCATCCACTGGGTGGGCAACAAGGCCGCGCCGATCCCGGGCAGCGTGGCCCGCATTAGCGAGGACGTCGTCCGCTACCTGTGTATGGCTAACGCGCTACTGGCCCAGGCGCCATCCGAGCTGCGCACGCGCGATTTCGCTCATCTACTGGCCCAGGCCGCCGAGGAGATGGAGGGGTTGGGTTTTCGGCTGGGCGAGGTGCAGACCGAGCTGGAGGCCCAATCGCTCGAGCGGTTGCACCGGGTGCTGAGCTTTGCGTCGATCCACGAGGACCTGCACATCATCGAGAGCAGCGCCCGCGCGATCCTGAACATCAAGGAGGATCTCATCGGCCCGGCCCGCCAGCGCGAGGACCAGATCGTTCACCTGCCGGAGCTGCTGGAGGAGACTATCGCCGCGATGGGCATACCGGAGGATGTCGTGCGCACGCTGTTTGCCCCCGATCTGCTCCCCGTGCGGGCCGATCCGGCCCAACTCAGCCGCGTCTTTATCAACCTGATCAAGAACGCCTTGGAGGCGATGGAGGACTTGGATAAAAAGCTGTTCGTGTGGGCGCGGCGGGCCGACGAACCGGGCTACGTCGTGATCGACGTGATCGACAATGGCGTGGGCATCCCGCCGGGGGACGTCGACAAGGTATGGATGGCGTTTTACACGACCAAGGGGGATTGCGGCGGGACGGGCTTGGGACTTCCGGCCTGCGCGCAGATTGTGGGCCAGTTGAACGGCAGGATCACGATGGAGAGCGAGGTCGGCCTGGGCACGACGTTCAGAGTATTCCTGCCGGCGGTGGAGGCGACCGATGTCTGAATCGCTGGGGGGCTGGATCGCCCATGCGTTTTGGCGTGTGTTTGGCGTCTGGATTGGGTCCACGCCCGAGCCGGAGGGCTCTGTGACGCCCAAGCTGCTTATCCTCAATTTCGATCCCATTGTCCGTTCCGAGGGCGATCGACGGCTGCACGAGGTGCTGGGGTGGAACGACCCGCACGTCTTGACGGATGGATACGTCGCTGATCTCGAGGAATGCAGCGGTGGGTACGTGCGCCACGAGGTCGTGGAGTGGCGGGACGTGGACGCCTACCCGGTGAAGGTGGATGGGTTCCGCTACACGGAGGAAGCGTACCTGCGCTCCTGGCGGGCGCGCGATGGGTTCCACGAGCCGGATCACGTCGACTACCGGGCCATCTTTGCCGAGTATGGAATCCCCGAGCGGGTCGAGCGAGGCGAGATCGACGAGGTGTGGCTGTGGGCCTTTCCCTATTCCGGGGTCTGGGAGTCAACGATGGCGGGGAGGGGGGCCTACTTTTGCAACGCGCCGCCGATCACGGGCGTGCCGACCTCGCGCATCTTTATCACCATGGGGTTCAACTACGAGCGGGGCGTGGGCGAGATGCTGGAGGATTTCGGGCACCGCACCGAATCCATCCTGCGGCACGTCTATGGTTCGTGGGAGCACAAAGAGACGCACGCCTGGAACCGGTTCACGTTGTACGACAAGGTCGCGCCCGGCCGGGCGGCCTGTGGCAACGTGCACTTTGCCCCCAACAGCGAGACGGATTACGATTGGGGCAACGAGCGGCTCGTGTGGAGCACGTGTGACGACTGGTTGAACTATCCCGATCTGACCGGACAGCGTCGCCAGGTGAACTGCCACGACTGGGGCGAGGGCGACACCCGCGCCCATCACAAGTGGTGGCTGCGCTGCCTGCCCCGCGCGCCCGGCCGCACGGATGGCCGGTTGAATAACTGGTGGGCCTACGTGGTCGATTTCAACCGCTTCCCGGAGAGCCGCAGGTAGGACAAAATGGCATTTTGTCCTACGATTGCGCAGCAGTAGGGCGGATTTGTTATCCGCCGCCCGATGTCGGGTTTGCTACCCGACCTACGGTTTGCATAGTGTGACGGGATGATGTGGAGGAGCTATGACACAAGAGATCAAGATTCTACTCGTGGACGATGAAGAGCTGGTCCTGCGCAGCCTGGAGAAAACGCTGCTGCGGGCGGGTTTCGACGTGCAGACTGCCGAGGACGTGAACGCCGGCCTGGCCGCGTTCGAGGCGGCTCAGAGCGCCGGCGAGCCTTTCGACCTGGCGATTCTGGATTTGCACATGCCCGGTTTCGATGATCGGGATGACGCCAACGCGGGTCTGGCGCTGCTGAACAGGTTGATCGAGGCGGATGCCAATCTGCCCGTGATTATCCTCACTGCCTTCGACGAGGTGGCCCGGGCCAAGGAGGCCGTTGCGCGCGGGGCGCGGGCCTATTTCGTCAAGGGGCGAGAGGCGAGTTTGGTCGAGTTGGTTAATCGTATCATCGAGAGTTAAAGGAGTATATTATGCCAAGCGATGTTTCTCTAGCCGGGAGGCGCGCCACGTTGCTGCATGCTGCGGCCAAGGTGGGCCACAACGTCACTTCGATATTGGATCCCGACGAGCTTTTGGAAAAGACGGTGGACGTCATCTGTGACGAGTTCGGTTTCTACTATGCCGGCGTGTTCCTGATCGACGCGGACGATTCGGGGGACGTGGGTCGCAGGTGGGCCGTGCTGCGCGCCGGGCGCGGCGAGGCGGGTGAGGCGATGATGGCCGAGGGATACGAACTGGAGGTGAACGGTCGCTCCATGATCGGCGCGGCGACCGGGATGGGCAGCGCGATCATCGCCCTGGACGTGGGCGAGGAGCCCGTCCACTTTAAGAATCCGCACCTGCCCGACACGCGCTCCGAGATGGCGCTGCCGTTGATGGTGGGAGATTCAGAGGGAGACGTGCGCATCATCGGCGCGCTGACGGTGCAATCGACCGAGGAGGCTGCCTTCAGCGACGACGACATCACCGCGCTGCAGGCCATGGCCGACCAGTTGGCGATTGCGATCCACAACGCACGGCTGTACGACCAGAACCGGCAACTGCTGGCGCAGGCCAAGCGGCGCACCCGGTTGCTGGGGGCGGCTGCACGGGTCGGGCGTGACGTCGTCTCCATCCTCGACCTGGACGAGTTGCTGCCCACCATGGTCGACGTGATCTGCGACGCGTACGGCTTTTACTACGCCGGCGTGTTCCTGGTCGAGCCCGACCCGGAGGACCCTGACCGGCGTTGGGCCGTGCTGCGCGCCGGGCGCGGCGAGGCGGGCGCGGCGATGGTGACCGAGGGACACAAGCTGGAAGTGGGGGGCCACTCGATGATCGGCGCAGCTGCCGGCATGCAGGGCGCGCTCATCGCCCTGGACGTGGGCGAGCAGCCGGAGCATTTCAAGAACCCGCACCTGCCCGACACGCGTTCCGAGATGGCGTTGCCTCTAGTCGTGGGCGGTACGAGCGGAGACGCTCGCCTGATCGGCGCTGTGACGGTGCAGTCGACCGAGGAGGCCGCCTTCGACGACGACGACATCACCTCCCTGCAGGCCATGGCCGATCACCTGGCGGTGGCGATCCGCAACGCCCAGTTGCTCAAAGAGCTGGAGGCGGCCCACGCGGAGCTAGTGCGCACCAAGACCTACGAGGCGCTGGCCACCGCCACACTGGAGGCCATCCACTGGATTGGCAACAAGGCGCTGCCGATCACGGCGGGGGTGGGACGGCTGGTCGAGGATTTGAACCGCTTCCCGCCCTCCTCCGATCCCGGGCGGCTGGCGTCGATGCATGAGGACCTGGAGATGATCGCTGAAAGCGCGAGGCTGATCGTCTCGGTGCAGGAGCACCTGATCGGCCCGGCACGCGAGGAGCAGCCGCGTCCGGCGATGGCGGAGGACGTGGTGAAGGACGCCGCCGTGAGGCTCGATATCCCGGCGAACGTGATCGCCTACGAGGTCGCCCCCGACCTGCCGCTGGTGCGCGCCGATACCACACAGTTGGGGCGGGCGTTTGGCTACCTGCTGCAGAACGCGCTGGAGGCGGTGGAAGAGGCAGAGGAAAGGCGCATTACGGTCGGGGTGGCGCTTGCGGATGACGATTTCGTTGCTATCCAAATCGCTGATACCGGCCCTGGTATCCCCGAAGGGGACCTAGACAAGATTTGGGCCGCGTTCTACACCACCAAGGGAGCGCAGCACGCCGGGCTGGGCCTTTCGGCCGCGCTGCGGATCCTGAAGCAGCTCGAGGGGCAGATCGCGGCGGCCAATCGGCCCGAGGGCGGTGCGGTGTTCGAGGTACTGGTGCCCGTCTACGACGGCCCGCTCCTCGAGGCCGCGTTGCCGTCCAAAAGAAAGGTGCTCCTCGTCGACGACGACGATGCCTGGAGCCGCTTTGCCACGGCGGCGCTGAAGGACGCGGGCAACGAGGTCGTCCGCTCCGCCGACGGGCGGGTCGATCTGAAGCCGTTCGACCTGATCCTGATGGACGCGGTGCTGGCGCACGCCGATAGCCGCGCGGTGCTGGAGCAGTTGGCCGCCGAGGGCGCGGGCGACAAGACGCTGGTGGTGGCCTCCAGCCTGCGGGTGGAGGACGCGATGCAGATGATCCAGCTTGGCGCGCAGGACGTGGTGCTCAAGCCGTACACGGCGGCGGCGTTGGCGGAGGTTGTGGGGTGAGCGGCTCCGGGCGAGTTGTTTGTATGAGGCTTTTTGGCGGCAAACGGGGAGTTAAGATCTTGGCTACTTGGACCACACAGCGGTGTCTTCTTTCGATACGAATTCTTGCTGGCAAAAGTGGCGCCGTAGGGGAATCGTGCTATAATTGTAGGGATAATCGCGAAAGTGAATGCAGTGGTTCTTGGAAGGCGTAGAATGTCCGCTACCAACGCAGTACAGACTCAATACGAGAATCCTCAGGCACCCACTGTGGATGCGAGTTTATGGCACGGTTCGTTCAATGGTCGAGAAAGTACAATTCAGCAACTGTCTCCTTACATCGGTAAAATGAAGTCTGGGATGGCAAAGGTGTTAATAGATCTTTATTCGGATTCGGGAAGCATAGTGCTAGATCCCTTCTGTGGCTCTGGGGTGGTGCCCCTAGAGGCGGCGTTAGCCAGGCGATCCGCCTGGGCTAACGATCTCAATCCTTACGCTTACGTCCTTACACGGGGAAAGCTAGAAGCGCCGCCCAGTGAGGAGGCAGCTATTGAGAAAGCCAAAGCATATCTTGAGAGAATTGAGCAAGAGTCACTTTCGAACGATCTCAACGGTGCTTCTGATTGGGTCAGAGAGTTCTTTCATCCTGATACGCTTCGCGAGATTCTGACTGCTTTCCTCCTGCTTATCCAAGGAGAAGAGTATTTCTTGCTCTCCTGTCTTTTGGGAATTCTACACCACCAGCGACCAGGTTTCTTGTCATATCCTGCTAGTCATCTTGTTCCCTATTTACGAACGAAGAAGTTTTCTCCTGAGCAATTCCCTGAGATGTACGAATATCGTGATGTGCGTTCTCGATTGCTGGCCAAGGTAAAGCGTGCTTACCGCCGTCCGAAGTTGCCAGTTAATTGGCAAGAACGAGAATGTCAGGTGTGGTGCGAGAACGCAATGGCACTTCCTATCAAGGACGAGACTGTAGATGTCATCATCTCAAGTCCGCCTTACTTTGGAGCTCTTGACTATGCTCGTGACAACCGGTTACGACTGTGGTTCTTGGGGCACAAGGATTGGAAAGAAATCGATGAGTCTCTGACGGCCAGCAAGAACGTTTATATTCCCCAAATGTCGGCTTGCTTGAAAGAGATGTGCCGTGTATTGAAGTCAGGTAAGCGCTGTGTATTGGTGCTAGGTGATGTAGAGAGAAATGGGAAAACTAGACGTACCGCAGAACTTTTGGCAGACCTAGCAACCGATGTAACACAAGGTGGTTTTGTGGTAGAGAATATCTACGATGACCGGATACCTGACAAAAGACGATCTCGGCGACAGGCTAGGGCAATCAAGTTTGAACGCATCCTAGTGATGTGTAAAAGCTAAGTTTCGCGCAGTTATCGGCAGAAAGCTTGTCTTGCATACGCAGATCGACCGGGGGAGAATGGGGGTTAGAAATGCAGCAAAGATTCAGTACGCGACCATATAGTGTTAGGGACTTCGAAGAATGGCATAAGAAGAGAGAGCTGGTGCTTGCAGCGAAGTTCCAACGTAGAAGTGTGTGGAGTCCTAAGGCGCGTTCCTATTTGATAGATACTATCATTCGCGGAAAACCCATCCCGAAGATCTATATGAGACAAGACATTAATCCAAAGACTAGACGAGTTACTAGAGAGATCGTTGATGGGCAGCAACGTCTTCGTACAGTCTTGAGTTTCTTGGAAGACGGATTCCCGATTTTGAAAGTTCATAATGAAGAGTGTGGCGGTAAGCGTTTCAGTGAGTTGGAAGAAGAAACACAGCGAGAAATCCTCATGTACGAGTTTTCCGTAGACTTGCTTCAAGATATACCAGATCAAGGAGTGTATGATATCTTTGCTCGCCTGAACACCTATTCCGTGACTTTGAATGCTCAGGAACTTAGGAATGCAAAGTTCTTCGGTGAGTTCAAGACAACGGTTTACACTCTTTCAAGTGAGTTTATGACTTTCTGGCAAATTAACGGGATATTCTCTGATCGGAATATTCTGCGAATGGCTGAGGCTGAGTTTGTCTCCGAATTGCTTATAGCAATGTCGGTAGGAATTCGGGAAAGAAGCAAGCGTTTGATTGACAATTTCTACGAGGACCACGACGATGAGTTCGCGCATCGCGAGACTCTAGTGAAGAGATTCCGCGAGGCTATGGACACTATTGGCGGCATTATGGGAACCGATCTCGCAGCCTCCAAGTTTAGCGAACCAAGGCTCCTTTATCCGCTGTTTTGTTCTGTCTATCATTTGCAATTTGGATTGCCAGATATGGAATGCGAGCGAAGGTCTTTCAAGCAGTCAGACTATCCCAAGTTGCGAGTTGCTTTGGAGAAGGTAGAAGAGGTTTTCAAAAAACTAGAAGAAGAAGAGGAAAGACGACAACGGATAGAAGCAGGGGAACCCGCAGAGGAAGTGTATGGAGAAGAAGTAGACGAGGAAGCTATCGAAGACTTCGACCCCCTCACTGGTGAGGAGCGCAGGTTCTATAAAGCTTATACTGTTCACTGGGTCCATGCCGAAAATCGTCGAATTCGAACCCGTTACATCTGCCAGCGGATGGTTGAGGCTCTTGAATAGGATGGTGTATGGCACATCACAAGTTGGGTACGACTCTGACCTCTCTAATCAAGCAACTAGGTCAAATGGAGCAATTTGCTGCGGCGGCACAACAGTGGGTTTCCATACCAACCCCCAAGGGTGTGCCGAAGTTCACAGTGCCTCATATGGAGATGGTTACCGAGATGGCTTTTCTGCGGGCCTTCTCAGCGTGGGAAGCGTTTCTTGAAGAATCGTTCATTCTATACCTCTGGGGAAAGGACCCACCTAGAGGACGGACTCCGAAACGCTACGCATATCCGCCTACCCGCAAAGTGGCGGAACAGATTGTTGTTACAGAGAGTAGAGACTATGCAGACTGGTCGAAATTCCAAAATGTGATTGGCCGTGCAGAACGCTTTTTTGAGAATGGCAAACCTTACTCCGGCGCACTGAAAAGCCAACAGAGCAAGCTTCAAGATATTCAGACCATCCGCAATGCTATCGCCCACTCTTCAGCTTATAGCTGGGAAAGATTTCAAAGGCTCATCCGAGGAGAACTCGGAACCTATCCTCCGAATCTCACTATTGGGGGGTTCCTCGCAATGACAATACCTCATTCTTCGCGAACTGGAAGAGTAATTCCGCCGTCTCCCCCGCTGTCTTACCTTGAGTTTTACCTTAGTGTGATTCAGCTTGTGGTAGACAGAATCGTTCCGAGTTGACTGGAGATCAAGTTCCTGATTGGTTGTAGCCGCGCTTTCCAAGTGCGCGAAGGCGCAGCGCGGATTGGAATCCACGTCTGCATTGCCTGCGTTGAATGTGAAGCTGCCCCGGATGCCTATTGCATCCAGGGACAAATACATCTTTGTCGCTCATTCCGCTTGACAGTGCTCTGGAAATCGGTATAATGTATATACAGTAGCAGTACAATCCAGTCGGAGGTGTTCGCGATGCCCAAGACGGCGGTTATTTCAGCCAGGATCGATCCCGATCTCAAGCATGGTGCAGAAGAGGTGTTCAATGAGTTGGGCCTGACGGCCACGCAGGCCATCACGCTGTTCTACAAGCAGGTAGAACTAGAGCGCGGACTGCCCTTTGCGGTGCGGGTGCCCAACGATGTCACTGTGGAGGCATTGGAGCAGGCGAGGGCGCGCCAGGGGCTTGAGAGCTTTAACACGCTTGACGACCTGTTTGAGGATTTGGGGATCTGATGAAGGCGATCAGGCGGACATCGCAATTCAAGCGCGACGTCAAGCGAATGCAGCGGCAGGGCAAAGATCTGGAAAAGCTGAAGGATATGATCGCAAGTCTGGTAAGAGAGCAAAGACTGGCATCAAAGTATCGCGATCATGTTTTGGTTGGGCAGTACAAAGGCACACGGGAGTGCCACATCGAGCCTGACTGGTTGTTGATTTATGAATCGACTGAGAGTGAGATCGTGCTGGTCAGAACGGGCTCGCATTCAGATTTGTTCAGGTAGCGCAAGTCTTCGCACAGCCAGAAACCGGGTTTTTCTGAAAAACCCGGTTTCTTTCGTCATAGTCCCAATCGGCGCTTGCACTCGTCCAAGATCGTCGTCGTGCGAGAGGCCCCGGAGCGGGTCACACCCAATGCCCGTACCTCCAGCAGCCGGTCCAGCGTGCGCACGCCCCCGGCGGCCTTGACCTGCACCCGGGCAGGGCTGTGCTTGCGCATCAGGATTAGGTCCGCGTCCGTCGCGCCGCCGGTGCCGTACCCGGTCGAGGTCTTGACCCAGTCGGCGCCCAGCTCGCCGCAGATCTCGCACAGCCTGATCTTGTGCCCGTCCTCCAAGTAGCAGTTCTCAAAGATGACCTTGACCTGCTGCCCGTGGGCGTGGGTGACGTCAATCACGGCGCGGATGTCCTCGCGCACGTCATCCCACGCGCCGCTGAGCACCTGGCTGATGTTGACCACCATGTCCAGCTCCTGGCCGCCATCATCCAGGGCGCGCTCCGCCTCGGTCACCTTGACCGCCGTGGTGTGCCCGCCGTGGGGGAAGCCGATGGTCGTGCTGGCCTTGACGGTGGAGCCCGCCAGCGCCTCGGCGCAGCGCTTGAGGTAGTACGGCATGATGCACACGCTGGCCACATCGTAATCCAGCGCCACCTGCAAGCCGCGCTCCAGCGCCTCAGTGGTCAGCGTCGGGTTCAACAGCGAGTGGTCGATCATTTTGGCGATCTGCGTGTAGGTGTAATCCATCGTTCGTTACTCCTCGTGCGGTGTGGGTTTGAGGTGTTTTGTGGCTTCCTCGATGGCCTGCTCCGCCTCGGCGTATTTCCCGGCTTGGGTGAGCTGCCAGCTCAGCTCGCAGTACCGCGCCGAGGCCTTGGTGGCCCGGCCGTCGATGCGCGCCCAGTTGTAGACCGAGAACTTGTGCGACAGGTCCCGCGTTTGGGCGTTGCTCAGGACAAAGACGACGCGGTTGTCGTGATCGAGGTCGGAGCCGCAGCCGGGGCAGGAAAGATGGTTGGTCACGCGCTCGCCGCGCTGGATCTGCCCCACCTGGCAGGTAAAGGCCGAGAGGGCCACGTAGCAAATAGGGCCTTTTGTCGCGCGGACGGTTTTGCCGTCGATGACCATCTCGTCGCCCATGCGGTACCCCGCGGGACAGGCTCCGAAGATCCGGCTAGGACTGGCCACGACTTGGATCATGCTCCTCCTCCTGCGTGAGGCTAAAGATCACGTTTCCGCCCAGGCCCGTGGCCGGGTCGGGACACGAAGCCAACAGGGTCTCGCCGGTTTCGAGACGGCACATGTTGGCCAGGATACCGTTGAGGGCAAAGATGCACAACTGGTCCGAGCGGGTCTTGTCGATGCAGGCCGTGGCGCGGTCGACGATGATCCGGTCGCCCACCTGGTAGCCCGCATTGCACGTGCCGGTCACGCGCGCGACGGTCGCTGTTGTTCTCTTCATAGCGCCTCCGCTAGATCAAGAACGCTTGTTGCAAACCCATCGTCTCATCGGTGATGCGCATCGACTCGCGTCCGTCCTCCACCAGTCCAGTCAGCGCGCGGATGGCATCGATAGTTTCCGGCACGACGATGGCCTCATTATAGACTTGGTAGGTGTAGTACAGCTCGGTCCCGTTCACCGTGAGGATGTCCTCCCACAGGGCGACCTCCCACATATCCCCTCTCGGGCGGCCCAGGTCCTTCATCAGTTCGATAGTGGAATTGAGGGCCACAATGCCGTCGCTGACGCGGATAAAGGCCACGCGCGGCGCCGCGCGAAAGACGTCGAGCACCTCCTCGCGGCTGGCCGGCCGGGTCAGCTCCACGATCCAGTAGTGATTGTGGGTCTGTGTGTGGGCCGCCTTGGCCGCGATGGTGATCACGTCCAGCTCCGGCACCACCGTCTGGGCGTCCGGTCCCTGGTGGCTGGGGATGTGCGGCTCGGGCACGACGGTGTTCATGATGCCGCCGTGGTCCGACTCCCACGGATCGGTGGCGCGACGCACCAGCACGCCGCGCGCTTTCTTCAACAGACCGGCGTCGCGCAGCGCGACCAACGTGCGCACCGTGCCGGTGGTGTTGCACGAGACCACGCGCGTCGTATCCCGCCCCAGCGCCGACGCATAGTTGGCCTGGGCGACGAAGGAGTGGCCGGTCAGGCTATGCTTCTCGCCGCCTTGGTAGATAGCTTTCACCCCGGCGGCGCGGTAGCGCTCCAGATTCCTGGTGCCGATGCCCTTGGGCGTGCAGTCCGCCACCACGTCCACCTGGGCCAGCAAGTCGTCCAGCGTGCCGGCGACCGGGATGCCCGCTGCCTTCATCTCGCCGGCTTTTTCCGCCAGTGAGGCGTAGATGGGCAGACCGTGAACCACCGCGGCCTTGACGCGATAGTCGCTGACCACGTCGCCCACGCCGACGAGTTCCATGTCGGGCTGCAATTTGACGGCGTCGGCCACGCGCTTGCCGATGACGCCGTAACCGTTGACCGCTACGCGTACTTTTTTGTCTGCCATCGTTTGCTCCTTTCTTTGATCGTGATTATTGGGTTGCACGCTGCCGCTTGTAGGCGAGCGTCAGCCCATCCGCTATCGGCACCAGGCTGATGTCTACCCGGGTATCTGCGTGTAGCTTTTCGTTCAGGGCTCGTATGGTCTGTGCGTATTCGCTCGTTAAATCTGTCAACACGCGACCTTGTGCCAGCGTGTTATCGAGCGCGATCAAGCCGCCGGGACGCACCAGCTTTAGGCAATACTCGTAGTAGGCGTCATAGTTCGGCTTGTCGGCATCGATGAACGCAAAGTCAAAGCTGTTTTCCTGCCCTGTTTGCACGAGCTTTTTCAATGTCTCCACCGCCGGAGCTAGGTGTAAGTCGATCTTGTCCGCTACTCCGGCTTTTTCCCAGTATCGCCGGGCGACGGCCGTCCACTCCTCGTCCACGTCGCAGGCGATGACCTGCCCATCGTCCGGCAGCGCCAGCGCCACCCACGCCGCGCTGTATCCGGTGAACGTGCCCACCTCTAGCGTCCGCCTGGCCCCGATGAGCTTGACCAGCAGGGCCATAAACTGCCCCTGCTCGGGGGAGATCTGGCATTCCGCCATCTCGTGGTGAGCCGTCATCTCCCGTAATTGTCGCAGCACGTCAGGCTCTCGCAGTGAGACGGCTAGCATGTAATCGTACAACGCGTCTGTAAGAGGGATGGTGCGTCGTGCCATTTTACGCTTCCTTCTGGCCCTTGATATCGAGAAGGGTGCCCGCGGCCGGCCGCGCGGTCTGGATGGGGCCGAGCCGGTTGTGGAACTCGTAGGCGTCTCCACGGTACAGGGTCTGCTCCCACCACAGGGGCACGCCGCCGCTCAGGTAGCCGGTGGCCGTCACCAGCAGACCGGCGGCCCCGCTGCGCACGTGGAGCAGTTTGGCCTCTTTGCCGCGGATGGGCACGGCGCGGATCGTCTGGTCAGCGCCGGTGACGTCCAGCTTGTACTTTTCCGTCCACGCGGCGAACAGGGAGCCGGCGACGTCGGCCTTCGATAGGTCGGGGCAGAACTTGGTGACGACGTAGCGATGCTCCAGGATGACGGGCACGTCGTCCGCCAGCCTGAGGCGCTCGATGTAGTGGACGACCTCGTCCGGCTTTATGTGCAGCTTCTCCGCAACGTCGGTGGCGGCGTCCTTGGCCAGCGTCGCTTCGAGCAGCAGCACCTGGGTAGCGGGCGTCTTTTGCGCCACGATGGCCTTTTCCGTAAAGCTCACCAGCGCCCGCAGGTCGTAATCGAGGATGCCGCCGCGCACAAAGGTGCCCACGCCTCTCTTGAACTCGAGCACCCCCTCGGCGACGAGATTGGAGAGGGCCTTGTTCGCCGTCGCCCGGCTGACGCCAAACTGCTCGCAGATCTGGCGCTCGGTGAGGAACTGGTCGCCGACCGCGAACTCTTTGTCGCGGATCATGTCCCGCAGCGCTTGGTTCAACTGCTGGTAGATGGGGTCGCGGACGAGTCTTCGCGCCATACCTGGGCTCCTTTCTCTGAGTGTTGTATAGTGGCTAAGCCACCGTACAACATTATACACGATTTGCTTTCCTGTGTCAAGAAATTGGGTAATTGCTGTATCATCTCAATATCTTGGGGGAATGTAGGTCGGATTGGCA
This sequence comes from uncultured Anaerolineales bacterium, assembly GCA_964551295.1. Classification (GTDB taxonomy): domain Bacteria; phylum Chloroflexota; class Anaerolineae; order B4-G1; family B4-G1; genus JAFGED01. The sequence goes on along the minus strand of CAZKDJ010000083.1, from coordinate 12 downwards.
ATCCGACTTACT